>NZ_JAMZNK010000034.1 GCF_027980145.1 Flavobacterium azizsancarii | reverse complement strand
TGATATCCTCGGATAGGTGACGGAGAACACTTTCGTACAGACGATTCTCAGAGCCTCTATTTTACTTATAAAATTACCTTTTTAACTTTAAAGGACTTTTTCAGTGCCCTCGAAATTCTGAACAGCCTTTTCTCATTATTGGGGCAAATATTATAGTTTTGAAATAATGTCTTTTTTGAATTTAGACAAAGTCGCTCTTGTTAATCCAAGGTTCGCTTTTGTTGAATCTACAGCTAAATAAATAAAATATTTACCATCTTCAGATACATCTATAATATGTATTTGATCTGTTAGTGTAATTAAGATATCATTGATTTTTTGGTTTAATCCTAAAGCTTTAATAGCGCTTAATTTTGCTTTTACAACTTCTAAATTATAAGCAGATGCTAATTCCGGGTCAAAATTTGGATTTAAAGAAAGTGAAGAATAAGACATTCCCGTTTCAACTTCAGTTACTGAAACAGCAATGAATCCGTTGATATTTTCTTTTAAATCGTTTTGAAAATTCTGTAAAAAATCTGACATGTTTTAATTGTATTTAAATTAATTATTGAAAACGGTATCCATCTTGCGCAGCAAAAGTCCCATTTTACTTATATCTTTAGAAAGCAACGCAACGCAGTTATCCTGCTCGTCTTTATTAGCCACCACAATACCATCTTTATTCTTAATCATGACTTGTTTAAGATCTCCATTATTAACATCTTCAGACATTTCTAAACACATCTTAAGTATCATTCCAATCATTGCCGCTACATTACCATCATACTCTAAATTAACAGATTCCAACAAGATGCCATCTATATTAAAAGTCAATCCAGATTCAGCCCCAGTTTCTTCTACAAGTGTATTTAAATCAATCATATCTTTTGTTATTCATTTTTAAGAAGGGTCAAAGATATTTTAATAAACAGAATTGTCCGATAAACACTTGTTAAAAAAAAAGGCACACGTAACCATTTGAAATACTTTTATTTATACGATACTGTTTCTTTATTTTTAAAATAAATTTTATAAAAAACGCAAACAAAAAAAGAAGATTTATCTAAAAAAACAGCAATCTAATTCAGATATCTTAAATATTATTTTAACATTTAGAAGAAATTTAGTTTACTGGAAGTTTTTCATAGCTTTGCAAAAAAATGACTGAAATGAAAACTGTTGACGAAGTACGTTTTGACTTAAATGTAAAATTGATGAAATTTAGAAGATTCCGCTTTGAAAACGGAAACATAAATAATCCCGATTTACAGGAACGAGCAAAAAAAGGTTTTTTCAAAAAGATTTTTAGCTAGAAAAAACAACTATAAAAAAGCTGAACTGTTGAGATAACCTTTATCCACAAGTTCAGCTTTATCTTTGATACAATGCGTTTTACCATCTTTAATCAGAATTAATTTAGTCGAAATCCTGATTACGTTCAGATAATTATGATCGGTGATAATAATTCCTTTTTTAGCTGAATTCACAATTATCAATTCATTTACCACATCTGCCATAATTGGCGACAAACCATTGTAAGGTTCATCGAGCAAAACAAACTTTGAAGGATTAAACAGCACTATTTTAATTTCAAGGTATCGCAATTCTCCACTAGACAATTGATTTATTCTTTTCCTTAAAATTGACTGAATAAATTCATCTTCATAGAAAAGTATTAGTTTTTGTTTATCGATCGATAATAAAATCGCCTTTTTTACAGACAAATGATTTGGAATAAATTGTTCCTGCGACAAATAACTTATTTCTTTCGACAAACTATTTTCATTGTTCTTTGACACAGAATCAATTCGAATACATTTATTAGGAGCTGATTCTATACCGAAAATAATCTTCAACAAAGTCGATTTCCCTGAACCATTTCTTCCTAGTAGACCAATGATTTCAGCAGTTTCACATTTCAGATACACATCTGAAAGGATCACTCTGTCATTAAACTTTTTTTGAATTCCATCAACTTCTAAAATATGCTTTTTCAAAATATTCTTTTTATTAAAAAAGTTATCAAACCAATTAAAAGTGTAATACAAATGGTCAGGAGATAACTAAAAATCAAAAGTCTCGCCTTTGAAATCCCATTATTCGAATAAAACAAATATTCATTCTTGCGATATAATTCCTTAAAAACTATGCTTATCAAAAAACCAAAGCTCAAAAACACAGCAAAGAAGTAATCAAAACCGGTCAACAAAACAGCGATAGCACAAACCGATACGTTTATAACTAAGGTAGTTTGAAAAAATTCGAATATATTATAAAGCTTTCTGATCGATTAATTTATTTTTTCCTCGAAAGGAATATTGATGTCAAAAATTTCTGTCAGCAATATAACAATTTCCTCTATATAACTCTTCAGAATTTCATTTGTAACCGTTGTATCTAACTCCTTATCTTCTTTAAACCCAAAAGGAAGAAAACCTGATTTTAAATTTTTAAAAGATATAATCCCAACTTCAATAGGCAAACCGGCCGCTTCATTCTCGTACATAAACGCATATGCTAAAACCTGAATGATTTTGTCGTTTTTAAGCTCTTGTGTTAATCCGTTCCAAGACTTAAGTATTACATTTGCTTTTTCGACTTTACCAGTCTTATAATCGACAATTCTAATTTTACCGTTGCGTTGTTCAATTCTGTCAACATTTCCTTTAATTAAAACAGGAAAAGGCAATTTTGGATGATTCAATTGGCGTTCATAAGTCTTTTCTAACGCTATAATTTTAATGGCATCTCCATTTTTTATAGACTCTAATTCCATTTTCAGGAAATTAGAAACATTTCGCTTTGCCACTTCAAAAGCCAAAAGATTACGCCCTTTTTTGATTTCTCCTTCTTTATAAACTTCTTTAAATTGTTTTAAAACTTCATTATCCAACAATTTGAAACAGTTTTCAATGTCTGCTTCCGAAATAAATCTACCAACAAAAGGATCATACAAAGCTTTTAGCGTTTCGTGAATTATAGTTCCCAATGTATTTAATGCAATATTCTCTTCTACTTCCTCTACTTCCCGAATACGAAGAATCTTTTGAAAATAAAACTCAATCGGGTTCCGAATATAACTCGTTAATGCCGAAGGTGAAAAACCAACCGTTGCAATTTCTTTTAAACGCTCCATTACAGCATCAGATTTTGCCACAACCATTGGCTGATATGCTGATGTTGGCAATACCGGATTATAGATATCGAAAGTCAGATTGTGTTTCGATTGTTTTTCAACTTCCAATTGCGTTATAAAACGACTTCGTTCTCCGGCATCCAATCCATCATTTTCAGTGTTATAAATCAGATAAATATTTTTCGCCCTTTGCAATAAATGATAAAAGTGATAGGTATAAATCGCATCTTTTTCTTTAAAAGTCGGCAAACCTAATTCTCTTTTTACATCATACGGAATAAACGAATTCTGGGACTTTCCGGCAGGAAACTTTCCTTCATTCATCGAAGTTATAATTACCGTATCAAAATCTAAAACCCGGCTTTCAAGAACACCCATAATTTGCAATCCATGCAAAGGCTCCCCTTCAAACGAAATTTCAGCAACATCGATAACTTGTTTATAGATCGCGTGCAATGTATCTATATTATCAATATGACTATGTTGGGTGTAATAATTAATCAATTTATTTATCACTTTAAAAACAGCATAAACAAATGCTTTTGCAATCTTTTCTTCCTCGTTGTCATTGCTGAAATTTTCTTTTACCAAAAGTAGAATAGCTGAGACATTTTCAAGAACAGCAACTGATCCACTTTCCCATTTACGGAACAACAATTTAAACAATTGCGATTGATCTGAGTTGAGTTCTACAATCCGATTGTGAGTAATAAAAGTATAATTATTCTCTTTGATTATTCTAACCAGATTTCTGGCATTTGCATAAGGCTCAACCAACGGATGCGTTAAAATATCAAGCACATCTTTATAATAAAACACATAACTTTCGCCTTTTCTGGAAAGCGCATTGGTATGCATTTTAAATAATTTTGCAATCAATATTTGCGACGGATTATTCTTTCCGGAATATCCCATTGTAATATTCAAACTTCCTACAGAAGATGGTAATGAATATAAAACAGGCATTAATAAATTTTCTTCACCAAGTACTATAGCAACCTTATCGAGAGATGTTGCAGGGTTCTCGTTGATAATATTTTCGATAATACTTCCGGTTAATTTTGCCTGACCAATAGTTTTAGGAGTTCCTATTACCTGAATATTTTTAGATTGAGAAAAATCATCTACAATCCACTCAAAAATATTTGATTTATAATGTTTCCAGCTTTCCTTAAAACGTCGAACAAAAAGCCCCGCATCATGATAAGGATCATTGAGAAAAGTCTGATCAACATCCCAATAAATTTTAGCCCGATCCAATGCCAAAAGATGCTGTACAATTTTTTCCTCCGCAGCATTTAAAGCATTAAAGCCTGCAAAAATAAAAGTCTTATTTGAAACGGTATTAGAAAAGTGATTCAGATTATTCACTGCTTCCCTGTAAATCAATCCTTGGTATCCCACAGATTTATTAAGCAAATGATTGTATAAGGCGTCATAATACATGGGAAGAAGTTTCCAGAAATCAATATAATTCTCTAAGAGTTTTGTACTGTTTTCGACTTCTATTCCCCATTTTTTTATGTCTTCAATATCTTTTAAGTAAGACAAAACATGCGCCGGATCTAATAAATAGCGATCAATCTCATTAAAATCCTGTAAAAGTGTTTTTGCCCAATTTGCAAATAACTCAAATGATTGTTGATGTTGTTTCTCAGTTACTGACAAGTAAACTTCATAGAACTCAAATAAAAGTTCAATTGCATCGATAGATCGTATTGATGCGACATCTTGCACAAAATCCTCAATACTAATGATTTCAGGCGAAAGCATTGTATGCTGAGTTTCATTTTTCAGAGCTTCAATCAAAAAAACTTTAGCTCTTTTATTTGGCAATACAATGGTAGTCTGAACAAGTTTAGTTGAATAATCCTGAATTATAACAGTTGCAATTTTTCCGAGAAAAGAAGTATTTATCATTTGATAAAAATAAAAAAAGCCATTCAATTAAGAATGGCTTTTAGATTTTATTTAGAAAGTAAATTAGATTTTACCTTGGTATTTAGAACCAATATGTCTAATTTCTGTTCTTCTGTTTTGTGCTCTACCTGCAGCAGTTTTGTTACTTGCAACTGGTTGAGAAGATCCAAATCCTTTAGCTTCTAAGTTTTCTGGATTAACACCTCTTTCGATTAATGCATTCATCACAGCTTCAGCTCTCTCTTTAGATAACTTGTCGTTGATTTTTGCAGAACCTGTACTATCTGTGTGTCCTTCAATAGAGAATTTCGCGTTTGGATAGTTTTTAAGGATTTCTTTAATTGCATCTAATCTAGCTGGAGTTTCTTTGTCTCCTGCTTTGAAAGTAGCTTTACCTGTGTTAAAGTATACAGCTCTTGCTTGAACTTTAAGATCTTCTAAAGCTTCAGTAGTAACTTCAGGACAACCTCTGTTAGAAGCAGGACCGTAAACTGTAGGACAATCATCATCTTTATCAGCTACACCATCTTTGTCAGCGTCTAAGAAAGGACAACCACCATTTTCTTTAGGACCAGCAACTGTAGGACATTTGTCATCTTTGTCTGGAACACCATCTCCGTCAGTATCAGGACATCCGTTGAATTGTTTTAAACCAGCAACATCTGGACAAGCGTCATCTTTATCAGCAACTCCGTCTCCGTCTCTGTCTGGACAACCGTTTAATGCAGCTAAACCAAATTCAGTAGGACAAGCATCACTAGCGTCAACGATTCCGTCTCCGTCAGTATCAGGACATCCGTTGAATTGTTTTAAACCAGCAACGTCTGGACAAGCATCATCTTTATCGTAGATTCCGTCTCCGTCAGTATCTTTACCTCCGAATTTGAAAACTAAACCAGCAGTGTGTTGAAAGTGAGATGGAGCATCTGGAACACCAGCTGCATCTTCTCTATCACCACTAACTGACCATTTGTATCTTGTAGCAAGCTCAAGACCAATAGCATCAGTAAACCAGAAAGTAATTCCAGCACCTGGATTTACAGTTCCATAGCTACTATCACCAAAGAAAGTATAACCTCCACCAACAGATAACGAAGGATCGATTACTTTAGATTTGATTAATTCCTGGAAGCTATATTTAATAGTAGCATCAATTCCGTAATACATCAAATCACCAGGATTAGTTACAACATTACCTCTTGAATCGTGCCCTGGAGCAGCTGGATTAAAAGTAACATATTTATCAATTTTGTTCACAGATCCTTGTAAACCAATAGAGAAACCACTACCTACGTATCTAGACACACCAATGTAAGATAAAGAAGGAAGAATATTCCAGTTGTCTTTTGCAGCGAATGGCTGAGAAAAGTGTTGATCAAAGAAACCACTTCCTGCACCAGAACTGGTTCTAGTGTCAACGGCATTAACTCCAAAAGAGATAGCCCATGGATTGTTACTGTCTTGTGCGTGAGAAGTTAAACCCATCACCATCATCACAGCAACTAAAAGTTTGTTAAGATGTTTCATACTTAATTTTTTTTAATTACAATTTAGTTAATTACAAGCAAAAGTAACACCAAATTTTTTAAATACAAAATGAAATGTTAAAAAAAACCTACAAAAATTCCTCTAAGTGGAAATTATATAACTTTTAACATCTGTCCGACAACTATAAACGCTTCTACAGCCCTATCTAAGTGCTCTTTAGTATGTGCAGCAGATAATTGAACCCTAATTCTGGCTTTATCTTTGGGCACAACAGGAAAGAAGAATCCGATTACATAAATTCCCTTCTTCAAAAGCTCATCTGCCATTGTTTGCGACAATTTTGCATCATATAACATAACAGGAACTATCGCAGAGTCTCCATCAATAATATCAAAACCTGCTTTTTTCATTCCCTCTTTGAAATAGTTTGTATTCCACTCTAATTTATCTCTTAAAGAAGTATCTTTTTCTAATAATTCAAAGACCTTTATAGATGCCCCCACAATTGCCGGCGCAAGTGAGTTCGAAAACAAATATGGTCTAGAACGTTGACGTAATAATTCTATTATTTCTTTTTTTGCTGTTGTATAACCACCCATTGCTCCGCCAAGAGCTTTACCTAAGGTTCCCGTTATAATATCAACTCTTCCCATAACACCTTTTGCTTCAAGCGTACCTTTACCTGTTGCACCAATAAATCCAGCAGCATGACATTCATCTACCATAACCATAGCATCGTATTTATCTGCCAGGTCGCAAATTTTATCTAATGGCGCTACAAGACCATCCATTGAGAAAACACCATCGGTAACAATTAATTTAAAACGCGCTCCGGCTTCATTAGCCTTGATTAATTGCTGTTCTAAATCCTCCATATTACTGTTTTCGTAACGGTAACGCGCTGCTTTACACAAACGCACACCATCTATAATAGAAGCATGATTTAAACTATCTGAAATTATCGCATCGTTTTCTCCCAACAAAGGCTCAAAGACCCCACCATTAGCATCAAAAGCAGCAGCGTAAAGAATTGTATCTTCTGTACCATAAAACTCAGCGATTTTTTTCTCTAATGTTTTATGAATATCCTGAGTTCCACAAATAAAACGCACAGATGACATTCCGAAACCGTGAGTATCCATCGCATCTTTTGCTGCCTGAACTACTTCAGGATGTGATGAAAGACCTAAATAATTGTTGGCACAAAAATTCAAAACTTTTTCTCCTGTCGAAATAGTAATTTCAGCACCTTGTGCAGAAGTTATAATTCGTTCTTTTTTGAAAATCCCATTTTCTTCAATAGTCTGCAACTCACTTTGCAAATGTTCTTTTATTTTACCGTACATTTTTTATTTATTTAAAACGTTAAAAATTAACAAATTAGATCTCTTAAAACCCAAATTATAATTTAACACCTGATTAATTTCTTCACAAATTTACCACATCGATTTCTGTTCCTATATATACCAAAGCCTTTTTTAACACTTTATACCCTAAATCTTCAATAGCATCCTGATATTCCTGAATTTGCTGTGTGTATTTTGAATTCACAGCTCCGGTTTTATAATCTAAAAGATATGCTTCTTTATCTGGAGTCAATACGATTCGGTCCGGCTTCAAAATCCTTCCTTCTTTCTGAACAATCGTTTGTTCATTTAGAATAGTATAATTCCCATCAAAACAAATACTAAGTTCAGGATGATGCACAATTTCCTGCAGAGATCCTAAAACCATATCCATTTGATCCACTTTAATCAAACCATTTTCGATTGCTTTTGTAATTGCCAAATCGACATCTGACTTGTCTTTAACAAAAGCCAGAATCTCGTGAATTATATTTCCGTATGCGATTGCTTCTTGTTGATGCGTTCCCCACATTAAAGCTTCACGCTGTGCTATCTTAATATTTTTAGGATTTAAAACTTCTGACACAACAGGTATTGTTTTTACCAAATCGACTGCTTTTATTGGCAACGAAAGTTTGACCTTATTTCCAAACTCATATTCTAGCTGCTCAGAATCATACAATCCTTTATGAATTAGATATTTAATAAAAAAAGAAGCCATATTACTCGGGAACTCTCCGTCTTTTCTTTCTTTTAGAGATTGTGAGATTACATACAACTGCTCTTCTGCACGGGTTAATGCTACATAGAGAACATTTATATTATCGAGTAATTCTTCTTGTTTTTTTAAATTAAAAACAGCCGAAGCACTTTCTCCAAAACCCTCAACCGCGCTGCTGTTATCAATCAAAGCCTTTGGCACATCCAGATCAGCACCGTCAGTATCAAGCCATAACTTATCTTTTGGCTTGCGATTATAATCTTCTTCAGCAAAGGGCATTATCACCACAGGAAACTCCAATCCTTTCGACTTATGGATCGTCATAATTCGCACCGCATTAATTCCTTCAGGAGACGGAATACTAAACTTCTCCCCGTTTTTATCCCAATAAGTCAGAAAATCAGCAATTCCGGCCTGATTTCTAATATCCCGTTCTAAAACAATATCCAGAAAAAACTGAATATATGCATTTCCTTCTGAAAGAGGTATAAATTTTGAAATAATAACTTCTACTGCTTCGTAAAGTGATTTTTTCCGAACATTTTCAAAAGAAAGAGAAACATCAAAAGTCAAAAGCCATTTTTCAAAATCAACTTCAATCTTTTGCGCCATTCCTTTTGCAATGAAATCATGCACCGGCATTTCAAGCTCTTTGTTTGATGCTAAAAAATGCAAGAAATTAGCTTTCGATTCCAGATCAGCACTATTATTTAGATATTTCAACAAATGAACGATCAAACGAACTTCAACAGCATTCTGAATCATCAATGTCTCTGAAGACAAAATAGGAACTCCTTGTTCCGTCAAATAATTTGCAATTGCAATTCCCTGATCTCTTTTTCGGGTCAGAATAACAATATCATTATACTCAAAACCTTCACTATTTACTTTTTGAATTGTATTTAAAGTTGCTAAAACATACAAATCTGATTTCTCTACAACTTCTTCTTCATCAGCAAAATCATTTTTCTCTATTATCGGAAGAAAAGAAATATTGACATAACCTCCGTTTTTTGAATTCGACTTTTGAAAACTGTGATTCTCGTATAAATCCTTATAATCTTCATTAGAAAACTCTGTCGAAATCAACTTAAAAAAATCATTATTAAAATCAATTACTTCACTAAAACTTCTGTAATTGGTATCTAAATGTTTTATTACCTTATCCTTATTATTGAAGGGATTTAAGCCCTTACTCAATTCTATAAATTGCTCTGCTTTTCCTCCTCGCCAACGATAGATAGATTGTTTGGGATCTCCCACAATCATCAAAGTTCCTTTATTTCCAAAATCATCTAAACCAGAAAGCGAATTATCGATTAACGGGATCAGGTTTTGCCATTGCATCTCTGAAGTATCCTGAAATTCATCAATAAAAAAATGACGATACCGTTCTCCAATACGCTCATAAATAAAAGGGGCTGGCTGGTTTTGAATTTCCCGATGAATTATAGCATTAAATTCTGAAATTGATAAGATATTTTGTTCAGATTGTATTTTTGCCAATTCATTACTAACGGTATTTAACAGGGAAAGTGGCGTAATATTTTTCAGGAATGCTTTATAAAAATCTCTTTTTTCGAAATTTTTATAAATCTTCTCTAAAATTTGAAGTAGTTCAGGAATTATATTTTCGATTAATGCTTTGTCTTTAGCCGTTTTATTAATTGCAATATCATCAAACTCATGAAACGTTTTATTACGGGGATTAAATTTCCCGTCACGAATACTTTCCAGATGATTTGGGAAGGTTCCTCTGGAAAATGATTTTAAATCAATACCGCTTTTATCAATAAGTGAAAGCGCTTCCGTAGCAAAATTTCCATTTTCAGATTCCAGGCCTTTACAAAGAGCCAGCATCTTCTTTTTTATTACAACAAACTCTTCGATAGATTTATCCTGAAAATGAGAAATTTCATTTCGGTTATTCTCATTAAGAACTAGTCTTCCGGTATCTAAAATTTCACGTGAAATGTCCCAACTTTTATCATCGTCAGTTTTCTCCATCGTAAAGTCAATCAATAATTTCGTCAAAGTTTCATCCTGACCAGCCTGCGCAATAATCGCATCAACTGCTTCTACCAATAGATTTTCAGTATCTAAAGTTACCTCAAACGTCATTGGCAAATTCAAATCATGTGCAAAAGCACGAATCACTTTATGCGTAAACTTATCAATTGTAGAAATATCAAAAGCAGCATAATTATGAATAAGATGTTTTATTATGCTTTGAGACTTTATTTTGATTTTAATGATAGAAAGACCTGTATCGCGAGACAAATCTTCCATTAGGTCAAGTGCTTTTGCCGAAGGCTCTTCTTTTGCAAATTCAGACAAGCTCCCTACAATACGGCTTTTCATTTCGTGAACCGCTTTATTAGTAAATGTTATCGCTAGAATATTTCGGTAAGCATCATTTTTAGAAGAAGAAAGAATAATTTTAAGATATTCCTTAACCAAAGTATAGGTTTTTCCCGAACCTGCAGAGGCATCATAAAGAGAAAAGGACGGACTTTGCATAACTTTAGTTTTATACTGCAAAAATAGCACAATAAATATTAAACCCCAATAATAGAAAATTCCAAATTCCAATATCTGCCCGCAATGAATACGTCAAATATTGGAATTTGGAATTAATTATTCTTTTGAATTTTATACAATAACTAAGCTGTTTTAGGAAAGACTCTTTTATTAAAAACTAACAAAATTCCCACTCCTGTAGAAATGGCCATATCAGCAACATTAAAAATAGCATTAAAGAATGACACATCTTCACCACCCCAAATAGGAAACCAATTTGGCAAAGTTCCTCTCCATATCGGAAAATAAAACATATCTACCACTAAACCATGAAACCAGGTTCCGTAAGGTTCCGGAGAAAAAAGTGTTGCAAGATTACCATTACTGTCATCAAAAATAACCCCGTAAAAAACAGAATCGATTATATTTCCTGCCGCACCTGCAAAAATAAGCGCAATTGCAACGACTAAATAAGTCGAATGACGCTTCTTGATCGAATCAGACAACCAATAGGCAATTCCGAAAACAGCAAAAATTCTAAAAATAGTTAAGATCAATTTTCCATATTGCCCCGGTATTTTTGTACCCCAGGCCATTCCTTCATTTTCGATAAAATGAATTCTGAACCAATCAAAAACTACCACCTCATCACCTAAAGCAAAGTTTGTTTTTACATAGATTTTTGAAAGCTGATCAACAATTAAAACTAAAAATATAAGGAAATACGCTTTTCGTAATGACATTTAAATAAATTTTGATGGGCAAAAGTAACAATTTAAACAAAAAAAACGCCCCCTAAGGAGCGTTAATTCTTTCACAACACAAACTTAGATGCGTCGGCTTATTTTAATCACTATCAAAAAGTTTATTTTTTAACCGTTGACTGGACAGGTTTCTTTGGACTATCGGCAAAAAAATCAGAGATAGACTTAAGCAAACCTTTACCCTCTTTTCCTGCTGTTGCCTTCTTGGCTTCAGCCTTTTTTACATCGGATTTAAATTTAATGCGGATTTTTTCAAAATCTTTCAATCTGCTCTCCACATCAGAGTTCACGTCTTTGAATTTCAATACTTTAGCCATTGTGTAAGTTTTTTATGTTAAATAAATAAATTATTAATGATTTGGTATTACAATAATACATAATTTAATTTATATTTGTTAGTAAAAATTAACACTTGTTTAGATCGAAAAGCAACATTTTTCACTAATAGACATCGAAATGAATTAATTTTAACAATTCCCCCAAATCCTACAAATATGAATGAGATCACATCCACACTAAACGACTTCCTGGTTAACACCAAATCTTCTGCTGCATTAATCTTAAATGGAAAAGGAAAATTAATCACATCTTTAAATATAGATTACGGAGACAGTGTCGCTGCAATGAGCGCTGCAATTTTATCAATGAGCGAAAAATTCTTAATTGATTTAGACAAAGGTGTATTAAAACAGCTTTTTTTTAAAACATCTGAAGGGGTTGTCGTTGGAAATAAAATAAGCGGTACTAATTTTATTATTGCTTTTTCAAAAGACGGAAGCAATCTGGGTTTATTAATGCGGTCAACAGATGAAGTTGCGACAGAATTGAGTAAGAATTCCCTATTAAAATAACATAAATCTATTCACCCAACAAATCCACCTAAATTATGAGTAACGACTTTTTAAATGTGTTTTTAAACGAAATGAAAACCAACGTAAATGGATTTATAGCAGTGGCTGTAACCGAAATTGAATCAGGATTAAGTTTTGGAAATTTAACAGTTGACCCCGGTTTTGATCCTGAACTTGCAGCAGCTTACAACCTTGAGGTTGTAAAGGCAAAACTAAACGCGGTAAAGGCCTTAAACTTAAACCAGGACATTGAAGATATCCTGATTACTCTTTCGAATCAAATTCACATTATCGACATTTCTCCAAACAAAAAATTCATGATTTATCTTGCCGCAGATGCAAGTAAGGCAAATTTAGGAATGACAAGAGCTGTCTTAAGAAAACACAAGTTAGAGCTAGAGAAAAACTTAGCTTAATTTTTTAGTTCTATTTTAAATTAGAGCTATCTGTATTCAGGATAGCTCTAATTTAAAACAAACAATCTTCGCCCCAAATCGAATGCTTTTACTTCTTACAAAAAAAAGCGGATACAATTTCGACTTCTTTTTAGAAATTGCAATTAAATTCTTTCAAAAGCCTTACAGCTATCCATAAACACATTTTCGTAAAACATTAAACAAAACAAAAAAAAAACGCCCCTAAAAGGAGCGCTTATTTTATTAAGTATTTATTATCGTTGCAAGTTTTTCGCTTCGATACTCATTGTAGCATGAGGAACGATTTTTAGCCTTTCTTTGCCAATTAACTTTCCTGTTACTTTACAAATACCGTATGTTTTATTTTCAACACGGAATAATGCATTTTTCAGATCGCGTATAAACTTTTCCTGTCTGATAGCCAACTGTGAGTTTGCTTCTTTTGACATTGTTTCGCTTCCTTCTTCAAATGCTTTAAAAGTTGGAGAAGTATCATCTGTTCCGTTATTCAAATCATTCATATAAGCACTTTTTATTAAATCCAGATCGGCTTGTGCTTTTTGTATTTTATTTTGAATTATTTCTTTGAACTCAGCTAAATCAGCATCAGAGTATCTTGTAATTTCATCTGTCATGGTATTTATATTATTTTGAAATTAATATCATTGTTTTTATATCATCGAATTCAATTTCTGTGCCGTTTTCTAATGCATCCACAAAAACCAATTCATCTGTTAATGTCTCAGACTTTATATAGTCTATATTTTTCAGAATTGCTTCTTCTAAAATACCGCTTCTTTTTATTTGAACTTTAATTTTATCAGTAACCTCAAATCCAGAATCTTTACGGATATTTTGAATTCTGTTTACCAACTCTCTTGCGATTCCTTCGTTTTTCAATTCTCCAGAGATTGTGATATCAAGCGCAACTGTTATTCCGTTTGAATTTGCAACCAACCAGCCTTCGATATCCTGAGATGTTATTTCGACATCTTCTAATGATAAAGTTACACTATTTCCAGCAATAACAATGTCTAACGTGCCTTGCTTGTCTAATTGATTAATCTGATCTGCAGAAAAAGATTGTATCTCTTTGGAAATCAACCCCATATCTTTACCAAAACGAGGACCTAACGCTTTAAAATTAGGCTTAATTTGTTTTACCAGTATATCTGAATCATCCTCTAAAAGTATGATTTCCTTAACGTTTACCTCCGCTTTTATAAGCTCAGAAATTGCCTGAATTTCGGCTCTTTGATTTTCATCAAGTACCGGAATCATTACCTTTTGCAAAGGTTGACGCACCTTAATCATTTCCTTTTTACGAAGCGATAAAACAAGAGATGAGATGGTTTGCGCCTTCTGCATTTTGCTTTCTAACGTTTTATTAACAAAGTTTTCGACAAATTTTGGGAACTGAGCCAAGTGAACACTGCTATATTGCTCGGTTCCTGTAGAAGTCGTTAAATCACGGTATAATTTATCCATGAAAAAAGGAGCGATCGGAGCGCTTAATTTACTGATCGTTAACAGACAAGTATAAAGCGTTTGATAAGCTGCAATTTTATCGTGGGCATATTCTCCTTTCCAGAAACGACGACGACATAAACGAACATACCAGTTACTCAGGTTTTCCTGAACAAAGTCAGAAATTGCTCTTGCTGCTTTGGTAGGCTCATAATCCGCATAACATTCATCAACAAATTTTATTAATGTATGCAATTCAGATATAATCCATTGATCGATTTCAGGTCTTTCGTTTAACGGTATTTCCGCTTCAGCGTATTTAAATCCATCGATATTGGCATATAACGAAAAGAATGAATAGGTGTTGTATAATGTTCCGAAGAATTTACGACGTACCTCAGCAATTCCTTCAAGATCAAATTTTAAGTTATCCCAAGGATTTGCATTCATAATCATGTACCAACGTGTGGCATCAGGACCGTATTCTGCAATGGTTTTAAAAGGATCAATTGTATTCCCTTTACTCTTAGACATCTTAATTCCGTCTTTATCTAAAACCAAACCATTCGAAACTACATTTTTATACGCTACTTTATCAAAAACCAATGTTCCGATTGCGTGCAATGTATAAAACCAGCCACGAGTCTGATCTACACCTTCTGCAATAAAATCAGCAGGAAAATCTTTATTCTCGTCAATTTTGTCTTTATTCTCGAAAGGATAATGCCATTGTGCATAAGGCATTGCTCCAGAATCGAACCAAACATCAATTAAATCGCTTTCGCGTTTCATTGGCTGGCCGGAAGCCGAAACTAAAGTAATTTGATCGACTACATTTTTATGCAGATCCACTAAATCATAATTAGATTCAGACATATTTCCGATCTCGAAACCTTTAAACGGATTTTCTTTTTGAAAACCTGCTTCAATAGATTTTTCAATCGCATTGTACAATTCTTCAACAGAACCAATAAGAACTTCTTCTTTTTTATCTTCTGTTCTCCAAATTGGCAACGGAATGCCCCAATATCTAGAACGAGATAAGTTCCAGTCGTTGGCATTTTTCAACCAATTCCCAAAACGTCCTTCACCAGTAGACTTAGGCTTCCAATTGATAGTTTCGTTCAGGTCGAACATTCTATCTTTTACATCGGTTACTTTTATGAACCAGGAGTCTAGCGGATAATATAATAACGGCTCGTCAGTTCTCCAGCTGTGTGGATAACTGTGTACGTATTTCTCAACCTTAAAGGCTTTATTCTCTTCTTTTAATCGAATAGCAATTTCTACATCTACAGAACGCTCCGGAGCTTGTCCTGCATCATAATATTCGTTCTTGACGTATTTACCGGCAAGATCTCCTAAATGCGAAGTGAATTTTCCTTGTAAATCGACCAAAGGAACTGCCGTTCCGGTTTCGTCTAAAACTAACATTGGCGGAATTTCCGGCTTTGCTTCTTTTGCTACTTTAGCATCATCAGCACCAAAAGTTGGAGCAGTATGAACAATTCCGGTTCCGTCTTCTGTAGTTACAAAATCTCCGGCGATTACTCTAAATGCATTTTCAGCATTTTGATAAGGCAATACATATGGCAATAATTGTTCGTAACGAATCTCGACTAGATCTAAACCTTTTCCTTCTGCCAGAATTTTGTACGGAAGTTTTTTATCACCTTCTTTTACATTAATAAAGTCAGCATCGTCTTCACTTGCAAAAAATCCTTTCCCAAATTGTTTACCAACTAAATTTTTAGCTAAAACAACATTGATTGGTTCGAAAGTGTATTGATTGAATGTTTTTACTAAAACGTAGTCAATTCTTGGACCAACTGTCAATGCAGTATTCGACGGCAATGTCCATGGAGTTGTCGTCCAGGCCAAGATGTGAATATCTCCAAAACCTTGTAAAAATGAAGGCAATGTTTCCGGCAATGTTTTAAACTGTGCTACAATTGTAGTATCTGTAACATCACGATATGCTCCAGGCTGATTTACTTCATGAGAAGACAATCCTGTTCCTGCTTTAGGAGAATATGGCTGAATTGTGTATCCTTTGTACAACAAACCTTTATCATAGATTTGTTTCAAAAGCCACCAAACAGACTCCATATATTTAGGTTTGTAGGTAACATATGGATCTTCCATATCTACCCAATATCCCATTTTTTCGGTCAGGTCATTCCACACGTCAGTATAACGCATTACGGTTTTTTTACACGCTTCGTTATATTCTTCGACAGAAATTGTTTTACCAATATCCTCTTTTGTAATTCCAAGTTCTTTCTCGGTACCTAATTCTACTGGCAATCCGTGAGTATCCCAACCGGCTTTTCTTTTTACCTGAAAACCTTTTTGAGTTTTATATCTGCAAAAAATATCTTTAATCGCACGTGCCATCACGTGGTGAATTCCCGGTAATCCGTTTGCTGAAGGCGGACCTTCAAAAAATACGAAAGGCTCTGCACCTTCGCGAGTAGTTACACTCTTTTCAAATATATTTTCTTCCTTCCAAAAATCAAGTACTTCTGACGCTACCGCTGGCAAGTCAAGTCCTTTGTATTCAGTAAATTTTGTGCTCATTTTATCCTTTTCTTAAACGAGGTGCGAAAGTAAGGAATTTTGGATTATTGACCATCAATTTCTTGAAATTTCACAAACTTTTGTTGAGATAATTGGTACAAAAACATAAGAATTGATTAGTTTCCGGTACTAATCTCAAAAAACCGAGTTAATAATCCAGAAACCAATCAATTCTAAATATTATTTTTTATATAAAAAAAGTCTTTTTAAATCTCACTAAAGCATGAGTTATTAAGAAAATATTTCTTTCAAAACATCAAGGGATTTTGGCCTTTTAAAGCCATCTAAATGAAAACTGTAATAATCAATCAGAATTTTTAATAAAATCTGTCTCTCGATGACATGAAAGACTTTTTGGGCGTTATCAAATTTCAAATCTATTAGTTTTTTAAACAAATTTGTTTCGTGTTCCGTAAGCGCACTCAAACCATGAAAGTGCGTAAAAACACCATCGTTCATTTCAAAATATGGCAAATCAATGTCTGATGTATCAGGATAAAAACCCAAATATTTTGTTATTTCTAAAAGTAAAATCAAATGAAAATTAGAAATTTCATCATGATGATCCAACCAGGTTAAAGCTGTTTCTAAAAAAACAAAAAGTGACTCATTTTTTTCTTCTTCCTGAATGGAGTAATGCAGCATTTCTGATAAAAACATCACCATTGTGCTTTTTACAATATCAGTATGAATGCTCTGAAAAGGGACTGCTGTTTTTATTTCTTTGAAATTTTCTAACGTGCCCTTATTTTTATGCACGGCTTCGATTTCGAGAATTGATAATGGCTGAAAATAAGCAATTTTCTGACTGGCTTTCCGACTCGAAAAAGCATCACGTACAAAATACGTTTTCAAGCCGTTTGAAAGCGTAAAACATTTTACAATCAAACTTTTCTCCTGAAATTTTAATGACGAGATTACTATTGCTTTGGTTTTTACTAACAAAATAAGATTTTAAATATTATTCACGAAGTTACTTTAACCTTTGAACATAAGGACAAAATAAACACGATTTTCACTAATTGTCATTAATTAGTTGCTGAAATTAATTCCACCAACCCGATTAACATAATTAAATTTTGGGCAAATTCGTAAAATCTGTGCTTTTAAAAACAAAGATGCCTTCACACATCTTTTAAAAAGATAAATGAAGGCATCTTAAAATCTTCGGTTAAAATTTATACTACGCCCTGAGCAAGCATAGCATCTGCAACTTTAACAAATCCTGCAATATTAGCTCCTTTTACGTAGTCAATATATCCTGATTTATCTGAACCGTATTTTACACATGAAGCATGAATTGCTAACATGATTTCTTTTAATCTTTGATCAACTTTTTCAGAACTCCAGCTTAAACGCAAAGAATTCTGTGACATTTCAAGTCCTGAAGTTGCAACACCTCCGGCATTAGAAGCTTTTCCTGGAGCAAATAAAATTTTAGCATTTACAAAAGCGGTAACTGCTTCTGGCGTAGATGGCATATTAGCTCCTTCTGCAACAGCAATACATCCGTTAGCAACTAAAGTTTTAGCTTCATCACCATCTAATTCATTTTGAGTAGCGCAAGGCAAAGCAACATCACATTTTACTTCCCAAGGACGTTTTCCTTCTACATATTTTGCATTAGGATATTTCGATACATACTCACTGATTCTTCCTCTCAATTCATTTTTAAGCTCCATTACAAAAGCTAATTTCTCAGCATCAATTCCGTCTGCATCATAGATATATCCATTAGAATCAGAAAGAGTAACTACTTTTGCGCCTAATTCGTTGGCTTTTTCTACTGCATATTGCGAAACATTTCCTGAACCGGAAACAACAACCGTTTTCCCCTTAAAACTATCTCCTTTTGTCTCCAGCATGCTCTGAGCAAAATAAACTGTTCCGTATCCTGTAGCCTCTGGACGTATTAACGATCCTCCGTATTGAATTCCTTTTCCTGTCAGAACTCCGGTAAACTCATTTCTTAATCTTTTGTACTGACCAAATAAATAACCAATTTCACGACCACCTACTCCAATATCACCTGCAGGAACATCAGTATTATCACCAATATGTCTTGAAAGCTCTGTCATAAAACTTTGACAGAATTTCATGATTTCATTATCTGATTTTCCTTTTGGATCAAAATCAGAACCACCTTTTCCACCACCCATTGGTAATGTTGTTAAACTATTTTTGAAAGTTTGCTCGAAAGCTAAAAACTTTAAAATGCTTAAATTAACTGATGGATGAAAACGCAAACCGCCTTTATAAGGTCCTATGGCAGAGTTCATTTGAATTCTATATCCTCTGTTTACCTGAATTTCGCCTTTATCGCTTAACCAGTTTACTCTAAACATGATAACACGTTCAGGCTCAACCATACGCTCTAAAAGCATTTTATTCTGATATTTTTTATTTTCTTCAATAAAAGGAATTACCGTTTCGGCAACTTCTAAAACTGCTTGTAAAAACTCTGATTCATTCGGGTTTTTTTCGCTAACCGAATCCATAAAAGCGGCAATACTTTGTGACATGATTATTAGATTATTAATATTTAAGAAAACGTTTTCGTTAATGGCAAATGTACTCTAAATTGATATTTACTAAAAAAAAATTAAACATCAATTACAACTTTTGTCTATAATATGACTTATCTGAAATATCTACGTTTCAGGTTCGCTAATTTACAGTAATTTGACACTGTTATATTCATTATTTTAATATTTTTAATAAAAATTCATTAATCGGACTTTGTATTAAGAATTATTAGTAAAAATAAACAGAAAGCCCCAATTCTTTAGAGTTGGGGCTTTCTGTTTTTATGCAAGAGCTTGCTCAATATCTGCAATTAAATCTTCAGCATCTTCGATACCAACACTTAATCGAACCAAATCGTCAGTAATACCAACTTCAGCTCTTTTTTCTGCCGGAATAGAAGCATGTGTCATTAAAGCCGGATGATTGGCCAACGATTCAACTCCGCCTAAAGATTCCGCCAAAGTAAATACTTTCAACTTTTCTAAAAATGCAATAGAATCTTCTTTTTTACCTGATTTAAAAGTAAAAGAAACCATTCCGCCAAAAGCTTTCATTTGCTTTTTAGCAATTTCATGAAACGGATGGCTTTTTAAACCCGGGTAATAAACTGTATTTATTTTAGGGTGATTGCTTAAATATTCTACTACTTTTTCTCCGTTTTCGCAATGTCTTTGCACTCGTAACGAAAGTGTCTTGATCCCTCTTAAAACCAAAAAACTATCCATTGGTCCAAGTGTTGCGCCAGTTGCAAATTGCTGAAAATGCAATTGTTCTCCTAAAGCCTCGTCTTTTACAATCAAAGCTCCGGCGATAACATCAGAGTGTCCTCCTAAATATTTTGTAGCAGAATGCATTACAATATCAGCTCCCAAATCAAGTGGTTTTTGCAAATATGGTGTTGCAAATGTATTATCAACAGCAAATAAAATATTATTCGCTTTAGTAATTTTTGCTACTTCCTGAATATCTGCTAATTTCATTAACGGATTTGTAGGTGTTTCAACCCAAATCAATTTCGTATTTTCGTTAATCAAGGATTTCAATTTCTCGATATCTGTCATATCAACAAAATGAAATTTAATTCCTGAATCTTTATAAATGCGTGAGAACATTCTATATGTTCCACCGTATAAATCATCCATCGCAATGATTTCGTCACCAGCTTTAAACGATCTTAAAACACAATCTGTCGCTGCTAAACCTGATGAAAAAGCCAATCCCCGAGTACCATTTTCAATACTTGCCAAAGCATTTTCTAAAGCCGTACGAGTTGGGTTCGACGCCCTGCTATACTCATAATCCGCCAAAGGTTTTCCCGGACTTGTTTGTATAAAAGTTGAAGTTTGATATACCGGAGGCATAACAGCTCCTGTACTTGGATCATGATGTTGACCGCCATGTATAACTTTAGTATTGAATTTCATAATGTTACAAATTTTAAATGCTTAAACGTGGTACAAATTTACCGTTTAATTTATTTTAATCCTGATACAACTTCTTACCTTTGTATATAATTAACACTTTTTGATATGAAACATTATATTTTATCAGCCTTTTTGTTTTTAGTACTCACAAGTTGCCACAAAGAGCTTGCATTTGAAAATGAGACATTTGAAAAAGAATCTACAATTACTTGTAAAAAAGATTGCCCAAAAATTACTATCTCAGTTCCTGTCGCCAAAAATGTTCCTATAGTTGCTGACAGCATCAACAAAAAAGTGTTTTCGGTTATAAAAGAGATTGTTTATTTTGAGGAAGATCCATCAAAAGCAAATGATTATAAAAGTCTGGCAGCCTCTTTTATTACTTCTTATGAAGAAATGCACAAAAAATTCCCTTCTGAAACTTTTGGCTGGGAAGGCAAAATAAAAGGAAACGTCGAATTTGAATCCGATCAGATTATCAATATAAAACTTGACCATTATACTTTTACCGGTGGCGCTCATGGTTATCAGGGTTTTCGATCTTTATTATTCGATCCTAAAACCGGGAAAACCATTTTTACCCATCAAATATTCAAAAACGAAAAAGAATTTAAAGCTTTCGCCGAAAAAGAATTCAGGGCGAAATATAAAATTCCAGAAAATTTAAATATTAATGCTACAGGATTAATGTTCGAAAATGACAAATTTCAATTACCTCAAAATATCTTTTATACCAATAAAGGTTTGCTTTTATATTACAACTCTTATGAAGCTGCTTCGTATGCAGATGGTGCAAAAGAGATTTTGTTTCCTTATGAAAAAGTGAGTAAGTATTTGAAGTATCAATAATTTATTTTTGACTTGAAATATCGATAATTTGGCTAAAGCCAATGAACACAACTCATTAATCATAATCTCCAGTTAAAGCGCAATGTCATTAAATCAAGCTTTTTTTTAAACAATTATGGCTAAAAAATTCGCGCAAAGTTGCAAAGGAAATGGATGTAACTTAGCGCCTTTGCGCAAGATCTATTCGACAAAAGAATCATAGATCTTCCCTTACTAATGACATTGAGCTTTAGCTGGAGGCAATTCAAAAAACGAAAACCCTTTATGTTAAACGCACTGCTGTGCGCCTCTACGATCAAACTCTACAGAAAACCTTTGCCACTTTGTAGCTTGAACCTCTGAACCTTAAAAAAAACCTTTGTATTAGACGCACTGCTGTGCGCCTCTACGATCAAACTCTATAGAAAACCTTTGCCACTTTGTAGCTTTGAACCTCTGAACCTTAAAAAACCCTTTGTATTAGACGCACTGCTGTGCGCCTCTACGATCAAACTCTACAGAAAACCTTTGCCACTTTGTAACTTTGAACCTCTGAACCTTATTTAGTCCCTTCCTGAAAATCATA
This sequence comes from Flavobacterium azizsancarii, assembly GCF_027980145.1. Taxonomy (GTDB): domain Bacteria; phylum Bacteroidota; class Bacteroidia; order Flavobacteriales; family Flavobacteriaceae; genus Flavobacterium; species Flavobacterium azizsancarii. The sequence goes on along the minus strand of NZ_JAMZNK010000034.1, from coordinate 39,503 downwards.
TTTCATTTTTCTAAGAATCCTCAACGCTTCTTTAAAAGATAAATAGATATTTCCAAAAGGTTTCAAAAGCAATTTAGCGTCAATCAGCTTTTGCTTGGCATCATCAAAACCATTTAAATAACAAATCATAAAAGTTGATGGAAGATTCTCCAGGTCTTTTAGTTCCCGTTCAGATAATGCAATACCTTTTTGCAGTTTTTGAAGCAATGCAGTATTTGCATTATAAATATGATACAACATTTTTCTATTGAATTCCGGTGGCTGAAAAAGCATTACCCGATCGATCTTATAATAACCGTTATCAAAAAAGTGAATTGTTTGTTTCTCTAAAGGATAAAAACTTGTTTTATCATTTAATCCAAGCGGAACATATTCGGTTATCGTAAAACTATCGTCGTCAAAAACAATCGTAACCACATCCTGAGCCGAATAAAAAAGTTTAATTTGTTCGTTGATCAATTCGATATCAACACGTGACAAAAAGGTTTTATCACGGGATTTATTAGAAACTCCCGCCCAGCAAATCACAAATAATTCTTTAAAAACATGATATTTAGGCGACATGTCTTTGTGCCTGAAATTCATAAAATCGATTACCCCATCAAGTGTATACTGAATACTATTGCGGGAACTATTCTCGATCCCAATTACGGTTTCAGTATTTTGATAATTTTTTTCAATTTCTCCTTCAACAGGAACAGAGTTGCTGCCGCGTCGTATAAAAACACTATTGGCCGGAGTTGTGTGAATTCCTTTTTTGAAATACGATATTTTGCTTTTGGGTTTAATGGTAACCAACCCTACTACCTTATCTTTTGGAAGATTCGGAAACGGCACATTTTCGTATTGAATTTTAGGCGGATTTTCCAGAAAAGCATTTACCAGATTCTGAATTCTGCTATCGTCGAAAAAGTCATCGCCAACAATTTCGTTATCATGATCTTCGACTCCAACCACGATATACGAATTATTAGTTGGGTTTGAATTCGACAACGCACAAATGTGTTTCAGAAACTTCCCCTTGCCTTCACGAGAATGCAAATTCAATTGCCTTTTTTTGTCATAAAAACTGCTCTCATCATTATGAGCAAGTAGATTTTTTATTAAAAGGCGTTTATTGATCATAGTTTAGTTTTTTTCTGCCACGAACTGCACTAATTTACATTAATTTTATTTATCCGAAACACTTTTAAATTTGTATTACTCCCAAATTTAAAACTTCAAAATAAAGCTCCAGCGGAGCGTTATATTTATAGCTAATAATACATGTCTATCAAGAAGCAAAGCTCCAGCGGAGCGATATCTGAGCACTGATTTATATAATATTTCACCCCGATGGGTTGATGTTTAATAAATTTAAAAAAATCTATAAATATGGCGTCCCGCTGGGACTATGATAATCATAATAAAAAATAGAAATAAATAATATTTTACACTCTCTTAACAATTGTCGACGATGCTTGTGCCGTACTCATCACTACTAAATCAGCAATGTTTACATGATACGGTCTTGAAACTACAAAATGAATAATGTCTGCAATATCTTCTGCCTGCAATGGATCAAAACCTTTATAAACATTCGAAGCCTTTTCTACATCTCCTTTAAAACGCACTTCGCTAAATTCTGTCGCTACCATTCCGGGATGAATTGCTCCAACACGAATATTAAAAGGATTTAAATCAATTCGCATTCCGGCAGTTATAGCATCAACTGCATGTTTTGTACCGCAATACACATTTCCGTTTGGGTAAACTTCTTTGGCCGCCGTTGAACCTATATTAATAATATGTCCGGACTTTCTTTCTGTCATTTTCGGAATCACTGCTTTTGAAACATACAAAAGCCCTTTTACATTGATATCAATCATAGCATCCCAATCGTCTAAATCTCCTGTCTGAATCGGATCTAAACCATGGGCATTTCCGGCATTATTGATCAAAATATCAATATCTGAAAATGCAGCAGGAAGAGAATCAATTTTTTCAAGAACATCTTTTTTATCGCGAACATCAAATGATAAAGAATGTACTTCTGTAAAAGCCGAAAGCTCTTTTTCAAGCTCCACTAAGCGGTCTTTACGTCTTCCGCAAAGCACAACTTTATAATTATTCTTAGCCATTATTTGTGCGGTTGCTTTCCCAATTCCGCTTGTAGCTCCAGTAATCAAAACTGTTTTTTTCATTGTAAATATTATTTTTAACACATAGATACATAGTTTAAAGCTTAAAAAAGGCGTTTTACTTTGCATGAATTCATCGCTATGTAAAAATGATTTATCATCTATTTTTACCTTATTCAAAACAATAAAAATCTATGATTCTATGTGTTTATTTATTTTGCCACAGATTAAATGGATTAAAATGATTTTATAATCCATTTAATCTGTGGCATAAAAATTTTTAATCTTTCCTGATCCAATTATCTAAATCCAACTGCATATTGAGAGCTGTCCAGGTTTCACTATCCATTTCCCGAACAAATTTTTTATCCCTATTAATAACAAAACCAATCTTTTCATAGCATTTGATGGCACTCGTATTAAAGTCAAAAACATTGAGCTCAACATTTCTCTGCTTACTATTTTCAAGAATAAATTCCAGAAGCAAAGTCAGGATTTGTTTCCCAATTCCTTTTCCCCGAAGCAATTCATCCATAATCAGAATCTTTCCCAGATTTGCAAACTTGTCTTTAAAACAAATTTGACAATGTCCGATAGTCGAATCATTAGAAACATTTACAACCCTAAAAGCAATCCTGTTTTTATCAGAAAGCGATCTCTCTATTTGTTCTTCTGTTAAAGGAAAAGTGAATTCCGGTCCTGCAAATTGCATCAATTCACGGGCATCCTTAATACTATTGATTAATTGTGAATAGTCTTTTGTATCGAATTTTTCTAATCGTATCATTTCAGAATGTACTATTTAAGGCACATCATCTCCCATACTTTCTGTCCAGACAGCAAACCAGTCTTCTTTATCCATTTCTAATTCTACAGCTTTCATAAGCGATTGAATTCTGGCAATATTTACTGTTCCCGCAATTGGAGCTACTCCTGAAGGATGTTTTAAGATCCAGGCTAACAAAAGCGTATCAGAACCGAAACCATATTTCTGAACCAAATCAGACAATAATTTTTTCAAACGACGTGTTTGTTTGGTATCTTCTCTAAAAACAGTTCCAAGAGGATTCCATGACAATGGTCGGATTCCGTGTGTTTGCATATAATCTAAGCTTCCATCTGTCATTGGCTCATAATGTGTAGCCGAAAATTGCACCTGATTGTAACTTACTTCTGTTTTCTGACGAATCAATTCCGTTTGAGAACTCGTAAAATTCGAAAGTCCAAAATCAATAATTTTTCCTTCTGCTTTTAATTGTTCTACTGCCTCTGCAATTTCATCGGCCTGCATTAAAGGACTAGGTCTGTGCAATAAAAAAACATCAACATAATCTGTTTTCAGTTTTTTTAGTGATTCCTCAACAGACCAAATAATATATTCTTTAGAATAATCGTAATGTTTGATTTTGTTTTCCGGGCGTTTTTCAGCAATCATCTGAATTCCGCATTTAGTAATTAATTGTAATTTCTCTCTCGGGATTTTGCTGTTATGAAATGCTTTTCCAAAATCAGCTTCTGTGGTATAAGATCCGTAAATGTCTGCGTGATCAAAAGTTGTAATTTTGTTTTCGATACATAGCTGTATCAGATTCTCCATTTCTTTAGTTGTAAGGTTTTTATCCCAAACTCCCCAATTCATAGTGCCCGAAATTATGGGCGATAATGCTGTTTTACTCATGGTTGTATTGCGTTATTTTTGGTAATAAATATGCTTTTCTGAAGCATAATCATCAAAGTTCTTAAAAATATAAAAATAGATTCACAATTAGTCCTTAAAATTAGGTCGTTGGTCGAAGTTTTAACCATTCTTTAACATCTTACTTCTCAAAAAATATTCAATTTGCACTCTCAAAAGTAAGGCATAAAAATCAAGGTTTTAAAAAGGTTTTAAAAATATTCATATGGAAGAAAATACAACGACTTTAGACATTAGAGCGATAAATGAAAAAATTGAAAGAGAAAGTGCTTTTATAGACCTTCTTACAATGGAAATGAACAAAGTTATTGTGGGCCAGAAACATATGGTCGAGCGTTTACTAATTGGACTTCTGGGACAAGGGCACATTTTGCTTGAAGGTGTTCCGGGATTAGCCAAAACTTTAGCGATAAATACTTTGTCGCAAGCAGTGCAGGGTTCATTCAGCCGTATTCAGTTTACTCCCGACTTATTACCTGCCGATGTAGTTGGTACGATGATTTACAACATCAAAGCAAATGAGTTTTCGATTAAAAAAGGACCAATCTTCGCTAATTTCGTCCTTGCCGATGAGATTAACCGTGCTCCGGCAAAGGTTCAGTCGGCACTTTTGGAGGCGATGCAGGAAAAACAAGTAACAATTGGCGACACAACTTTCAAACTTGATCGTCCGTTTTTAGTATTGGCAACTCAAAATCCTGTTGAGCAAGAAGGAACATACCAACTTCCGGAAGCGCAAGTCGATCGTTTTATGCTTAAAACCGTAATTGATTACCCAAAAATTGACGAAGAGCGTTTTGTAATTCGTCAAAACTTAAAAGGATCTTACGAAAAAGTAAATGCAGTAGTTTCTGTAGAGCAAATTTTACGTGCTCAGGAAGCGGTTCGTGAAGTTTACATGGACGAAAAAATCGAAAAATATATCTTAGACATCATATTTGCTACTCGTTACCCAGAGAAGTACAAACTTGCGGACTTAAAACCTCTTATTAGTTTTGGAGCATCACCACGTGGAAGTATCAATTTAGCTGTTGCAGCAAAATGTTACGCTTTTATCAAACGTCGTGGATATGTAATTCCGGAAGATGTTCGTGCTGTTGTACATGATGTTCTACGTCACAGAGTTGGAATCACGTATGAGGCTGAAGCTGAAAACATTACTTCTGTAGACATTATCAACAAAATCGTAAACGAGATTGAAGTACCTTAAAAATTTGTTTAATGTTTCAAGTTTCAGGTTGTTGTAAAGCAAACTTGAAACTTGAAACTTCTAAACTTTAAACAAATAAAATGGATACAAAAGAGCTTTTAAAAAAAGTACGGAAAATAGAAATCAAAACCAAAAGACTGAGTAATCATATCTTTTCGGGAGAATACCACTCTTCATTCAAAGGGCGCGGGATGACTTTTAGTGAAGTACGTCAATACCAATACGGCGATGATATTCGTAACATCGATTGGAATGTAACTGCACGCTACAACGAAGCCCACGTAAAAGTTTTTGAAGAAGAACGTGAATTGACCATGATGTTAATGGTAGATATCTCGGGTTCAGAAGGTTTTGGTTCAAAAAGTCAATTCAAGAAAGACATCGTCACCGAAATTGCGGCAACGATGGCTTTTTCGGCTACACAAAATAATGACAAAATTGGTTTAATATTATTTTCTGATAATGTAGAATTGTATATTCCGCCAAAAAAAGGCCGTTCACACGTTTTAAGAATCATTCGTGAATTGATCGAATTCGAACCAAAAAGTCAAAAAACAGATGTTGGAGCTGCTTTAAAATTTTTATCAGGAACTCAGAAAAAGAAAGCAATCGTTTTTGTTATTTCTGATTTCATGTCTGAAAATTATGAGCAAACCTTAAAAATTGCTTCCAAAAAACACGATATTACCGGAGTTCGCGTATATGACATTCGTGAAGAGAAAATCCCGAATTTAGGGATGGTTACGATGCTTGATGCCGAAACTGGGAAAATTCAACTGGTCGACACAGGTTCAAAAACGGTGCGAATGAATTACGAAAAACATTATCACGACAGAGTGAATTATTTCAAAGAAATATTCAGTAAATCTGGCGCCGGCGTCGTAAACACAAGAGTTGACGAGAATTATGTGACTAAATTGTTGGGATATTTCAAATCAAGATAATTTTAGATTTCTTAGACTTCTTAGATTGTTAGAATATTAGATTTTAAAAATATAAATATCCAAAAATAAAATCCGCTTGAATCCGCGTCATCCGCGTGCCAATTAAGCATTCATTTTAGAATAAAATCTGAAATTAAAAAAATCAAATGAAATTAAAGTTTTACATCTTTTTATTTTTACTTTCCTCAGCTATTTTTGCCCAGCAAAAACAAGTAGAGACGAGCATTGATACTACAAAAAATAAAATTGGAGCCGAATTTAAGCTTACGCTTAAAACGGTTGTCAGCTCTAAATCTAAAGTTGTTTTTCCTAAACTAAAAACCATTGGTCAGTTAGAAGTAATTCAATCATATCCAATTGATACGGTTAAAAAGAATGACACTTATGAGCTGATCAAAAAATATGGTTTAACGCAATTTGATTCCGGAAAATACACTATTCCAAGTATTAAGATTCTGATTGACAAAAAGCCATATCTAACTGATTCTATTCGTGTTGAAGTTGCCAGTGTAAAAGTGGACACGCTACAGCAAAAAATGTATGATATTAAAGATATTACGTCACCAGATACTGGTCTTGGCGATTGGTGGAAATACATTTTAGCTTTGATCGTAATTTTAGGAATTGGGGCTTTTGTATACTGGTACGTTAAAAAACATCAAAAGAAAAAAATTGAAGAAGAAGTTTATAAAACTCCTATCGAAAAAGCCACAAGTTTATTGAATAATCTGGAGCAAAAAGAACTTGTTCAAAAAGGAGAGATTAAGGAATACTATAGTGAACTAACAGATATTGCCCGTAATTATATTGAAGAAGCGATTCATATTCCGGCAATGGAAAGCACCACTTCTGAATTGATCCAGGCGATCAGGAATGCTTCTACTAAAAAGAAGATGACGTTAACTCCTGAAACTGTTGAGAATTTAGAGCGTGTTTTACGTCAGGCCGATTTGGTGAAATTTGCAAAATCTAAACCTTTAGAATTTGAAATTACTGAAGACCGAAATAAAATCCAGAAAGTAATTTTAACGCTTGATAACGCAATCCCAACTGAAGTTCCGGCTGAAGAAGAAGATCAGTTATTAAATGAAGCGCAGAAACAAAAGCAGATTAAACTTCAATTATTAAAAAAACGCAACAAACGTATTGCCATTGCTGTGGGAACAGTTTTGTTTTTAATAATTGCTACAACTGTATTCTTTATAGCGACTAAAGGCTTTAAGGTTGTAAAAGACAATGTTTTGGGTAATGCATCAAAAGAATTACTAGAAGGTCAATGGGTAAAAAGTGAATACGGAAATCCGGGTGTTCTAATTGAAACTCCAAAGGTTTTAAAACGAATGGACACTCAAAAAGTACTTCCAAAAGAAACTATGGCTTTAATAAAAGAGATGCAGCTTTTTGCTTACGGAAGCATGGTCGATAATTTCTTTGTAACGGTTTCTACAAGTAAATTTAAAACACCAACTGAAATAGATTTAGCAAAAGCTTTAGAAGGTTCCATAAAAATTATTGAATCTCAGGGCGGGCAAAATATAATTGTAAAACAAGAAGATTTCCAGACAGGTCAAGGTATTCAGGGAGTAAAAGGTTATGGAACAATGACGATTTTAAACCCGGTTGACAAAACAAGTACAAGGGCTTACTATGAACTATTACTGTTTAAACAAGATCAGGGATTACAACAAATTTTGATTATACACGAAGAAGGCGATACCTATGCCAATGATATTACGACTAGAATTTTAAATTCTGTTGAACTTAGAAAAGCGAGCAACTGATGAATAAAATAACTTTTTTAAATCCAGAATTTTTTTGGTTGTTTCTATTAATTCCAATTGCAATCGCTTGGTTTTTCTGGAAGCGCAACCAGCAATCGGCTACCTTAAAGATGAGTTCGACTCAGGGTTTCAAAAACAGCGAATCGTTGTTAACAAAATTAAAACCTTCTTTGTACGTTTTCAGGATTTTGGGACTAAGCTCTTTAATTATTGCATTGGCAAGACCAAGAACCGTTGATATTAGCAGTCAGACTAAAACAACAAAAGGTATTGATATTGTTTTGGCAATTGACGTTTCAGGAAGTATGCTGGCGAAAGATTTAAAGCCAAACCGTATGGAAGCTTTAAAAAGAGTAGCAGCAGATTTTGTTGGAGAACGACCTAATGACAGAGTTGGATTAGTTTTGTATGCTTCTGAAGCGTATACCAAAACTCCAGTTACAAGTGATAAAGCAATTATTCTTGAAGCTATAAAAGGAATTAAATACGATACAGTTCTACAAGACGGAACCGGAATTGGGATGGGACTTGCAACAGCTGTAAACCGTCTTAAAGACAGTAAAGCAAAAAGCAGGGTTATTATTTTGATGACGGATGGTGTAAATAATGCTGGTTTTATTGAACCGGAAACAGCATCAGACATCGCAAAACAATACGGCATAAAAGTCTACACCATTGGGATTGGTACAAACGGAATGGCAGAATCTCCATACGCTTACGCTCCAAACGGTGGATTTTTATATAAAATGCAAAAAGTAGAAATCGACGAACAATTAATGAAGAATATTGCTCGTAAAACTGATGGAACTTATTTTAGAGCAACCAGTAATGATAAATTAGCTGAAATATACAATGCTATTAATAAATTAGAAACCACTGAAATCCAGGAATTAAAATTCTACGATTACGACGAAAAATACAGAGGTTTTGTTTTACTGGCAGTCTTTTTATTATTATTGGAAGTTGGCTTAAGAAATACCGTTTACAGAAGCTTTATTTAATTTTTTCAAAATTAAAAAATTCCAATTTTAGAAATTCCAAATAACAATTGGAATTTGGAATTAGCTTTTTAGACAAACAACAGAAATTGGAATTTGGAATTTATCCCGAAATTTAGAGGATTGGAATTTTAAAACATTTATGGAATTAGACGAAAAAAAATATTTATACCTTTTATTATTAATCCCAATTGTGGTGTGTGTTTTCTTTTTCAATATGTATTGGAAAAGAAAAAAACAGCGTGAATTTGGTGATCTGGAAATGGTAAAAAGACTGAGCCCGGAAAGATCTGTTTTTAAACCTGTATTAAAATTAAGCATAATACTTTTGGCGTTAACCTGTTTGATTATTGGGTTAGTAAATCCAAAAATTGGAACAAAAATGGAAACTGTAAAACGTGAAGGTATCGACATTGTTTTTGCCGTTGACGTTTCGAAAAGTATGCTTGCAGAAGATGTGGCACCAAGTCGTTTAGAGAAAAGTAAACAACTTGTTTCGCAAATCATCAATAATTTAGGAAGCGACAGAATTGGAATTGTAGCGTATGCAGGAAGTGCTTTCCCGGTTTTGCCTATTACATCAGATTATAGCGTTGCCAAAATGTTCCTGCAAAGTATGACTCCTGATATGGTTTCATCACAAGGAACATCTCTTGACGAAGCCATCAGATTATCTGCTACTTATTTTGATGAAAAAAGTAAAACAAGTAAGTTATTGATTTTGATTTCTGATGGAGAAGACCATTCTGAAGGCGCTTCGGCAGCAGCTGAAGAGGCTAATAAAATGGGAATGAAAATCATAACCATTGGTGTTGGAACAGAAAAAGGAGGAACGATTCCGCTGAAAGAAAATGGCGTAGTCAAAAGCTATCAGCAAGATCAAAACGGACAAACTGTTATTACAAAACTAAATCAGGAAGGATTAAAAACCATTGCAAAAGCGACAAAAGGCGGTTATGTATATGGCGGCAGTACTAAGGAAGTTTTAGAATATGTAAAAAACGCCTTAAACAACATTCAGAAAACAGAATTTGAAGCGACTCAAATGGCCGATTTTCAATCGCAATTTCAGTGGTTCATCGGTTTTGCTTTCTTACTATTGTTTATTGATATCTTCCTTTTAGAAAGAAAAACAAATTGGATAAAAGAGTTGAATTTATTTAACGAAAAAAAATAATAAAGTCAGCCGCTAATTACACGAATTTACACGAAAAAGAAACCTTTTAAATGAGTCTTCTTTTTGAAATTCAAATATAAAAAACAATCTGATTAGTGATAATTAGTGCAATTTTTGGCAAAATAAAAAACATAAAAAATTAGAATGAAAAATTTACTTCTTTATATTTTACTAACATTCTCTTTGGCGGTTTCAGCTCAGGAGAAAGACAAGACATTGCCTGATGCCAATGAAGAATATAAGCAGAATAAATTTGTTGATGCTGAAGCCAATTACCGAATTTCAGAATCAAAATTTCCAAAACGTGCCACTGCTCCTTACAACTTAGGAAACACGATTTACAAACAAAATCAGGTTTCTGAAGCTAAATTCGCCTACGCGAAAGCGATAAAGAATGCGAAAACAAGACCTGAAAAACATAAGGCATTCCACAATTTAGGTAATGTTTTCATGAAAGAGAAAGATTATACGCAAGCTGTTGAAGCGTATAAAGAAGCTTTACGCAACGACCCTACAGATGATGAAACGCGTTATAATTATGCTTTGGCAAAACAAAAACTAAAAGAGAATCCTCCTAAAAACGATAAGAACAAAGATAAGGATAAAGACAAAGACAAGGATAAAAACAAAGATAAAGACAAGGACAAGGATAAAAATAAAGACAAGGATAAGGACAAAGACAAGAAAGACGACAAAGGCGATAAAGACAAAGACAAAAAAGATGGTAAAGATGATCCTAAGAAAGACGACAAGTCTGATAATAAAGGAGAACCAAAACCACAGCCCGGAGGAATTTCTAAAGATCGCGTCCAGAATTTATTAGATGCTGTAAACAACGAAGAAAAGAAAATACAGGATAAAGTAAACGCTCAAAAAGTAAAAGGAAATCCTAGAAAAACAGAGAAAGACTGGTAAAATTTGGTTTATTTGTATAATCGTTAATTTGTTTAATTGTAGAGGCGATTATACAAATTAACGATTATACGGTTAACGTAAAAAACACTGAAAACAATTAATGAAAAGATATTTAATTCTATTACTATTCACTTTTCAAGGGCTTATGGCTCAAGTTCAATTTGAAGCCAAAGTAAGCAAGAACACGCTTGGAATAAACGAAAGGTTGCGCATTGACTTCATCATGAATGTTGATGGCGATAACTTTGACCAACCTTCATTTGAAGGCTTTAGAGTTGTTGGCGGACCAAGTCAGCAAGTAAGTCAATCCTGGGTAAACGGCAGAAGTTCTTTTCAGAAAGCATATTCTTATATTTTACAACCCAATCAAAAAGGTACCTTTTTTATCAAACAAGCTGCTATAGAATATAACGGCCAGGTTTATAAAACGGCACCTATAAAAATAGTCGTAACAAATGCTGTCGCACAAGAAAGAGATCCTTATGATAACAGCAGACCACAAGGTGTACCAAATGAAACCCTGAGTCTTGTTGCTGAGATTTCGAAAACAAATCCATATTTAAATGAACCCATTACCGCGGTTTATAAATTATACTTTAACAACATTAATGTTACCGGTTTTAAAGAATTGGCAAAACCTAAGTATAATGATTTCTGGAATCAGAATATAGATATCAAACAATTGTCTACCGAAGAGGGAACTTTTCAGGGACAAAGATGTTATTTCGTTATTCTGAAAAAGACTATTTTATATCCTCAAAAATCAGGAAGACTTACTATCGAACCGCTTTCTCTTGACATTGGTGTACAATTGCCTTCAAATCGCCGCGATATGTATGGCCAGATGATCTTAACGGACGATAACAGGGTTGTATCTGCCGGCGCAAAAACAATTAACGTAAAACCACTTCCGGAAACAGGTAAACCAGAAGGTTTTGGTGGCGCTGTTGGTAAATTTAACTTTACGGTTACGCCTTCTAAAACGACACTTAAAAGCGGGGAAAGCCTGGACTTAATTGTGAGTGCTTCCGGAAACGGAAACATGAAATTGTTCACACTTCCAAAACCTGTCGTACCAAATGCATTAGAAATGTATGATCCTGTTCATGATGAACAAGTGACAACATCACTTTCAGGAATGTCAGGAAAAATTACTGATAAGTATTCTATAGTGCCGCAATACAAAGGAAAATATGCCATAAAAGCAATGCAGTTTTCTTATTTTGATGTGAATACCGGTTCTTATAAAACAATAACTTCACCAGAGATTATGGTGGATGTTTTAGATGGCCCAACGCTGGCAGAAGCAAATCCAACTGCTGCTAAAAATGTAATTGCGACAACAGAACAATTCAAGTATATTAAACCAAAAACAATTTTAGCCCCAATTGCTAAGAATGATTTTTATGGTTCTAATTTGTATTATATGTTATTATTCCTGCCTTTCGTGATTTTACCAATTATTGTTTTGGCTAAGAAACGAAAAGAAGCAATTGATGGTGACGTGACAGGAAACCGAATTAGAATGAATAATAAACTCGCGAAGAAATATTTATCTGAAGCGAAAAGACAACTTAAAAACAAAGAGCTGTTTTATATTGCTTTGGAGAAAGCAATGCACAATTTCTTAAAAGCAAAATTGCATATCGAAACTTCAGAAATGAGCAAAGACAACATTAGTGAATTATTATTGTCAAGAAATGCAAATCCGGAATCTGTTCAGAATTTCATTAATTTGACAGAAAACTGCGAATTTGCCCGTTATGCTCCGGCATCAAGCGCTTCGATTCAGCAGGATTTTGACAAAGCTGTTTTGATTATTTCGGAATTAGAAAAGCAAATTGTCTAGTTTAAAATCAAACCCGACAGGTTTTAACAACCTGTCGGGTTTAACAAAAATAAAATGAAAAATATAGTATATCTTTTTTTATTAATCACACAGGTTTTCTTTGCCCAAAGCAGCTTTGAAAAAGGAAATGCCATGTACCAAAAGGGACAATATCAGCAGGCTGTTGATGTTTATGAAAGTATTATCAAAGAAGACAAGCAACACTCTGCAGAGTTGTATTTTAACTTAGGTAATTCGTATTACAAACTCAACAAAGTCGCACCTTCAATTTATAACTATGAAAAGGCTTTAGTTTTAAAACCTCATGATCCTGCGACTTTAAACAACCTGAAATTTGCCAAGAAACTAACAATCGACGAGATCAAAGAAATCCCGAAAGTAGGTTTTGCAAAACTGATTCAGAACTTTACCGGAATTTTTGATTATAATACCTGGGCAAAAATTTCTATCGGAATTGCATTTGCTTTTTTATTGAGTTTTATTGGATATTATTTCTCGCAGCTTACGCTTCCTAAAAGAATCTATTTCGTAGGAATGTTTGTTTTTTTAGTCGCATTATTATTAAGCATTTTTGCAGGAATGTCAGAAAAAAATCATTTCGATAATGATCGCCCGGCGATTGTTTTTGCTGAATTAAGTGAAGTTCGTAGTGAACCGCAAAAAGGCGGCGCAGCTATTTTCTTATTGCATGAAGGCGCAAAAGTTTACGTTATGGAAACTGTAGGCCAATGGAAAAAAATCGAACTAACAGACGGCACTGAAGGCTGGATTGATGGCTCGACAATTAAAGAAGTGAAATAAAACTTTTAAAAATCCCAAAATAAAAAATCCCAAATTCCAATTATTAGTATGGAATTTGGGATTTTACATTTTAGAACTTAATCTAGTTCACAGCTTCAACAAGTCTTACAAACTCTGCTTTGTAACCGTCTTCATCATTTGACATACCTGATTTCGCTAAGTTTTTTATATCAGAAGAAGAGGAATTACTTATAAATTTTGAGTCTCTTAATTTTAATCCAAACCATGCAACGGCGGTTGTGAACTTGAAATCTGAAGAGCTTTTATCAAGAATAACTTTTTTATTCTCTATCGTGTTTACCATTTCGATGCTTGTATCGCCATCAGGTTTTTTATATCGAAATTTAATTGTAGCCAGTTCGTCACTATAATTAGAGTCGTCTTTTTTTACTTTTGTGTATTTTAAATCTGATGGAACGTAGCTACTTTCAACGCCTGTTGGAATAATCTCATACAAAGCAGTAACGGTATGACCACTTCCTAATTCTCCGGCATCAATAGCATCATTCTTAAAATCTTCAGGCTTTAATTTTCGGTTTTCATATCCAATTAATCGGTAAGCCTGAACATGTTTAGGATTAAATTCTATTTGAATTTTTACATCTTTGGCAATAGCAAACATCGAACCCTTGAATTCTTTTCCCAGAAAACGATTTGCTTCCTGAATGTTATCAATATAAGCGTAATTTCCATTTCCTTTATCAGCCAGAACCTCCATTTTACTGTCCTTATAATTCCCCATTCCGTAGCCTAAAACAGTTAGAAAGACACCCGATTTTCTTTTGTCCTCGATTAGTTTTTCCATATCCGCATCTGATGAAGCACCAACATTAAAATCTCCGTCAGTTGCTATAACAACTCTGTTATTTCCTTCTTTAATAAAATTTTGCTGTGCTAATTTATAAGCCAATTCTATTCCCTCACCTCCGGCTGTACTTCCACCGGCACTTAGATTATTAAAAGCATCTAAAATCTCCTCTTTTCTATCGCCTGAAGTTGGCTCCAGCACAACACCTGCTGAACCTGCATAAACCACAATAGAAACTTTATCCTGAGCACGAAGCTCTTTTACCAAAATTTTCATGGATTCTTTTAATAATGGGAGCTTGTTTTGCTCACTCATTGAACCCGAAACATCGATTAAAAAAACCAGGTTCGAAGCTGGCAAATTGGTCATCGGGATATTTTTCCCCTGCAAACCAATCCTTAGTAACTGACTGTTTTTATTCCACGGCGCATCACTCAATTCCGTATTGATCGAAAACGGATGCTGTCCTACCGGTTGCGGATAATTGTATTTAAAGAAATTCACCATCTCTTCGACACGAACCGCATCTTTAGGCACTTTTTGACCTTCATTAATAAAACGTCTTATATTGGTATAAGAAGCATTATCGACATCTATAGAAAAAGTAGAAAGTGGAGATTTTTGAGGAGACTCGAAAGGATTTTCTTCCAGTCCTACATAACTTTCAGTGTTAGGATCTGAAATATACTCTTCGGGAACTGCATCAGTAGTAGTAACTGCCATATCTGTAGCTTCTGCGGCATACTCTTCCTCTGAATAAGATTGTTTCTTACAACTAACCAAAACAACAATAAGGAATGCCAACAAATAAAAAGGTTTATTTTTCATTTTAAAATAAATTTTAGGAATTAGTAATTGATTTTTCGATCAAATAAATAATTAGCATTCCGGATGTACTAAGAAAATTATCTGCAATTCCCGCAATCCAAATTTAATGCCAAGATTCCTGTTAAATATTTTATACTAAAAAATATATTCTGCTTCACCATACAAGTGATATAAGTAAATTTAAGCCTGACTATGATTAGACCAATGTTTTATTTATAGTAAAAAACATTAAACCCAGCATATTGTAGAGGCGCAAAGCAGTGCGTCTAAATCTGGCATAACAATAACTTTGCGAAGATGCACGGCAGTTTGTCTCTATATAATGCGATGTAAAAATTAAAATAAGTCCAAACCATACCTAATTTCTTTGCACTTGATAGATATCGGGATTGCAGTAAAAAATATCCCGCTTTATATTTTCTTATTTCACTTATATGGTAAGAAAATCAAAACTCGTAAACTTTATCAGGCGTCACACAATAATCCAACTTCACATCAGATTCAAAAACATCTTCTATTTCATTTTCTGCTTCAAAGAAAGAAAGCCCGATTTTAATCGTTTCCGGTTTGCATTCTGTTAGAAATTTATCATAAAAACCTTTCCCGTAACCCACGCGATTTCCTGAAAGATCAAAAGCCAGGAGCGGTACAAAAACCACATCAATTGTTGCCGATGGTACAGGTAATCCGTTGACAGGTTCCGGAATATTGTATTCGTTCTTTTTGATTCTGGTATTATCCGTTAATAAAAAATGCGACATTCCACGAGTTTCAAAATCACTTCTAGAAACCACAATTTCTTTATCTTTTCCGGAAAGCAAATGCAAAACATATTCTGTATTTACTTCTTTATGTTCTTCGATAGGCAGAAAAACATGATAATAGGTTTTATCCCAAATGGGCAATTGAATTAGATTATTGGCAACAGCCAAACTCTTTTCTTCAATATTATCATTGGTAAGTTCTTTGCGAAGATTTTTATAGTGCAGTCGTAGTTCTTTTTTATTCGTCGGCATTTTCAGGGTTATTTTTAGACATGTGATAAATCGCATCGCCTTCATAAACTATCGGCGAGTGATTAGCGTTGATGACAAAACCGTCATGTGGCGCTTTTACTTTTTGCTCAAATTTACCAAACGGATCTGTAATAATAGCCAAAATAGTTCCTTTGGTCACGAACTTGCCAATCAAATTATAATCATGCAGCAAGCCGGAACATTTAGCACGCAGCCAAACCGAATATTTTATATAAATGGATGGATCATGAGCTTTTTCGACCACTTGTTTGGGATCAAGCATATTCAGATAATCCAGCAAACGCTTTACTCCCATTACACCTTCATTGGCAATCACATTATTAATGTCTAATGATTTTCCGCCTTCAAAAAGCAACATTTTGATATTGGCTTTCTCACAGGTATTCCTAAACGAGCCATTGATATTTTTAGAATATAAAGTAAACGGAGCATTAAAAACATCTGCTAAAACTTTCAATTCGGGATTGTTTTCTGTAATTCTGATTTGCGGCGCATTAAATCTACTTGCACCTCCGGCATGAAAATCGACTGCATAATCTATAATTGGCAAAACTTCGGCCACGATATGATATGCAAAACGACTGGCGAGAGAACCTTTTTTACTTCCCGGGAAAACACGATTCAAATCGCGTCCGTCCGGAAACTCACGGGATTTATTCACAAAACCGTACATATTGATAATCGGAATGCAAATAATAGTTCCTTTTGCAGGACGATTGATCTTTTTGCTAATGATCTGACGAACGACTTCAACTCCGTTTATTTCGTCGCCATGAATTCCGGCTGAGAATAAAACTACCGGACCTTCAATCTTTGACCGACGCACAATAACCGGAATATTAAGTTTTGTGGTTGTGTGCAACCTCGCAATTTCGACGTTTATTGTTTTGTTTTCTCCCGGCAAAATCGATTCGCCAAAAATAACCAAGGGTGTACTATTTTTCATGTAGAATTATAAAATCTAAATATAGAAATTATTCTTTTGATTTCGTAAATTTGAAACTAAATCAGTGTTAAGCTTTTTTTTAGAATCTAAATCACTTTTAAAAAAGCTTTTCAGGTACTTCAGAAACAAAACAGAATGCAAAATCCATCTTTAGATCTTCAAATCCAAACTTTACCGGACAATCCCGGCGTGTATCAATATTATGATAAAGAGGGAAAGATCTTATATGTGGGAAAAGCCAAAAATTTAAAAAAAAGGGTTTCTTCCTATTTCAATAAAATACACGATACGGCCAAAACAAATGTATTGGTAAAAAAAATTGTAACCATCAAACACATCGTTGTTCCTACTGAAACCGATGCACTTTTGTTAGAAAACAATTTAATAAAAACCCTGCAGCCACGTTATAATGTGTTGCTTCGTGATGATAAAAGCTATCCCTGGATTTGTATTAAAAGAGAACCTTTTTCAAGAATATTTTCGACCCGCCGTATGGTCAAAGACGGCTCAGAATATTTTGGTCCCTATACCAGTTTCAAAACCGTACATACGATTCTGGAGTTAATCAAAGAATTGTATCCATTACGTACGTGCAATTATGATTTAAGCAAATCAAATATCGATTCAGGCAAATTCAAAGTTTGTCTGGAATATCATATTGGCAATTGCAAAGGTCCTTGCGAAGGTTTAGAACCACTTGAAGAATACCAAAGACAAGTTGATGCGATCCGCGAAATCCTGAAAGGGAATTTTAAAGAAAGTATGAAAGATTTCAAGCGATTGATGAACCAGTATGCGCAGGATTTACGTTTTGAAGAAGCACAAAAAATCAAAGAAAAAATAGAAGTTCTCGAGAATTACCAATCGAGATCGACGATTGTAAACCCGAAGATTACCAACATTGATGTCTTTTCGATTGTATCAGACGAAAGTGCAGCTTATGTCAACTTTCTTCAGATCTCCCACGGATCGATTATTCGTTCGCATACTTTAGAGATGAAGAAAAAACTGGACGAAACTGATGAGGAATTATTAGAATTGGCGATCATCGAACTTCGGGAACGTTTTCAGTTATTATCAAAAGAAATTATTGTTCCGTTTGAAATGAATTTGGGCGAGAATATCAAAACAACAGTTCCGCAACTCGGTGATAAAAAACAAATTTTAGATTTATCGATTCGAAACGCTAAGTTTTACCGAATCGAACAATTGAAACAATTGCAAATTGTTGATCCTGACCGACACACAAATCGTATCATGGCACAAATGCAAAAAGATTTACGTTTACCGACTGAGCCACGCCATATAGAATGTTTTGATAACTCGAATATTCAGGGAACAAATCCTGTTGCGGCATGTGTGGTTTTTAAAGATGGAAAAGCAAGCAAAAAAGATTACCGACATTTTAATGTAAAAACGGTTGAAGGTCCTGACGATTTTGCTTCGATGACAGAAATTGTCTATCGCCGTTACAAAAGATTATTAGACGAGAATCAACCTTTGCCACAACTTATTATTATTGATGGTGGAAAAGGACAACTTTCTGCAGCATTAAAAAGTATAGACGCACTAGAATTACGTGGAAAAATTGCCATTATAGGCATCGCAAAACGTCTTGAGGAATTGTTTTATCCCGGAGATTCTATTCCGTTATATCTGGATAAAAAATCGGAGACATTAAAAGTCATCCAGCAATTGCGAAACGAAGCGCATCGATTCGGGATCACCTTTCATCGTGACAAACGCAGCAAAGCAGCACTTAATTCATCGGTAGAAAGCATTCCCGGCATTGGCGAAAAAACAATGCTAACGTTAATACAACATTTTAAAAGTGTTAAAAGATTGAAACTGGCAACTGAAAAAGAAATATCTGATGTCATTGGTGTATCAAAAGCCAAAAAAATTGTCGACTTTTACAAAACCAACTAGTTATTTTGTATGCACCCAATCCAGCTGTTCATTTCAAACACTCGGTCAAAACGATTTCTTTCTACTTTAAAAAAAGGAGCTTCTAAAGCCGCTCTTTTTTCAAAAGAAAAAATATCGATTTGTCACTCGCAGTTTTCCATTTCCATCTGGGGTGCACAGTTGGTTCTTTTCACGCTTTTATTTTTCAATTCACAAAATACATTTTCACAAGAAAACACCGAAAAAGCAAAACAAGACGAAGCCAGAAGACCTAAAATTGGATTGGTTTTAAGTGGTGGCGGCGCAAAAGGATTTGCACATATCGGAGTCCTGAAAGTTCTGGAAGAAGCCGGAATAAAAATCGATTATATTGGCGGAACAAGTATGGGGTCTATCATTGGCGGTCTTTATGCTTCCGGTTACAATGCATCACAAATTGATTCAATTTTTAAAAGAACCAATTTCGACGAACTTATCAATGACTACATTCCGCGTTCATCAAAAAACTTTTATGGTAAAAAAAATGATGAATTGTATGCCATCGTTTTACCATTTAGCAAGTTTAAAGTCGGAATTCCTGAAGCACTTTCAAAAGGAATGTACAATTATAATTTATTGAGCAGCCTTACCCGAAACGTGCGTCATGTTCGCGATTTCAACAAACTGCCAACTCCGTTTTTATGTATTGGTACTAATATCGAAACCGGCGAAGAAGTTTTACTAAACAAAGGCAATCTCGTTCAGGCAATGATGGCAAGTGCCGCATTTCCCTCGTTATTTACACCAGTTGAGATAGACGGCAATTTATTGGTCGACGGTGGCGTTGTCAACAATTATCCTATAAAAGAAGTTCGCAATCTTGGCGCTGACATTATTATTGGTGTTGACGTCCAGGACGATTTACTGAGTCGAAAAAGCCTGAAAAATGCCACCCGAATATTAGTTCAGATTACCAATCTCCAGTCGATTGATAAAATGAAAAGCAAAATAAAAGACACTGATGTTTATATCAAACCAGACATTCGTGATTATGGCGTTATCTCCTTTGACAAAGGCGAAGAAATCATCAGAAAAGGTGAAGAAGCTGCTTTTGCCGTCTATGAAAAAATCAAAACACTATCAAACGAAAGCAATTTTTATAAAAAACCAAAACTTAAAATTGCAACTGATACTCTAGAAATCAAAAAAATAAACAGTGAGATCCTGGACAACTATACCAGAGAATACATTCGGGGAAAACTACGTTTTAAACCCGGAAGTACCATTACCTACGCTGACCTTAAAACAGGAATCAATAACCTGAATGCGACGCAAAACTTCAGCACTATCTCCTATTGCTTAGAACCGGACGGTAAAGAAGATGATCTGGATCTTGTACTAAAAGAAAACCCAACACAGACGTACTTAAAACTTGGTTTACATTACGACGGACTTTACAAAAGTGCGATTTTGTTGAATCTGACTCATAAAAAAACATTCCTAAAAAATGATATTACATCATTGGATATTATTCTGGGAGATAACTTTAGATATGATTTTAACTATTATGTCGAGAATGGTTTTAATATTAGTTTCGGTTTCAGGTCCCGATTAAATCAATTCAATCGTAATGTTACCACCAGTATCAGCAATTTATTTCAGGAAAATCAAAATGTAAATTTGATCAATGTCGACTTTATGGACATTACCAATCAGGCCTATTTTCAAACCATTTTTGTTCAGAAATTTTTAATGGGCGGTGGTGTTGAATATAAATATTTAAAAATAAACTCACCAACTCTTTCTAATACAGAAAATATTATTGAGAAAAGTAACTACGTGAGTCTGTTTGGCTATTTGAAATATGATTCTTTTGATAATAAATATTACCCACATTCAGGATTGTATTTTTCTGGAGACGTACAAACTTACTTAGCATCGTCAAATTACACCAAACAATTCAAGCCTTTCTCAATCGCAAAGGCCGAAATTGCTTTTGCAAAAACACTATTCAGAAAAGCAACTATTAAAATTGGAGCCGATGCCGGATTTAATATTGGCAGCGACAGCGTTCCCTTTTTTGACTTTATATTAGGAGGTTACGGCTATAGCAAAATAAACAATTTTAATTATTTCTACGGATATGACTTTTTAAGTATTGCAGGAAACAGCTTCATAAAAGCTGACATATCTTTAGATTACGAAATTTTCAAAAAAAACCACATTAACCTCTCTGCTAATTTCGCCAACTTAGGAGACGATATTTTTGCATCAGTCGACTGGGTATCAATGCCTAAATACTCCGGATATGCTGTTGGTTACGGATTAGAAACCATCATTGGCCCAATTGAGATTAAACAATCATGGTCTCCTGAAATGTCTAAAAGTTATACATGGTTTAGTATTGGATTCCAATTCTAATGTAAATCCTTTAAAATATTGCTTTAATAAGATTCCTATATTTTATACTTAAAAATATCTTTCGCATTTTTTTAACGTTAATAATTGATATAATATATAATTTAAATCAATAAAAATTACGACATTTGTTATAATGAAAACAAAATGGACAGGTTTATTAGAGTATCTTCAATTCCTTATCAAGAGAAATCCTGAGTAAAACTACCGAATTGAGATAATTAGTCAATTACAATATTGATGTAATTATCTGTTCACACAATTCAAATTTTTCGAATTATCTAATTTACAAATTATCTAATTGAAAAGCCATGCCATTATATCACAAACTTGGAAACTTTCCTAAAAAAAGACACACCCAATTCGAAAAACCTAACGGAGGTTTCTATTACGAACAACTCTTTGGTACCGAAGGTTTTCACGGACACTCGTCACTCTCTTATCATGTTCACAGACCAACACAGGTTAAAGAAATTTTAAATTCCTATTCCGTTGAACCAAAAATTGCAATCGGAAAAAACATAAAATCATTACTTTTTAAAGGTTTTGAATTAAAACCTGAAAATGACTTTTTAGACAGCCGCAAAGCCATGCTGGTCAACAAAGACTGCATCATTGGTCTGGCAGCTCCTAAAGAATCACTGACAAAATATTTCTATAAAAATGCCGATGCTGATGAAATGCTTTTCATCCATAAAGGAAAAGGAAAATTAAGAACCATGTTAGGGAATATTCCTTTTGAATATGGCGATTACCTGGTTATTCCTAGAGGTATTATTTATCAAATAGAATTTGAGACTTCGGAAAACCGACTTTTCTATGTTGAATCTCACTCTCCTTTTTACACTCCAAAACGTTATAAAAACCAATCAGGTCAGCATTTAGAACATTCGCCATTTTGCGAACGCGATTTTATTTTGCCAAACGAATTGGAAACACACGACGAAAAAGGTGATTTTTTAATTAAAATCAAAAAAGAAGGCATGATTCACGAAGTGGTTTACGCCACACATCCTTTTGACGTTGTGGGTTGGGACGGATACAATTTTCCATACGGATTTTCTATTCACAATTTCGAACCTATAACAGGACGTGTTCACCAACCGCCACCAGTACATCAAACTTTCGAAACGGCCACTTTTGTCGTTTGTTCATTCTGCCCAAGACTTTATGATTATCACCCAAAAGCAATTCCGGCGCCATACAATCACAGCAATATAGATTCAGACGAAGTACTGTATTATGTAGACGGAGATTTTATGAGCCGTAATAATATCGAGCAGGGTCATATCACTTTACACCCAAAAGGAATTCCGCACGGTCCTGCACCTGGCGCAATGGAACGCAGCATTGGTCATAAAGAAACCCACGAATTAGCCGTAATGGTTGATACTTTCAGACCACTTATGGTTACAGAAGAAGCAATGGGTCTTGATGATGGGCAATACTATAAATCCTGGACGGAAGCCCCCTAACCCCCGAAGGGGGAATTAAGAATTCTCAATACCTGATCTTTTACAATATTATTTAACTAAAATCCTATTTACCCCTAATAGGAATTCCCCCTTCGGGGGCTAGGGGGCTTATCATGAGTAAAGAACTTAAATCAGTAGAATACGGATTAGAAAAAATCTTTGAAGGAGCACAAGATTTCCTTCCTTTATTAGGAACAGATTATGTAGAATTCTACGTAGGGAACGCAAAACAATCGGCACATTATTACAAAACCGCTTTTGGTTATCAATCATTGGCTTATGCCGGATTAGAAACGGGAGTGAGAGACAAAGCTTCTTATGTTTTGAAACAGGATAAAATCAGAATCGTTTTAACGACTCCTTTAAATGCTGATTCCCCAATAAACGAACATTTAAAAAAGCATGGTGACGGAGTAAAAGTTGCTGCTCTTTGGGTTGAAGATGCCAGAAGTGCTTATGAAGAAACCATGAAACGTGGCGCGCGCTCGTTTATGGAACCAACAGTAGAATCTGATGAATTTGGAGAAGTTGTTCGTTCGGGAATTTACACATACGGAGAAACTGTTCACATTTTTGTAGAAAGAAAAAACTACAACGGTGTTTTCTTACCGGGTTACAAAGAATGGAAATCAGATTATAATCCAGCACCAACCGGATTAAAATATATTGATCATATGGTTGGAAATGTGGGTTGGAATGAAATGAATACCTGGGTAAAATTCTACGAAGATGTTATGGGATTCGTGAATTTCTTATCCTTTGACGACAAACAAATCAATACTGAATATTCGGCATTGATGAGTAAAGTAATGTCAAACGGAAACGGAAGAATTAAATTTCCAATTAATGAACCGGCAGAGGGAAAGAAAAAATCACAAATCGAAGAATATTTAGATTTCTATGGCGGACCCGGAATTCAACATATTGCCATCGCAACAGATGACATTATAAAAACGGTTTCTGATTTGAAATCAAGAGGTGTTGAATTTTTATCTGCTCCGCCACACACCTATTATCAGGCAATTCCTGAAAGATTGGGCGCACATATGGGCATGATGAAAGAAGATATAAATGAAATTGAAAAATTAGCCATTATGGTAGATGCGGATGAAGATGGATACTTGTTACAAATCTTTACTAAACCTGTTCAGGACAGACCAACGCTATTTTTTGAAATTATTCAAAGAATGGGAGCAAAAGGATTTGGCGCAGGGAACTTTAAAGCCCTTTTTGAGTCTATCGAAAGAGAACAAGAATTAAGAGGTACATTGTAAAATCGCAATATTTTTGCATTATGCAGAAAAATTCTCTATAAAACGATGGTTTTTATGCAAATGTTATGTTAAACTAGAATTTTACGATTTATTTTCTAAACTTTAAACATACCTTTGCACTCGCAAATCAAGAAGGGGTGGTTTCCTTCTGAATTGATATAAATTTCATAATTTATAGTTTTTTGGTTAGTTAATAGCATAAAAACTCAGTCATTCCTTGACTGAGTTTTTTTGTTTTGGTACATTTGGAATAGAATTTGCATTTCTTTATCTTTATAATGAAATGTAAAAATTGTACTATGAAAAAATTAATCCTCATCATATTAATTCTCACGACCCTCAGTTTCGACACTCAGAAAGAGGACGCTTTCGATACTGGAGAATACTTTAAATTCCGAATTCACTACGGAATTATAAATGCCGGATATGCCACACTCGAAATAAAAGACGCTACCGTAAACAATAAAAAAGTGTTTCATGCTATAGGTAAAGGGTACACAACCGGAATGTCAAAATTTTTCTTTAAGGTCGAAGACTTATACGAAAGCTATTTTGACAAACAAACCGGAAGTCCGTATCGTTACGTTCGAAAAATTAATGAAGGCGGCTACACAAAAGACCAGGAAGGCCTTTTTGACCAAAACGCTAACAAGGTTTTAGTAAAAGACTACAAGCGTAAAACCGAAAAAACCATTATGATTACGGATAATGTTCAGGATATTATTTCCTCTTTTTATTATCTGAGAAATCATCCTACTATCGACAAACTTAAACCAGGCGAAGCAATAACAATTGATATGTTTTTTGACGACGAAATCACAAAATTTAAGTTAAAATATGTAGGCCGTCAAGATATTACAACTAAATTTGGAACCGTTTCTACCATGATGTTCAAACCTCTGGTACAAGCAGGAAGAGTTTTTAAAGAAAAAGAAAGCGTAACACTCTGGATCACAGATGACGACAACAAAGTTCCGGTTAGAATAAAAGCAGATCTGGCAGTGGGATCACTCAAAGCAGATCTTGACGAATATAAAGGATTAAAAAATCCATTTAAAGTAAAAAAATAATGAACCTTACTGATCATTCAGAATCAATTTTAAAAGAAATTGACCTTAAATTCCAAGCTATAAATCAAAAAACTGAGGTTCAATTAGAAGGATTACTTTGGTCAAAACCAATTACTTATTGGGATTACATTCAAACTGATGCGCTATTAAGTTTACAAACACAACGCACCACACTTCCTGACGAAATGGTTTTTATCATGTATCATCAGGTAAATGAATTGATTTTTAAAATGATCTTATGGGAAATTGATCAAATTGCAGATACCCAAAATATTCAGGTAGCTTTTTTTAGCGAGAGATTATCAAGAATCACACGATATTTTGATATGCTGACAAATTCTTTCAGTATTATGGAAAACGGAATGGATGTTGACCAATACATGAAATTCAGAAATACTCTAACTCCCGCAAGTGGTTTTCAGAGCGCACAATATAGATTGATAGAATTTGCTTCGACAGACGTTATCAATCTAACAGATCGCAGATACAAGGAAAATTTTAACGAAAATACCGATTTAGAAACCAGCTTTGAACATTTATACTGGCAGGCTGCCGGAAAAGATTATCAGACAGGTGAAAAATCATATTTACTTCAGGAATTTGAGAAAAAATATAAAGGTCAGTTTTTGAGACAAATGTCGGAGTTTAAAACTAAAAACATCTGGCAAAAATTTACACAATTACCTATCGAAGACCAGCAAAGCCCAGAATTAATTGACGCCATGCGTCATTATGATAAAACTGTGAACATCACTTGGGTAATGCAACATTTAAACACAGCAAGAAAATACATTCTGGAAAGTGGCAAAGGCAATGGTGAGGCCACAGGAGGCAGTGATTGGCAAAAATATATGCACCCAAAATACCAAAGACGCATCTTTTTTCCTAAATTGTGGGCCGAAGAAGAATTGTCCAATTGGGGAAACGAAACAACCATATAATTTCCTGAAAAAAATTTTAAAGTTTGAAAAAAGCATTCGTCCTTATAATCCTGTTATTCTCAATATTTTCATGTAATAAAACTGCAGAAAAAGTTGAAATTAAAGTCACAAAACCGAAAACAAAAAAAGTAGAATTTGGCTTTAATTATGCTGATTTTAATGTTCTTCATGATACTATAAAAAAAGGAGACTCTTTTGGCTCTATTATACAGCGCCAGAATATTGGCGACAAAAAAATCTATGACGTTGTCGAACAGATTAAAGATTCTTTTAATGTAAGATCGATTCGATACCACAAACCTTACACTATTCTTCGCTCAAAAAACAAAACAAACAAACTTCAGGTTTTTATTTATCAGCCGGATGCCTTGACATATTATGTGGTTGACTTTAGGGACAGTATTGCAAAAGCCTACAAAAAAGTAAAACCTGTTACACTAAAACGTAAAATTATTGGCGGAGTTTTAAAAAGTTCATTATCTGAAACTTTAGGAAACGAAAGCGTAGAAGCAGCATTGGCAAGCAGAATTACAAAAGTATTCTCATGGTCTATTGACTTCTTTAAACTTAAAAAAGGAGATCGTTACGGGTTAATTTTCACAGAACGCTTTATAAATGGCAAAACTTATGATGGTGTCGAAGACCTCGAAGCTGCTTTTTTTGAGTACAAAGGAAAAATAATATATGCTTTTCCGTTTAAAAAAGACACGCTTTCAGGAAAGGTCGAATATTATGATGATCAGGGAAAAACCCTGAAAAACTTCTTTCTAAAAACACCTATCAAGTTTAGCCGAATTACTTCCCGATTTACTGCAAACAGATTCCATCCGGTACAACATACCTGGAAAGCGCACAAAGGAACTGATTATGCTGCACCAACCGGAACACCTATTTCAACAACAGCATCCGGAGTTGTAGAAGCAACAGGATATACAGCAGGAAACGGAAACTTTGTAAAAGTAAAACACAACGGAACTTACTCTACTCAATATCTACACATGTCGAGGATTTTAGTAAAACGAGGACAGAGAGTTACGCAAGGTCAAACTATTGGATTAGTAGGAAGCACAGGATTAGCAACAGGACCACACGTTTGTTACCGTTTCTGGCAAAACGGCGTTCAGGTAGACGCACTGAGACTGAACTTGCCAACCGGAGAATCTTTGACAGGAAATGACAGAACCCGTTTCATGGCGCAAATAGAACCATTGAAAAGAGAATTGGACAGTATTGGGAATTTGTAATCCTTTTATTAAAAATCAGTTCTAAAAATAGAAGGATCATGAAAAACACACGTCTTAAAGCAATTTATAATGAAACTTTTTCTGGTTTAAAACTATTTTACAGAGACACTACTCTTTCTGATGATTTAATTTCAAATTATAAAATTGGACAAATAATTCAGGAAAAAGGCTTTACTGACATGACTTCTATGGGCGGTGGACTTTCCGGTAATTTAAGGTATTTAATTGCAAGTGCCCATCCAAAAGATCTATCGAAATTCAATCCTGATTCAGCAAAAAACGGTCACTTTCTTTTAGATTCCATTGCTTATTTTAAAGTATTGGACGTTTATAAAATCAAAGACAAAACGCAGGTTTTTTTATTAAACATTCCGGACAATTCCATAACACTACTAAAAAACTCAACTTCGAACTTAGAGGAAGAGATTATAGAAAAAGCCCGAAAAAAATTTTCAGATAAAATCAATTTACCTTTAGTTCCTGAGCTGCAAACTGAAAAGTGGCAAGAAAGAACTAAATCCCCGATTGGAATAGATGAAAATGGCAAACTGTTTTTTGATGATTCTAAAATCAAAACCGAAGAAACAAAAAGAATAGAAATCGATGTTACCAAGAAAACAATTGAGGTTAATAAAAAGCCCTGGTGGAAGATTTGGTAAAAAAACTTGCTACTTCAAAACAACATTCAACAAATTCCCATTAATGAAACGAGCTTTATTACTATTTATTTCAACAATAATAATTGCATGCTCTAAACCAAAGGCTTTTATTCTAAATGACACGAAAGAAAATAAATATTTCGTATTAGAATCAGTCAACAATGCCTTTGAAAAAAATCAAATTGACAAATCGCCTTTGATTGTAATAAATGGAATTCCTTTTAAATACAACAAAGAACAGGACACAATTATACTACCTCTAAAAAGAAGTGAAATACTAAGTTTAGATTTTTTAAACATAAACAGTAGCCGTATTGTATATAACGACAAAGAAAATGATGGCGCTGTTATCATAACCACAAAATCCAAAACTAAAAGTCGATAAATCGTTTTCGTAACTATTTGTTATATAATTGTGAACCCGTACCCTATTAAAACTAATTTCAGTATTTTTGTTTTTTATAACCACATTCTCAATTAAACAAATAAAATGGCTTTAAACACAACAAACCCAACCGGGACTGAAGCGTGGAAAAATCTGCAAAACCACTATAACGCAATTCACGAAACTACAATACAAGAATTATTTCAACAAGATAATAGTCGCGTTGAAAAATTCAATTTACAATGGAATGACTTTTTAGTTGATTATTCTAAAAATAATATCAATCAGGAAACGATCTCTCTTTTAGTAGAATTAGCCAATTCAATTGGATTAAAAGAAGCAATCGCTCAATACTTTGGTGGAGACATTATCAACCAGACAGAAAACAGAGCAGTTCTGCATACAGCATTACGCGCACCGGAATCTGCAGTTATAAAAGTTGATGGAGAAAATGTAATTCCTGAAGTTTATGAAGTAAAAAATAAAATCAAAAATTTCAGCCACGAAGTTATTTCTGGCGAAAGAAAAGGTTTTACAGGAAAAGCTTTTACTGACGTTGTAAATATTGGAATTGGTGGTTCTGACCTTGGACCAGTTATGGCAGTTGAAGCTTTGCAATTTTATAAAAATCACCTGAACCTTCATTTCGTATCGAATGTTGACGGCGATCACGTAAACGAAGTAATCAAAAAACTAAATCCTGAAACTACTTTATTTTTAATTGTTTCTAAAACTTTTACAACACAGGAAACATTATCAAACTCAGAAACTATTAAAGAATGGTTTTTGAAATCAGCTTCTCAGGAAGATATTGCTAAACATTTTGTGGCAGTTTCTACTAATATCCAGAAAGTAACTGAATTTGGAATCAATCCTGACAATGTTTTCCCAATGTGGGATTGGGTTGGAGGAAGATTTTCTTTATGGAGCGCTGTTGGATTAAGTATTAGCTTAGCCATTGGCTTTGATAAATATAACGATTTATTGAAAGGTGCTAATGAAATGGACGACCATTTTAAAACAGCAGAATTCGACGAAAATATTCCGGTAATCTTAGCTTTACTAAGTGTTTGGTACAATAATTTCTTTGGTGCCGAAAGTGAAGCTTTGATTCCTTACACGCAATATTTATCAAAATTAGCTCCTTATTTGCAACAGGCAACTATGGAAAGTAACGGAAAAAGTGTTGGTCGTGACGGAAAACCGGTAAACTATCAAACGGGAACTATTATTTGGGGAGAACCGGGAACAAATTCACAACATGCCTTTTTTCAATTGATTCACCAGGGAACGAAATTAATTCCGACTGATTTTATTGGATTCGTAAAACCATTATACGGGAACGAAGATCATCACGATAAATTGATGTCTAACTTTTTTGCTCAGACTGAAGCTTTGCTAAACGGAAAAACGGCAGCACAAGTTCAGGCTGAATTTGACAAACAAGGACTTTCTGCAGAAAAAGCATCTTACTTATTGCCTTTTAAAGTTTTCACCGGAAATAAACCAACCAATACGATCTTAATTCAAAAATTAACGCCTAAAAGCTTAGGATCACTTATCGCTTTATATGAGCACAAAATTTTTGTTCAGGGTGTGATCTGGAACATTTTTAGTTTTGATCAATGGGGAGTTGAACTAGGAAAACAATTAGCTAACTCTATTTTACATGAAATTAACACTAAGACGGTGGAAAATCATGATAGCTCTACTTCATTTTTGCTAAATCACTTCCTAAAGAATAAATAAAACTTAAAAAAAGTTTTTCGCAACAAACTGAAACGCCTTGATTTAACAGAAATTAAGGCGTTTTTTCGTATAAATACACCCCGAAAAACCCGTAAAGCACTGATTATTGCAAGTTTAGCACTACACCACTGTGTAAATCATTACGATTTTAACAAAAAACGGTATATAAAATTCAAAAAAACATTATTTTATGTAATAAAAAAAGAAAAAATCATTTTAATGCGCAACACATTAGATAAAACTTATTTTTCTTAACATTTTGATAACACTATCTGATTAAAATGTTATAATTTTGCCAAAAACAATAAACTAAATAACAAATGAAGACAATGAAAAATTGGTTACTCACTGGACTATTGTTCATGATTGTTTCAACCGCATTTTCTCAAGGAAAAATTACAGGTATGATTACCGACGGTAGTGGTTCATTACCGGGAGCAAACGTAGTGATCAAAGGATCTACAACTGCTACTTCTACAGATTTTGATGGTAAATTTACTCTCAGCACAACAACAAGTACAGGAGAAATCGTTATTTCTTTTTTAGGTTACGAAAACAAAACTTTAAAATTTTCAGTATCCGGTGGAACAACTAACTTAGGAACTATCGTTTTAACGTCTAATTCTAACGAATTAAGCGAAATTGTTGTAAAAAGTACAGTTGTCGATATTGCAAAGGACAGAAAAACTCCTGTAGCAGTTTCTACAATTAAAGCTGCTGAAATTCAGGAAAAATTAGGAACTCAGGAATTTCCGGAGATCTTAAGAAACACTCCTTCTGTGTATGTTACTAAATCAGGTGGTGGTTTTGGAGATTCAAGAATCAATATTCGTGGATTCAACCAAAATAACATCGCTGTTATGATCAACGGTATGCCGGTTAACGACATGGAAAATGGTTCTGTTTACTGGAGTAACTGGGCGGGATTAGCAGATGTTACTTCTGCAATGCAGGTACAAAGAGGTTTAGGAGCATCTAAACTAGCAACTCCATCAGTTGGGGGAACTATTAACATTGTAACTAAATCTTCTGACAAAAAAGAAGGTGGATCTTTCGCTTCTGGTTTTGGAAATGGAAGAAACTTTAAAATTCAGGGTTCATACAATACTGGAAAATTAGACAACGGACTTTCTGCTTCTATCTTGTTATCTCAAACAATGGGAGACGGTTATGTTGACGGAACTCAATTTGAAGGTTCTAACTATTATGTTGCTTTAGGATATGCTAACAAAAGTGGTAAACATGACTTTCAACTTACTGTAACAGGTGCTCCACAATGGCACAACCAAAGATCTACAATATCTACAATTGCTACTTACCAACAATATGGTAATAATGGTGATCCAAACATCAGATACAATGCTGATAACGGATATTTGAATGGATCTGAATATAACATCAGAAAAAATTATTACCACAAGCCTGTTGCTTCTTTCAACTGGGATTATAAAATCAACGAAACAACAAAACTTTCTTCTGTTCTTTATGCGTCTATGGGACGTGGTGCAGGAGCTAGTGCAAGTGGAGGAATTAAAGGAAAAGCGTACAGTGATGCTGTAGCTTTCAGAACACCGGACGGTTTAGTAGATTATGATAAAATCTATGCTTACAATGCTGGTCAGGCAGTTACTATTGGCGGAATGACAGGTCTTCAACAAAGACAACAAATTGGTGGGGTTTACCAAAACAGCTCTTACTTTAATACGAGTTCAAACATAAACGACTATAACCCACAAACAAATATTAATACTTCTGGTATTTCACAAACTTCATCTATCAACTCTCATGACTGGTTTGGTGCAGTAATCAACTTAAACAAAAAATTATCTAATACATTAACGTTAGATTTTGGTTTTGACGGAAGAACTTACAAAGGATACCACTATACAGTTCTAAATAACTTATTAGGCGGAGGTGAGTATTATGATAATTTTATTGCTGATCAAAAACCAGCTGGTAGACATTTGACTACAACTTATGATACAGATGTTCAATGGAATGTTTTTCAAAAGAAAGACTACGAGAAAATTTCATTCAACAGTACTGGTAATGTAAAATGGTACGGTGTATTTACTCAATTAGAATACTCTAAAGATAACCTAACAGCTTTCGTTCAGGGAGCTATATCACAACAAGGATACAAAAGAGAAGATAATTTTGTTTACAAATCAACTGATCCTTTAGCGTCTACTCCTTACAAAAACCTTACAGGTGGAAATGTTAAAGGTGGAGCTAACTACAACATCAACGAGAAAAACAATGTTTATGTTAATGCTGGATTCTACTCAAGACAACCATTCTTTAACTCAGTTTATCCTAACAACAAATCTACAGTAAACCCTAACCTTACTAATGAGGAAATCACTGGATTTGAAGCTGGTTACGGTTTCCGTTCTAGATTCTTTAATGCTACGGTAAATCTTTACAATACAACCTGGAATAACAGGTACTTAAAAGGTAACGCCCTTACTGCAACACCAACTATTCCTGCAAACTCAACTTATACAGAATTCGTAGGTCTTAACGAGGTTCACTCTGGAATTGAATTTGAAGGTAGTTCAAATATTACTCCACAATTTAAAATTACAGGTATGTTCTCTTACGGAATCTGGGAATATAAAGGAAATGCTACTGTAAATGCTTACAACCAATCAGATAACACTCCAGTAGAAGGATATACTGCTGCAACAGTATACATGGACAAAGTAAAAGTAGGTGATGCTGCTCAATTGACTGCTTCTTTAGGAGCTTCTTACGAAGTTGTTACAAGAGTAACGATTGACGCAAACTACAACTACAATGGTAATTTATATGCTGGATTAAACCCGGTAAACTTTACATCTGCAACAAACAAAGGAGCTTTAGAATTACCTTCTTACGGATTGATGGATGCTGGTTTCTCTTACAAAATGTTAACTGGTAAAAACAAAGACAAATCGGTAAACTTCAGATTAAACGTAAACAACGTTCTTGACAAAATTTACATTGCTGAGGCAAGAACTAATATTTTTGCTGATGATAACGTAAGTTCATCAAATCCTGCTTTAGGAACTTATGCTTCTAATAACAGGCTTTACAATGGAGTTGCTAACGCAAATACTGTATTCTTTGGTTTTGGAAGAACATGGAACTTTACGCTACGTTACGATTTCTAATATTTAGAATCTAAATAAATACCAAAAAACGGCATTGACTTTTAGTCTAATGCCGTTTTTTTTATGCCTTTTTTGCTATATTTGTTTTAACAAAAAAATTAATTTATGTACCATTTTCTACAAAAATTCCATTCTGGCTGGGCTTATTTAGCGCTTTTGCTTTTATTAGTTGCAGTTGTAAATGCTATCATTGGCGTAACATCAAAAAAGGATTTTACCGCTAAAGACCGCAAAATTGCATTGTTTGCTTTAATAGGAACACATACCCAATTATTAGTTGGTTTGATTCTTTATTTTGTGTCTCCATTAGGTAAAGCAGCCTTTGGACAAATGTCTAACGCAGAATTAAGACTTACTTCATTAGAACACCCATTAATCAATCTGATAGCAATCGCCCTGATTACTATTGGATGGTCTAAACATAAAAAATTAATTAATAGCGAAGCTAAATTTAAAACTTTTGCTATCTATTACGGATTAGGATTATTGCTTATATTGAGTAGAATCCCATGGAACTTATGGTTCTAAAAACCAATTAAAGCCCTAAAATTATAGGGCTTTTTTTATCTCGGCATATTATTTGTACAAACTCCCCCAAGTCTGAAAAAAAATAAAAAATGAGAAGTAAAAAACAAATTATACTTACTACACTAACAATAACTTTTTTAAGCTGTTTTACTTATGTCATAAGTCAAACAAAACCAACAGAACCTAAACCTAAAATCACCCAGGATACGGTAAAAATAGTAAGACCAGACATACTTGCCTTGCCAATTGATTCTGTATTTACAGATAAGGGTTTAAAACTAAAGCCTTATAAAAAGAATGCTCATGCGTCATACTACGCGGACAGATTTAACGGAAAGAAAACGGCTAGCGGAATCAAATTCAATAACAGTAAATATACCGCAGCGCACAAAAAACTGCCATTTGGAACCCGAATTAAAGTAACAAATGAAGCTAACGGAAAATTTGTCATAGTTAAAGTTACCGATCGTGGTCCGTTTGTAAAAACAAGAGAACTTGATCTATCGAAAAGAGCTTTTATGGAAATCGCCAAAAACAAAGGCGCCGGCGCCATGAAAGTTACAATTGAAACTATAGTAGAATAAAAATATCATATTCGATATTCAAACCCGACAGGTTTTAAAACCTGTCGGGTTTATTATTTGTAGAAATTGCGAACAGCCAAAAAATAAAGCAAAAGCTTAAACAAACTTTCTAATACTCATGACAATTCCCGTATGGATTCCTTCATGATAATTATTAAAGCTTAATGCGCCGTCTATATTTTTAAGAGTAAAACCCAAACTAGTGGTGTACTCATTGTAATCAACAAAGACTTTATTGTCGAAATCTCTTTCTGTTTGCTGCAAAGTTGTAGAAAGCAATGCTCGAATTTCATCAACCTCACCTTGTGAAACATCACCTTCCGGCTTTGTTCCTTTCCTGTATTTGGCGATAAGCTCATCTGAAACCATTGTTGGCAAACCGGATAACTTATAGATTAAAACCTGTTGTGACGATATACAATGACCAATATTCCAAATTAAATTATTGCTAAATCCGTCTGGAATTTTATTCAATTGCTCTAATGAATGATGGTCTAAAACCTTAAGAAGAATTTCTCTAATGGTCTTCTGTACTTCAAAAACTGAATTCATAATTTTATTTTTTTTTCTAAAATTAGGCATTTTTCAGTTTTAAATGAATTTTCTTTGCAGTCTCTTAAATTAAAAAATCATGAATAAAATATATTACTTAGCTTCTTGCGATACGTGCCGAAAAATTATTAAAAGCTTACCGAAAGACAATAATTTGGTTTTTCATGACATTAAACAAAATCCTATTACTGAAGCTGAATTGGAGGAAATGTACCAACTTGCCGGAAGTTACGAAGCCTTGTTTAGTAAAAAAGCACAATTATATAAATCTATGGATTTAAAGAATCAATCTTTGACTGAGGATGATTATAAGAAATATATCTTAGAACATTATACTTTTTTAAGCCGTCCGGTTTTTATTATTGATGGTAAAATTTATATTGGCAATACGCAACCTGTTACATTACAGGTAACGAAAGCTTTAGAAAAATAAAGTTCTAAAGTACACGGGTTTGCGTTAGGGATTACTTCACTATAATTTTATTCTATTTTAGTGTTCAATGAACTTCGTTTGAAGCGGAAATCCATTTTTTGAGCTTTTTCTGCTCAAAAAAAGATTGGGAGCGGATAGCCAGTCCGCCGCGGCGGGGAACGCCCAAATTAAAATTTCAGGACTAAAAAAGTTAGCCACAAATTAGACAAATTTGCAAGAATTATTTGTTATGCTTAAAATAAAGCCACAGATTAAATGATTTTCCACTAATTAAATTCGTGATAATTTGTGTAATTCGTGGCAAAAAAACTTTAAGTTGTTCAGCATAAAACAGATTAGCGATTTACAACCCAAGACTGCAAAGTTTTATTTATCTTTGCGCCTTTATACTCAATTATATGATACAATCTATGACAGGGTTTGGCAAAGCTTCTTTGCAATTGCCTACAAAAAAAATTACCGTTGAAGTAAAATCCTTAAATAGTAAAGGTTTAGATTTAAACGTAAGAATGCCGTCGCTTTATCGCGAAATGGAATTAGGTTTAAGGACTCAGATCTCTACGAAACTTGAGAGAGGAAAGATTGATTTCGGGATTTACATCGAAAGCACTTCTGAACAAACTTCGACTAAAGTAAATGTTCCTGTTGTAAAAAACTATATTGCTCAATTAAGAGAAGTATATCCCGCAGCTGATGAAACTGAATTAATGAAAATGGCGGTTCGTATGCCTGATACGCTAAAAACGGAACGTGAGGAAATCGATGAAAACGACTGGGAACAAATTCAGGTGATTATCGAGGAGGCGCTTCAAAATATCCTGACTTTTAGAAAAGATGAAGGTGAATCTCTCGAAAAAGAATTCAACCTGAGAATTGGAAATATCCGTCAATATATGAATGACGCTTTGGCTCTTGATCCGGAACGTGTTCAGGCTATCAAAGATCGTTTGCAAACTGCAATAGCTGAATTGAAAGTGAATGTTGATGAAAATCGTTTCGAACAGGAATTGATTTACTACTTAGAGAAACTGGATATTACCGAGGAAAAAGTGCGTTTAACGAACCATTTAGATTATTTCTTAGAAACTATAAAAGGTACTGAAGCTAACGGTCGTAAACTAGGTTTTATTACTCAGGAAATGGGTCGCGAGATCAATACTATGGGTTCTAAATCGAATCACGCTCAAATGCAGAAATTAGTGGTGATGATGAAGGACGAATTAGAGAAGATTAAAGAACAGGTTTTGAATGTTTTGTAAAAACGAATGAGAACATTTCTTTTTTCACTTCTTCTTCTGATAAGTTTGAACATCAAAGCTCAAAACATTTCAGAAATCAATAAGGTTTTAGAAATACCGGACACGTTAGGATTTGAAAAAGAAATTCGTATTTATAAAGATTATTCAACATCAAGTACCATCAAAATATTGAGAATGCATGATGAGGAAAAAAACAATTGGATTGTAGAAATATTTTGGTATTCGAAAAGCTCTAATAGTGTGACTAAGACTGATCAAATACAATTTCCTAAAGAAAATCTTGGAAAATTAAAACCAAAAGATGCAAATTTGATTTGGCTTAATTTACTATTAACCAATGTAGAGTTTTTACCAAGTATGACAAGCATACAATACAAGTTTGAAAAACCTTTTATTGATACAGAAAAGGGAGAGGAAATTATAGTAAAAAAGAAATTTCTTGTTATAGATGGTGTAGGTTATCAAGTTTATGTTAAAAACGGAAAACTAAAAAATAGTTTTTCTTTTGATAATCCTGAAACTTATTTAAAACGTTATCCAAACGTTAATGAATTAATCTCATATAATGAATTGTTATCAATCCTAAAAAAAGAGTTTTATCTCTGAAACGATTGATCACTTATAAATAAAGAATGAACAAAGGAAAATTAATCGTTTTCTCGGCACCTTCAGGATCGGGAAAAACAACTATAGTAAGACACTTACTTGGGAAAGAAGATTTAAATTTAGAATTTTCAATCTCAGCGGCTTCACGCGACCCACGCGGAGATGAACAACACGGAAAAGATTATTATTTTATTTCGTTAGAAGAATTCAAAAAACACATTAAAGCAGAAGATTTCCTGGAATGGGAAGAGGTTTATCGCGATAATTTTTACGGAACCTTAAAATCGGAAATTGAACGTATCTGGGCTTTGGGTAAAAATGTAATTTTTGACATTGACGTTGCAGGCGGACTACGTATCAAACACAAATTCCCTGATCAAACATTAGCTGTTTTTGTAAAACCTCCAAGTGTAGATGAATTGAAACGCCGATTAAAAGAACGTTCTACTGAAAGTGATGACAAAATCAATATGCGAATTGCAAAAGCTTCTGTAGAATTAGCAACTGCTCCACAATTTGATACCATTATAAAAAATTACGATTTAGATACAGCAAAAGAAGAAGCATATCAATTGGTAAAAGCTTTCGTAAATAAAGATTAAAGACCACATAGACAATACTTTTTTACAAAAACAACCGTTAGAATTGGATGTAAACAGCTTTTAATATCTATATTATGATTAATTTATTTGAAATAAAAAGAAACGAGAATTACCTGAATATTATTCTTCTTGTAATTAGAATATCAATTGCAACCTTAATGATTTCGCATGGCTTGTCTAAATTGAATATGCTTTTAGCAGGAGGCGAAATACAATTTCCTGACCCTCTTGGAGTAGGAAAAACAGCTTCTTTAACTCTTGCCGTTTTTGCAGAAGTAATCTGTTCGTTTTTTCTTTTTATTGGCCTGGCAACAAGATTGGCAACACTGCCATTGATAATTACAATGCTGGTTGCAGTATTTGTTATTCATGGTGCTGACCCAATCGACGTTAAAGAAATGGGAATACTATACTTGTTATTTTATTTAGTTCTTCTTGTAACCGGAAGCGGCAAATTCTCTATTGATTATTTGATTTCAAAAAAGAGTCGTTACTAAACTATTTTAATACCACAGCATAATTTAACTGTAACAATTACTTTTTTAAATTATGAAAAAACCTTTTTTATGAAGATAGGCCTTTATTTCGGAACGTATAATCCCATTCATGTTGGCCACTTAATCATTGCCAATCATATGGCTGAGTTTGCCGATTTAGATCAGATTTGGATGGTCGTTACGCCGCACAATCCGTTAAAAAAGAAAGCCACCCTATTAGACGATCATCAACGATTAGAAATGGTTTATCTTGCTACAGAAGATTATCCAAAAATTAATCCTTCTGATATTGAGTTCAAACTACCTCAGCCTAATTATACCGTAAATACTTTGGTTCATTTGCATGAGAAGTACCCAACCCATGACTTTTCATTGATTATGGGAGAAGACAATCTGAAAACACTGCATAAATGGAAAAATTACGAGGTTCTTTTAGACCACTACGACATTTATGTTTATCCAAGAATTTCTGAAGAAGAGGAAAATATTGAATTAAAATCGCATCCTAAGGTTCATATTATTGATGCCCCGATTGTTGAAATTTCTTCTACTTTTATTAGAAACAGCATTAAGGAAGGAAAAAACATTCAACCGCTTTTACCACCTAAAGTCTGGGATTATATTGATCACAATAATTTTTATAAAAAATAAAAAAAGCTGTCCGAAAAGTGTTTTGCACAGCTTTTTTCTTTAAATCTAATTTTCACACAAACTTATCATTTTCGAGGAACGAGAAATCACACACGTAATTCGACAAAGATTGACGATTTTGATTGCAGAGTTTCTGGTGCGATTTCTCGTTCCCAGAAATGACAAACTGCTGCGATAAAGATGCATTGCGAAGGACGGATTAAAATCCATCCCTACAATATCTATTTGTTTCGACGGAACGTTATTGAAGAACGATTTCAGAGAAATGATATATTTAACTGATTTTA
Organism: Flavobacterium azizsancarii; assembly: GCF_027980145.1. Classification (GTDB taxonomy): domain Bacteria; phylum Bacteroidota; class Bacteroidia; order Flavobacteriales; family Flavobacteriaceae; genus Flavobacterium; species Flavobacterium azizsancarii. The sequence goes on along the minus strand of NZ_JAMZNK010000034.1, from coordinate 137 downwards.
ATCCGTTGAAGGCAACGAATGATAAGAATCGGATAGGAGCCTAGGGATTAATTCCCTAGGCGACCTTCCACACCACCCGGCATACGGATCCGTACCAAGGCGGTTCTTAATTTACGATACATTTTAAGATAGATACC
>NZ_JAMZNK010000033.1 GCF_027980145.1 Flavobacterium azizsancarii | reverse complement strand
TAGAAAAGTTTATAGAAGACCATTTTAGCCCAAATTTACATTTTTCAAGAAACACTCTGTAAATCTACTAGTATAATAAAAGAAAGAGGTCGTCTTTTCAGACAACCTCTTCCTTAATATTAAAAACCAAATAAATTATTCTTCAGTATGTGGATGATTATGAGTCTGGTTTCTGAAAACCAATTGCCCATCAAAAGCATCTAATAAAATGATGCTGTCTGTAGTAATCTTTCCTGCCAAAATTTCTTTCGACAATTGATTCAGCACTTCTCTTTGTACCACACGTTTTACAGGTCTTGCACCAAATTGAGGGTCATAACCTTTGTCTGATAAATATTTGATAGCTTCTGGTGTAGCATCCATGACAATACCTTGTAAGGCAAGCATTTTTGTAACACTCTTAAGCTGTAAACTAACAATTTTAGAAATATTCTCAACTGTTAAAGGTGTAAACATTACAATTTCGTCGATACGGTTTATAAATTCCGGACGAACTGTTTGTTTCAACAATCCTAAAACTTCAGCTTTTGCAGCTTCTGTTGCAGCTTCGATACCTCCTTTTAAATTCTCAAATTTCTCTTGTATAATCTGACTTCCCATGTTGGATGTCATGATGATAATTGTATTTTTAAAATCGGCCAGACGACCTTTGTTATCTGTCAAACGACCTTCATCCAGCACTTGTAATAAAATATTAAAAGTATCAGGATGCGCTTTTTCGATCTCATCTAATAAGATTACAGAATACGGTTTTCTACGCACGGCTTCAGTCAGCTGACCTCCTTCGTCATAACCTACATATCCTGGAGGCGCACCTACTAAACGACTCACACTGTGACGTTCCTGGTACTCACTCATATCAATACGCGTCATCGAATTTTCATCATCAAAAAGATATTCGGCCAGGGCTTTTGCCAGCTCTGTTTTACCCACTCCAGTTGTTCCTAAAAATAAGAACGTTCCAACTGGTTTTTTCATATCCTGTAAACCTGCGCGACTTCTACGAACGGCATCACTTACGGCTTCAATGGCTTCTTCCTGCCCTACTACACGTCTGTGCAATTCATCTTCAAGATGCAATAATTTTTCTCTCTCAGTCTGCAGCATTTTCATCACAGGAATACCTGTCCATTTTGCAACAACTTCGGCAATATCTTCTCTGGTCACTTCTTCTTTAATCAAAGAATGTCCGGATTGGTATTCATGTATTTGTTTTTGTAAAACTTCAAGACGCTCTTGCGCTTCTTTTATTTTTCCGTAACGAATCTCGGCTACTTTTCCGTAATCACCATCACGTTCTGCGCGATCAGCTTCATTCTTAAAGTTTTCAAGTTCTAATTTTACTGCCTGAATTCCATCTACCACATCTTTTTCAGATTTCCATTTCGCGTAGATTTCATTTCGTTCTTCTTTCAGGTTAGCCAGTTCCATTCCTAAAACTTTGAGCTTGCTTTCTTCCTTCTCACGTTTTATGGCTTCAATCTCAATTTCCAGTTGCATTATTTTTCTATCCAGAACATCTAATTCCTCAGGTTTTGAATTGATTTCCATACGTAATTTAGAAGCAGCTTCATCCATTAAGTCAATCGCTTTATCCGGTAGGAAACGATTGGTAATATAACGTTGAGAAAGCTCAACAGCTGCAATGATCGCTTCGTCTTTTATCTGAACCTTATGGTGTGTCTCATACTTTTCCTTGATTCCACGTAAAATTGAAATCGCACTTTCTGTATCCGGCTCATCAATTATAATTTTCTGGAAACGGCGTTCAAGCGCTTTATCTTTCTCAAAATACTTTTGGTATTCATCCAGAGTCGTCGCTCCAATCGCTCTTAACTCTCCACGAGCCAATGCCGGTTTTAGGATATTGGCAGCATCCATAGCGCCTTCTCCTCCACCTGCACCTACAAGTGTATGAATCTCATCTATAAACAAAACGATATCACCTTCGGCAGCTGTAACTTCTTTTACAACTGATTTTAATCGTTCTTCGAATTCCCCTTTAAATTTTGCACCCGCAATCAATGCACCCATATCAAGCGAAAACACAATTTTATCCTTTAAGTTTTCCGGCACGTCACCATTAACGATTCTTCGCGCCAAACCTTCGGCAATTGCAGTTTTACCCACTCCGGGCTCACCAATTAACATTGGGTTATTCTTAGTTCGACGTGTCAAAATTTGTAAAACACGTCTAATTTCTTCATCTCGTCCAATAACAGGATCTAATTTTCCTGTACGTGCTAATTCGTTTAGGTTTTTAGCGTATTTATTTAATGAATTATAATTTTCTTCAGCAGAAGCTGATGTAACTCGTTCACCTTTGCGAAGTTCTTCGATCGTAGCTTTAAGCCCTTTTCCTGTAACTCCCTGATCTTTTAAAATCTGAGAAACTTTACTTTTTGAATCGAAGATTGCCAAAATTAAATGTTCGATAGAAACATATTCATCGTTCATTTTTTCAGCTATAATCTCTGCTTCATTCAACGCTTTGTTTGCATCTCTGGAAAGTAAAATATCACCTCCGGAAACTTTAGGAAAGCTCTGAATTGTACTGTCTAGTATTTGTAAAAACAACGGAACATTTACATTTAGTTTTTTCAAAATAAAAGGAGCTACATTTTCATCTACTTCAAAAATAGCTTTAAAAATGTGTTCGTTTTCTATTTGCTGCTGTCCGTTGCGTTGTGCCAATTGCTGTGATAGCTGTATGGCTTCCTGCGACTTGGTTGTAAATTTATTTATGTTCATATGTATACGATTTATGGTTGATTATCAGTTATACTATTTGATATCATTAAAATTACGATTTATTGGGTTAAATTTTTAACTTAAAATGATATAACTTTGCTTCAGATTATTCAAATTATATTCCATACTAAAAAAACAGACAAAATGGCATTAAACATTGATGTTTAACTCATTTTTAACGCCAAAAAGTCATTAAACACGTCAAAATATGAGTTTTTTAAATTCAATCTTCGGAAATTCAGACAATACAGACTCTCCAAAAAGTAATGTAAACTGGACCGAATTAACAGATATAGCACAATTAATGGAAATTGCAGCCATTTCAAATGAAAAGCCGGTTATCATTTTCAAACACAGTACACGATGCAGCATTAGCCGAATGGCTTTGAAACAATTTGAACGTGAATTTGATTTAAATGATACTGTTGATGCTTATTTTCTCGATTTGATCGCACATAGAGATATTTCGAACGAAATTGCAAGCAGATTTAATGTATATCATGAATCCCCGCAACTAATTCTCATCAGAAATGGAAAGGCAGTTTATGATGTTTCTCACAGTGATATTGATGCTGTGGCATTAAAAGCTAAGATATAATATTTTTCTCACATATTCAAATGTTTTTAAAATCATTAAATATGTGAGAAATTTTGTTTCCTTAAAAAGTTCCTTCTGAACCTCCTCCACTAAATCCACCACCACCATAATTCATAGGCGAATCTGGAGCTTTTGCTTCTGGCTTCATGCCAAATGCTGAGGCAACAATTAAAGCTTCGGCATTTAAAATTGCATAAGAATTATTAATTCTGTCCGGTTTAAATGTCAATCCTGCTTCATTATCTTTTAGTTTTCTAATCGAAAAGTAAGCCAGCGCAAATAAAACTAATCCGCCAAGGGTTAATGCTACTTCTATTGGTAAAACAGAGTAATAATATCGGATTGTATAGATGGAAAAACCTATGGCTAAAAAACTAATCCAAAGCATGATTCTATCCTTTGTCTTTAAAGCCTGAATCAAATATAAAACCGGAACAATAAAGGTAAAAGCATAAAAGAAAAAAGAAAAAGGAATATCTTCTCCAGGACGTACTTCACTTCCTAAAAAATCAATAGAAAGTTCTCTTACTACCAAATAATTACAAGAAAGATAAAACAATACCAAACAGAAGGTATTGGCTAATAAAAGACCTTTGCAATAATAACTTTCTTTTAGATTGTTAAGTATTCTTTTAGTAAAAAAGTAAAAACCTGCCGAGATTAACATAGCTGCAAATGGTAAAATCATTTCTCCGATGCTGCCCAGCTCAAACATTCCGTAAAATAAAACTGCTGACGCCGCCAAACAGAAAACCAATAAAGACAATAAATGCAAATATCTTCTGTACATAAAAAAAGAAGCTACGGCAACAAAAATTGCAACTTGTATTTCATAGCCCTCTGTAGTTATAGCAATAGCAACTCCTACATTTAAAAGAGCTCCCAAAATAAAAGCATCGTCTAAACCATGTTCGTAGTATTTTTGCTGGGCAAGAAACTCCGCTCCTGCAAAGCCAACAATAGCAAAAAGATAACAGCAAATTTCAGAAAAAGAATGTTCATTAGTAGTAAATCCCATTAATGCAATTACACCACATATTGAAAGGTACAAGAATGCTCCCAAGAGAAAAAATCCTATCCGAACTAAAATATTACTTTGTCTCTTAAAAGCCGGCAACTCTTTTTTTATAAAAACTTTTTGTTCCTTGCTGATAAATCCAGCTGCCTCTAATGAATTTGCTTCTTCGACTAAAGTCAAATTATCTAATAAATTTTTATCGTATACTATCATGCTGCAATTTCTTTATTGAAGGTTTTAATCAATTTTATAAACATTATTATAGAACCTATAAAATATACAGGAAGAATTAAAATTAATAATTGCCAAAAATCAGAGAAATCGACAGCTTCGCAAAGCCTGAACAAAAAGATATTTAGACCAATATAAGCGTAAATGATCATAAATACATACAATGACATTGCCTTCATTTGATGACTTACTTTATAAAAGTAGAAAGAAGAACCAGCTAAAATGAATGCAAAAACGATCCAAATACCGTAATAATAATATATTAAATTATTGATTGACGCAATACTTATTATATGCAATGCAAATGTGAGGTAGATAATCTTAAAATGTGTTTTTAACTGAATTTTTGAACTATAAATGGTCCACAAAATCAATAATCCACCTAACATAACTGCAGAATAACCTAAACTTTGTCCTGAATAAAAACGACTGTTATTTAGTAAATCCTGAGGAGTAACCGAAAGTCCTACGTAGGCTGCCAAACCAGTGATTGCAATCGCTAAAACACTTTTATTATCAAAATAATAAGCGCAGAAGAAACTGACGACAGTTGGAATTAATGTCGCTAAACCATAATGAGTTCCGAAAGCTTCATATTGAAACTGCAAATAGCCTATAAAAACACATGTTAGAATATTAGCTGCTAAAACCAGATATTCTAAAACCGGATGTTCGAATGCAGTCTCCTGTTTTTGAAATCCTTTTGAATTTTTAAAACAGAAATAAAAGCAAACTACGATAACAATTAACAATAGTGAAAGAATTGCAATATGCCCAATACTGTCAATATTATTATAAATTAAAACTCCAATTCCTGAAGTAAATAATAAAACGGACAAATAAAGAAACAACTTCAATTCTGCATTTAGCGAGAAAATATTCAAATTGCGATAGGACGTTATTTCCTCATATTGATTTTCTGTTATAAGATTTCTCTCCAAGAGCGCTTTAGTAGCCTGATCATCAAATTTATTCATATTTATATTTGTAAACGTACAAATCAAAAATAGTCTTTTTTTTGTTTGAACAGGGCCTTAAGAGTAAAAATATACTTACTAAAACATTGTTTCATTTTACTTTAATCAAATGTCAATGTAATATTTTTGCAAAACAATTGTTTATAAACTTTATTAAACTAAATTCGTGTAATCGATTACATTTAACTATCTAAATAAAAAAAACCACAAAAACTAACTTATAAAATGAAAAAAAATCTCTTTTTACTCTTTCTGCTATTGAGCATAACTAATCTTTTTGCTCAAAACTATTGTATGCAATCGCCGGAAGGTTTTGGTGCCGCAACTACCGGAGGAGGAACTGCAACTCCTGTTACAGTGACGTCTTACGATGATTTGCTGGCAAAAATTAAATCAAATTCACCAGAAGTAATTTTAATTTCAGGAACAATTACAATTCCCGGCGGAAAACCTATCCAACAAATAGTGACTAATAAATCAATAATAGGATTACCGGGCGCAAGGCTTGTAAATGAAAACCAATCGAACCCGGGAGCAGGAATTTTATACTTGAAGTCGGGTTCTGATAATGTCATTATAAGAAATTTAATTTTTATTGGCCCTGGTGCTTATGATATTGACGGACAGGATAATTTGACAGCAGATTGCAGGAATCTTTGGGTAGATCATTGTGAATTTCAGGATGGTCAGGACGGGAATTATGACAATAAGGGAAAAACAGATAATGTGACAATTTCGTGGTGTAAATTTACGTATTTAAAAGGACCAAAATCCGGTGGTTCAGGCGGAGCTGATGATCATAGATTTAGTGATCTCATTGGCTCAGGTAAAAATGATTTTCCGGCTGATGGTCATTATAGCATCACTTTTAAAAATTGTTACTGGGCAGACGGCTGCAAACAAAGAATGCCTCGTGCCCGAAATGCAGAAATTCATATTCTGAATTGCTACTATAACACGTCAGAATCTGGCTCTTTGGCTATTGGTTTAGGCGGAGGTGTTAAAAATGCAACTTGTTATGTTGAAGGTACTGATTTTGCACAAGTAGATAAAGTGTTTAGAGACTACATCAGTACAGATGGTGGAACTGTTGGAATCGCATTCTCTAATTGTCGTAAAGCTCCAATGGATTTTGGTACACCAGTAAATAAACCGGATTATAGCTACACCACTATTCCTCTTGGAAAAGTAGAAGAATATGTAGCCAATACATCTTGTGGCGCGGGGGCAACACTTCAGGTAAGTGCTGCAGGTATAATATCCAGTTCCTGCAATAATAAAAGCTAATTAAAACTTATTTATACAAAAAAGCCGATTTGTATCAAGTACAAATCGGCTTTTTTGTTGTTGAAAATACTTTTAAAAAGCTGCTTTCATTTTATCTTTGATAGCATCTAAACATAAATTATTGATACTTCCTTCGTGCGTGTGTTTGGTTTCTTTAGGAGATTGATATGTTCCGGCTTCCAATTGTTCTGCAACGGCTTTATATGCGTCTCTAAACGGCATCCCGGCAACTACCATTTCGTTTAGTGTATCTACTGTAAACAGATAATTGTATTTTTTATCTTTTAGAATATTATCTTTTACTGTAATGTCTTTTACGGAGAAAATTGCAATATCTAAACAAGCCTTTAGGTTTTGAAGCGCTGGAAACAAACCTTCTTTTAAAAGCTGTAAATCTCTGTGGTAACCACTTGGTAAATTATTCGTGATTAAGGTGATTTCGTAAGGAAGCGCCTGAATCTTGTTGCATTTTCCTCTGATTAATTCAAATACATCAGGATTTTTCTTGTGCGGCATAATGCTGGATCCTGTTGTAAGATGTGCCGGCAAACTGATAAAATCAAAGTTTTGACTCATATACAAACAAACATCCATAGCAAATTTTGACAAAGTTGCTGCAACACTGCTCATTGCAAATGCGACTGTTTTTTCTGCTTTTCCGCGACTCATTTGAGCTGCAACTGCATTAAATTTTAAGGTTTCAAATCCTAATTCCTGGGTTGTAAAAGTTCTGTTGATTGGGAACGAGCTTCCGTATCCTGCAGCTGAACCTAATGGGTTTTGATCTACAATTTTTAAAGCTGCATTTAACATCGTTACATCATCGATAAAACTTTCGGCATAAGCAGAAAACCACATTCCGAATGACGATGGCATGGCAATTTGCAAATGCGTATATCCCGGCAATAAAACATTTTGATGTTTCTCTGCAGATTCCATCAATAAATCAAACAATGTTTTTACTTGTTCTTTTAAAGCTTTTAATTCATCTTTAAGATATAAGTGAACATCTACCAGGACCTGATCGTTACGAGAACGCGCCGTATGGATTTTCTTTCCTGCATCGCCCAATTTTACAGTTAATAAATATTCTATCTTGGAATGTACGTCTTCGAAACTGTCTTCGATTTCGAAATTTCCAATCACAATATCAGCTATGATTTCGTTTAAAGCATCTACTAAAGAAGTAGTTTCCTCCTGAGTCAATAAACCAATTTGCCCAAGCATTTTAGCGTGTGCAATAGAACCTAAAGCATCATATTTTGCGAGAACCAAATCAAGTTCACGATCGTTTCCTACTGTAAAATGCTCGATTTGTTTGTCTGTTGGTATTCCTTTTTCCCAAAGTTTCATAACTTAGATTTTTAGACTTCTTAGATTATTTAGATTTTTAGACTTCCTAGATTATTAAATCTTATAAAGTGCATATTTTCTAATTTATTCTAATGTCATTGTTTATACTGATGGTGTTTCTAGCCCCGATAGCAGTGGAAATCCTTTTATTTTTTTCTTTAAAAAAATAAAAGATTGGAACGGATAGCGGGAAATAGCTCCTAATTAATATTATAGTTTAAAGAAATCTGTTAGTATTTTGATATACAAGTCGACCCCTTCTTCGATTTCGTTGATAAAAATAAATTCGTCTGCTGAATGTGACCGCAAGGTTTCGCCTGGTCCTAGCTTTAATGACTGACAGCTCAAAACAGATTGATCTGAAAGTGTTGGCGATCCATATGTTGTTCTTCCTAAAGCGATTCCCGCTTGTACTAAACCGTGGGCAACCGGAATAGACGATGCGTTTAAATGCATTGACCTTGGCGTTACTTCGGCATTTACATTGGCTTTTACAACTTCAAGGATTTCAGTGTTTGAATAACAATCATTGACACGAATATCAACTACCAAATCACATTCTGATGGTACAACATTGTGCTGTTTTCCTGCGCTGATTTGTGTTACGGTCATTTTTACAGGACCTAAAACATCTGATATTTTATCGTATTTATAGTTTTTAAACCATTCCATTACCGGAATTGATTTATAAAGCGAATTGTCCTCATTTTGGTGTGCAGCGTGGCTTGCTGTTCCTTTTACTTTTACGTCAAGAACCAATAAACCCTTTTCCGCCACAGCCAATTGCATTAAAGTCGGTTCGCCAACAATTGCGCAATCTAGTTCAGGCAAATGTTTTAAAACGCTGTTTAAACCGTTTTTACCGCTGCTTTCTTCTTCTGCCGATGCTACAATTACAAGATTATGTGATAAATTCTGATTCTCATAAAAGTGAACAAAGGTTGCCAATAAAGAAACCAGACATCCTCCGGCGTCATTGCTTCCTAATCCGAATAATTTGCCATCTTTTTCGATAGCTTTAAAAGGATCGTTGGTATAGGCCTGATTTGGTTTTACAGTATCGTGATGTGAATTTAGTAAAAGTGTTGGTTTATTCTCGTCGAAATATTTATTGAAAGCCCACACATTATTATTTTCCCTCTTAAAAGGAATTTCATTCTGATTGAACCAATTTTCGATTAAAAGTGCTGTTTGGTCTTCTTCACTTGAAAATGAAGGGGTTTCAATCAGGCTTTTTAATAATGCTATGGCTTCTTTTGTAAGCGTTTGTATATTTTTCATAGTGTGTAGGTTCTCTGCCACGAAGGCTCAAAGTCACAAAGTTTTTTATTGATTCTTTTGATCAATTTTGCGACCATCTAAATTTGCGCAAATTTCTTAAATTAATATTTAAAATGCCTTGCGTAAGGCTATTTTTTTGCCACAGATTAAAAGAATTTTTACAGATTTTTCTAAATCATTTTAATCTTTTAATCTCTGGCATTCTCTTTTTATAACGTAATCGTTGTGTGCGGAATATCTGGATTTTGAAGCATTTTGTGATGCCCAATTTTGATTTTCTGAACGCCTCTTGATAAACTATTGAAGCAATTATCCAGTTTGGGAATCATTCCGGAATGGATTACTTTTTCGGTTTTAAGTTTATTATAAAGTTCTTCATTGATTTCTGTTATTACAGAGTTATCATCTTCTGAATCTTGCAAAACTCCTTGTTTTTCAAAACAGTATGTTAGCGTAACATCAAAAACTTCAGACAATGCAATGGATAGTTCGCTTGCAATGGTATCGGCATTTGTATTTAATAACTGTCCGTTTTTATCGTGTGTAATGGCGCAGAAAACAGGAATTATCCCTGCTTCAAGCAATGTTTTTAGTAAACTTGTATTGACTTGTTTTACATCGCCTACAAATCCGTAATCGATCGTTGGGTGATTTCGTTTTGTCGATTGAATCAAATTTCCGTCAGCTCCTGAAAAACCAATTGCGTTATTGTTTTTTGCCTGCAATTGCGCCACAATATGTTTATTAATTTGTCCGGCATAAATCATTACCACAACATCCAGCATTGGAGCATCAGTAATTCGGCGTCCGTCAATCATTTGAGGAACCAAACCAATACTTTGAGCCATTTTTGTAGCTGACTTTCCTCCTCCGTGAACTAAAACTTTATAGCCTTCGATTTTAGAAAAATCAGTTAAGAATTGTTCTAACTCGGTTGGATTATCGATTATGTTTCCACCAATTTTTATTACGGTAACTTCCATTTTTCTTAAGGTTCTAAGGTTCTAAGGTACTGAGGTTCTAAGAAACTTAGCATCTTAGCAACTCAGAACCTTAGCGACTTTATTACAATTTCTTTAAAATCTTTTGTAAAACTAATTGTGCTGAATACGTTCTGTTATTCGCTTGCTGAATTACGATTGAATTCTCACTATCAATAACTTCATCAGTTACAATTACGTTACGACGTACAGGAAGACAATGCATGAATTTTCCGTTATTGGTCAATGCCATTTTTTCGGCTGTTACTGTCCAGTTTGGATCTATGTTGGTTACTTTTCCGTAATCGTTGAAGTTACTCCAGTTTTTTACGTAAACGAAATCGGCATTTTCGAACGCTTTATTTTGATCGTATTCGATTTTGCAATCTTTTGTGATTTCCGGGCTTAGTTCGTAACCTTCCGGATGTGTGATTACAAAATCCATGTCTTTTTGCATTTGCATCATTTCTACAAAGGAATTTGCCACTGCCTGAGGCAACGCTTTTGGATGTGGTGCCCAAGAAAGCACTACTTTTGGCTTGTGTTTCGTTTTGTACTCTTCCATTGTAATCGCATCTGCCAATGATTGCATTGGGTGACGAACGGCACTTTCCATGTTTACAATTGGCACTGTCGCATGTTTCAGAAATCCTGAAATTACCGTTTCGGCATAGTCTTTTTCTTTGTCTACTAAACCTGCAAAAGCACGAATGGCAATAATATCACAATATTGAGATACTACTTCTGCAGCTTCTTTGATGTGTTCTGAAGCGCCGGAGTCCATAATGGCTCCGTCTTCGAATTCTAATGTCCATCCCTCATTGGTGAAGTTCATCACCATAACATTCATCCCTAAGTTTATAGCCGCTTTTTGAGTACTCAAACGCGTTCTTAAACTAGGATTGAAAAATAACATTCCTAAGGTTTTGTTTTTACCTAAGGCTTGATTTTTAAGTGGGTTCTTTTTGATTTTTAACGCACTTTTTACCCATTTTGATAATGAGTCGATATCTTGTATTGAAATATAATTCATGTCTTTTTGTATTGTGTTATTTAGACGCGGATTAAACTGATTCGCTAAAGCGAAGACGCGGATAAAAACTGATTTTTTCTTTTTTTACTTTCTAATTTTTCTGTTATTTTCAAAAACTTTCCGTTTGAATTCCGGTTTCTTTCCAAAATTCAGGAGTAAACCGACCTCGCAATTTGTTCCTCTTAAATAATTTAAAATTTGGTTTTCGAATGCCGGAGCAATGCTATCAGCCACTTTTAATTCAAGAATAACTGAATTTTCAACAATTAAATCTGCATAATATTCTCCCACTTCAATTCCTTTATAATAAACTTCTATTTTTCTTTGAGCTTCAACATTTAAACCTTTACTTTTTAATTCCAAGTACAGGGAATTTAAATAAACCTTTTCTAAAAATCCATATCCTAATTCATTATAAACTTCATAAAAAGTTTTAATAATGACATCCGTTAACTCTTGATGCAATAATTTCATAATTTCAAAAATTTGAATGAAATACACTACATATTAATCAAGCACAAATATAAAAATCCGTTTTTATCCGCGTTTTCGCAAAGCGAATCCGCCTCATCCGCGTCATAATCAGACTATTTTTGTAAACGCAATTTCATTTTGCAATGCTTTTAAAATAAAATTATCATTTAATCCGTTGACAATCCAGGTTTCGATGTTGGCTGCTTTTGCAATTCCGGCAGCTTCTATTTTCGACTGCATTCCGCCTGTTCCGTGTGATGATTTTGAATCTCCAATTTCTTTTTCTAATACTTTTAGATCATTTACTACTCTAATCGTTTCAGGGTATTCATCATTGAAAGAATCTTTGGTATAAATTCCGTTTGTATTGGTCGCAATAATCAGAATATCAACTTTTAGCAGCACTGCTGTTAAAGCCGCTAATTTATCATTATCCCCAAACCGAATCTCATCTGTGGCAACGGTATCATTTTCATTTATAATCGGAATGTAATTGTTCTCAACCAACACATTAATCGTATTGACAATATTTACTTTCGACTGATCTTTTTCAAAATCTGAATATGAAAGCAGACATTGAGAAGTCAACAGGCCTAAGTCGCTGAAGTTTTCATGGAAGATCCTCATTAAATGTGGTTGTCCAATCGAAGCCAAAGCTTGTTTTAACGCAATTTCTTTGCCTTTACTTTCAAGTTTCACAAATTGCTTGGCGGCTGCGATTGCTCCTGAACTCACGATTACAAACTCGTAATCTTTGTTGAGAGCGGCGATCTGCATACCAATATCCTCGATCTTTCCCCGCGAAATATGATTGGTTTCTTTGGTTAAGGTATTACTTCCTATTTTTAATAAAATCCGCTTTTTTCCCATGTTGTTATTTTAACCCCGATGTTTTTTTAACCGCAAAGTGCGCAAGGTTTTTTTATATTGTTTGTGTTTACAAACTCTAAAGTTCGCAAAGCTTTGTCTTTAATAAATTCCAAAATTTAAATTCCAATAATCAGAAATCAGAAATCGTAAATCTATAATCTGAACTCTAAAATCACCTAATTTGCCCATCTCCGTAAACATACCATTTGTTTGTTACAAGATGCTGTAAACCAATTGGTCCGCGTTGATGTAATTTATCGGTGCTTATTGCTAATTCTCCGCCCAGACCAAATTGTCCTCCATCGGTAAAACGTGTCGATGCATTTTGATAAACGGCAGCAGTATCAACAGCATCCATAAATTTCTGTGCTGCTTTGTCGTCTCTGGTAATTATTACCGCTGAATGTCCTCCGCAATATTTGTTGATTTTATCAATTGCATATTCGTCAGAATCAATTGTTCCAATTACAATTTTATAATCCAAAAATTCTTCGTACCAGATATCTTCGCTTTGAAGTGTTTCTGTATCTTCAAAGTTTTTCAGAGATTCATCAACAATTACTTCTACATTATACTCTTTTAATTCTTCGATTAAAATTGCTGTAAAACCTTCAAAATTTGGTAATTTAGAATCTATTAAAACTTTATCAACTGCATTACAAGCTGAGATTTTAGATGTTTTCGCGTTCAAAATTACTTTTAAAGCCAAGTCTGTATCAGCATCTTTATGAACGTAAACAAAATTATTTCCGCGTCCGCTTACAATTACCGGGCAAGTCGCGTGTTGTTTGACAAACTCAATTAATTTTTCTCCTCCTCTTGGAACAATTAAATCTACTTTTTGAGTTGGTTTTTCTAAAAAAGCCTGCGTTTCTGCACGGGTATAATTCAAATACTCTACCCAGTCTTTCGAAACTGCATTTTCCTGTAAAGCCTCGTGCCATAAATCAACAATCTTTAAATTGGATCTCAAAGACTCTTTTCCTCCCTTTAATAAAATCTTATTTCCGGATTTAAAGGCAATTCCTCCCGCTTCGATTGTAACGTCTGGACGAGATTCATAGATAATTAAAATTGTACCAAAAGCTGCCGTTTTATTAATGACTTTTATTCCGTTATCATGAACAAAATGAAAACGCTCAACTCCAACAGGATCTTCCTGAGAAGCCAATTGTTTTAACGATAAAATCATCTCGTCGACTTTTTTATCATCTACTTTCAGGCGTTCTTCCATCGCTAAATCTGAGCCATCATAGGCTAGCAAATCCTCTTGATTGGTAAGAATAATTTGGCTCCGCTCCTGCTCTACCAGTTTTGCCATGGAGTGCAAAACCAGATTGCGTTTTTCTATTGATAATGGATTCATAATTTATAGTTGGTTGTTTTTTGGTTGCTTCTTTTTGATTGAAACTTATATATACCTAACAGGTTTTGAAAACCTGTTAGGATATTGAAATCTAATTCTGAAGCTCTTCTAAACTTTCTTTTAAAGCTACAATAAATGTATCGATATCAGCTTTTTTTACTGTAAGTGGTGGCAAAATTCTAATTAGATTTTTGTTATTGGCACTTCCTGTAAAAATATGTTTTTCGATGATTAGTTTTTTTCTTAAAGCTGCAACATCAAAATCAAATTCAATACCAAGCATTAAACCTTTTCCTTTTACTTGTTTGATTCCCGGAACTTGCTTTATTTGCTCTGAGAAATAGGCCGAAACTTCGTTTACATTATCTTGTAAGTTCAATTTCTCCATTACATCCAGAACTGCAATTCCTGCAGCACATGATAAATGGCTTCCGCCGAAAGTAGTTCCTAATAATCCGAAACTTGCTTCAAATTTTGGCGAAATTAAAATGGCTCCAACCGGAAAACCGTTCCCCATTCCTTTTGCAACTGAAATAATATCAGCGTTGATCCCGTGATGTTGAAACGCGAAAAACTTTCCGCTTCTTCCATATCCTGATTGTACTTCATCTAAAATCAAAACAACATTGTGTTTTTTACATGCTTTTTCCAATGCCTGAAAAAATTCTGTTGTTCCTTCATCTAAACCTCCAACTCCCTGAATTCCTTCGATAATTACTGCAGAAACATCTCCTTTAGCCAATTCAGCTTCAACTAATTCGATTTGGTTCAGCGGTAAAAAAGTAACTACTTGCTGTGCATTAATTGGCGCTACGATTTTCTTATTGTCTGTAACGGCAACAGCTGCAGAAGTTCTTCCGTGAAAAGAATTATGAAAAGCTATAACTCTTGATTTCCCGTTATGGAAAGAGGCTAATTTCAAAGCATTTTCGTTTGCTTCAGCTCCTGAACTGCATAAAAATAATTCGTAATCTTCTAATCCTGAAAGTTTCCCTAATTTCTGAGCTAATTCTACCTGCAAAGGGTTCTGAATTGCATTAGAATAAAATCCTAAATGATCCAATTGATTTTTCAATTTCGCCACATAATCAGGTTGTGTATGGCCAATCGAGATTACACCATGTCCGCTATATAAGTCTAAATATTCTACTCCGTTAATATCTGTAATTGTGCAGTCTAGTGCTTTTACAGGTGTGATATCATAAAGTGGGTATACGTTGAATAAATTCATTTTGTCTTTTGTTTATTTTGTTTCATGTTTAAAGTTTCAAGTTGTTTGTAGAACGTGAAACTGGAACTTGAAACTAGATTAAGCTTCAGTATTTATATGTCAAGTCCTTACAGAACTTGAAACTTTAAACCTGAAACAAATTTTTTCTAAAATCCGCTTGGTTTCAAATGTAAACCGGTGGTTTCTTCTAACCCGAACATTAAATTCATGTTTTGAATCGCTTGTCCTGAAGCACCTTTGGTTAAGTTGTCAATGATTGACGTGATTAAAATCCGGTTTCCTTTTTTCAATAAACTAATGATACATTTGTTGGTTTGAACGACTTGTTTCATATTGATATTTGTCGTTGTAACAGTTACAAAAGGTTCATTTTTATAGAAATCTTTGTATTTGGTCACTAAATCTTCCAGGCTTTCGTCAGAATCTGTATATAAAGTCGCAAAAATTCCTCTTGTAAAATCGCCTCTATTCGGAACAAAAATTAATTCATCTGAATAATCAGCTTGCAATTGATTCACGCTTTGGTTGATTTCTCCCAAATGCTGGTGTTCAAAAGCTTTATAATGAGACATATTATTGTTTCTCCAACTAAAGTGAGAAGTTTCAGCAAGACTTACGCCCGCACCGGTGCTTCCGGTTGTTGCATTAATATGAACATCATTTTTAAGCAGATTGTTTTTTGCTAATGGCAATAAAGCCAATTGAATCGCAGTTGCAAAACAACCTGGATTTGCAATAAAATTTGCTTTTTTAATTTCAGCTTTATTCAATTCCGGTAATCCGTAAACAAATTCTTTTCCTTCGAAAACAGCGTCTTTTGTCAATCTGAAATCGTTTCCTAAATCGATGATTTTAGTATGGCTTGCGAATTTATTTTCTTCAAGAAACGAAATAGATTTTCCGTGACCAAGACATAAAAACACAACATTTACATTCGGATTCACCACATCAGTAAAGTTCATTTCGATATCTCCCATCAAATCGTGGTGCGCCACAGAAAGTGGTTTACCTGCATTGGTTGTACTGTAAACAAAATCGATGTTTACATTGGGATGATACATTAAAATTCTGATAAGTTCTCCGGCTGTATAGCCTGAACCACCAATTATTCCGATATTAATCATGATCTAAGTGGTTTACAGATGAAAATATGTTTTGGGCATTTCCTAGAATCTTAATAAATCCTTTTGCATCGTCTGATGTCCAGGCATTGTTCATTTCTCCGTATTGACCAAAACCTGTATTCATCAAATCATTATCAGATTCAATTCCGTCAAGCGAAAAATGATATGGTTTTAGCGAAACGGTTACAACACCATTCACAGTTTTTTGTGTGTCTTGCAAAAATGTTTCAATATTTCTCATTACAGGATCTAAAAACTGGCCTTCATGAAACAACATTCCGTACCAGTTTCCTAATTGTTCTTTCCAGTATTGTTGCCATTTACCAAGGGTATGTTTCTCTAATAAATGGTGTGCTTTTATAATAATTAATGGCGCAGCAGCTTCAAAACCAACTCTTCCTTTAATTCCAATAATAGTATCACCTACGTGAATATCTCTACCAATTGCGTATGCATTCGCCAGTTTTTCAAGAGCTACAATATTATTTGATGGTTTATCTGTTTTACCATTTACTCCAACCAATTCTCCTTGTTCAAAATGTAAAGTAACTTTCTCTTCTTCTTCTTTTTGCAATTGCGAAGGATATGCTTCACTTGGCAATGGTTTACTTGAGGTTAAAGTTTCTTTTCCTCCTACGCTTGTTCCCCAAAGTCCTTTATTGATCGAATATTGTGCTTTTTCCCAAGAATAATGAACTCCGTTTTGAGCCAAATAATCAACTTCTTCTTGTCTTGATAATTTAAGATCTCTAATTGGTGTAATAATTTCAATTTCCGGAGCGATGGTTTGAAAAATTAAATCAAAACGAATTTGATCATTTCCTGCACCTGTGCTTCCGTGTGCGATCGCGCTTGCTCCCACTTTTTTAGCATATTTAATGGCTTCAATAGCCTGAAAAACACGCTCTGCACTTACTGATAATGGATATGTATTGTTTTTTAATACGTTTCCAAATATCAAATATTTAATCGCTTTATCATAATATTTATCTACGATTGTCAGGTTAGCGTGTTGTGCACTCCCTAATTCGTAAGCTCTTTTTTCGATAGCAGATAATTCTTCTGCATCAAATCCTCCTGTATCTACAAGTACGGTGTGGACTTCGTATCCTTTTTCATTTTTTAAATATTTCAAACAATACGAGGTATCTAATCCTCCACTATAAGCTAATACAACTTTTTTCATTTTTTATAATTTAGGCTAATACTTTCGTATATAGCAAGTTTGAGATTTCTTTTTTGATTTAAATTCTTAAGATAAAAAGCCGAAAGACAATATTTTACTTAAGAATAAAGCTTGTTTTATTTTTTTTAATCTGCTTAAAACAGCTTCGTTAAAAGGATGTCTTGGCGGATCTTTTTGTTTTTCTTTTGGGTCATACAACATTCCGGTACAAAGACACATTTTGTTTTCTTTGCTTTTTAGAATTTCGTAATTCGTACAGGTTTTACAGCCTGACCAAAAACTTGGATCTGTTGTAAGTTCAGAAAATGGTACTGGTTTATATCCTAAATCAGAGTTGATTTTCATTACAGCCAAACCGGTTGTAATACCAAATATCTTAGCATCAGGGTATCTTTTTAGGGAATAATCAAAAACTTTTGATTTGATCTTTTTTGCCAAACCCAAACTTCTGTAATCCGGATGTACAATTAAACCGGAATGTGCCACGAATTTTCCGTGCTGCCAACTTTCGATATAACAAAAACCTGCAAATTTTCCATCTGCCAAAGCAATCATCGCATCACCGTTCGACATTTTTTTCTGAATGTATTCAGGAGTTCTTTTAGCAATCCCTGTACCTCTTAGCAAGGCAGATGATTCTATCGTATCGCAAATTTCCTGTGCGAATTTGAAGTGTTCTTCCTGAGTAACAACAATAGAGATTTTCATTTCAATAGTTGAAGTTAGAGTTAAAAATTAAAACGTATTGTTTAGTTTGAAATCCTGAAATCAATCCAACAAAAATAGACATAATAGAAATAACCTTCTCAAAATCAAAAACTTGATTTAAAAAATTCAAAATACTATATATACTTTTAGGATATGTTTGTCCAATGGACAAATTGTGTGATTTCAAAATGAAAAATGAATATAAATAAATACGCGGCGAAAAACTCTGTGAATACTATAGAGATAGTATCCGTACTTCGGGAGAAGTTACAGGTGAGTTTGTCCGTGACAAAGAAGTTATATGTAAACTTATTTTATTCATCGATGCAAAAGTACACTATTTTTTTATTTCCAAAACAAAAAATTAAAATTCTAACATTTTTTTAATGAAAAGTTAGATTTTCAAGGCGCTAAGATTCTAAAGGGCTAAGGTTCTGAGTTTTTCTAAATTTGATAAACCTGAAACTTGAAACCTGAAACTCAAAAGCCAAACCAAAAGAAAACCCGATAGTGATTAACAACTATCGGGTTTTAAAAACTTTATTATTATACTTTTATTTTTTAGTAAAAGGAATTGTTTCGCCGTTACCTAAAATAATCATGTCAAAACCTGTTTTAGCTTCATTAAATTTAAATTTCAATCCTGCGCTTTTAGACTGAAAAGTATCTTTTTCGTTTTCTACAGGGCTTACAGTAAACTTAGGGAAGTTTGTAATTTCAACATTCAACGTACTGTTCTTTTCTGTAAAATCGATCTTTAAAGGCGCTCTTGAAGTAGAGTAATTTCCTAAATAACCGTCTAAAATTATATCTTTTTCTATTTTACCGTTTCCCGCTGTCCAAACATTGTTTGCTTCGTTATTATCCGGAAAAACATGATCAGGATCAAGAGTAACACTCTCTATCTCTTCAGTAGAATTATGTTTAAAAGACCATACGGTATTACGCTGCCAAACTTCTACAGGAAGGTTTACTCTTGTAACTTTTCCACTTTTTGTTTTAATATCCACAACAATTGGCATTGGCATTTTATCGAAATTTTCAACTGTAATTACAACTCCTTTTGACGGGTCATTTTTTACATACTTAATTGAATTAATCCCTTGATCAAAACGCCAGTTGTTTACGAACCAGCTTCTCCAGAACCAGCTTAAATCTTCACCCGCAACATTTTCCATTGATCTGAAAAAATCATCCGGCTGCGGATGTTTATAAGCCCAACGCTCAATATAGGTACGGAAAGCAGTATCAAAACGCTCTTTTCCTAATACTTGTTCCCTTAAAATAATCAAAGCTGAACTTGGCTTAAAATAACACAACATACCAATATTTGCTTCTTTCATGTTATCAGGAGAACTCATTACGGTTTCTAAATCAGTTCTTGTAAATGACTCAGCTCCTTTATGTAAATCTGTTGGCGCTTCTACATATTCTCCTTTATTAAATGCGGCTGTACTTAGTGAATTAATAAAAGTATTAAAACCTTCATCCATCCATCCAAACAATCTTTCGTTTGATCCTACAATCATAGGAAACCAGATATGTCCAAATTCATGATCCGTAACTCCCCATAAATCCTGTCCTTTAGATTCCCATCCACAAAAAACAATTCCCGGATATTCCATTCCGCCTTCATTTCCTGCAACGTTTGTAGCGGCCGGATAAGGATATTCGAACCATGTTTTAGAATAATGTTCTATAGCTGCTTTTACATATTCAGTAGAACGCCCGTAAGCACCTTGTCCGGCACTTTCTACCGGATAAGCAGATAAAGCCAATGCTTTTTTACCACTTGGCAAATTAATTTTTGCTCCGTCTAAGATAAAAGCCGGTGACGACGCCCACGAAAAATCACGTGCATTTTTTATCTGATAATGCCACGTTTTCTCGCCGGAAGCATTTGTATTTGCAGTTGCAGCAACTTCTTCAGCAGAACGAATCATAACTGTTTTATCGCTTAATGAAGCTTCTTTATAACGCTTAAATACATCTGCAGGCAATACTTCTGCACCATTTAGTAATTCACCTGACCCTACTACATAATGATTAGCAGGTACAGTAAGTTTTACATCAAAATTACCGTACTCCAGATAAAACTCAGAAGCACCTAAATACGGATGTGTATTCCAGCCTCTTACATCATCATACACACACATACGAGGATACCATTGCGCAATCGTGAAAATTTTACCATTTTTAGTTTCTAAAACTCCCATTCTGTCTGATCCTTCAAAAGGCGCCGTGAATGCAAATTCTATTTTAATTTTAACAGCAGCTCCTTTTGATGCCAATTCTTCCGGAAGAAATATTTGCATTCTGGTGTCTGTAATTACATATTTTGCCTCAACTTCAGTTTTTTTCTTACCAACAGAAATTACTTTAACTGATTTTATTTTATTTCCACCATCAAAAAGCTGTCCTTGAGCACCGTTACGGCTACCCGTTAAAGGCACAACTGCGTTTCCTCTTGAATCTTCCTTGAATAAATTTTGATCTAAATTCAACCAAACAAACGACATTTTATCAGGACTATTATTAGTATAGGTAATTTCATCCGTACCAATAATTTCATTTGTGATCGCGTTCAATCTTGCCGTTATCTGATAATCAGCCCTGTTTTGCCAGTATTCAACTCCGGGCTGTCCACTTGCAGAACGGGTTGGAGTTCCATTTTTTGTATAAAAATGTGGTCCAAAGGCATCATGATAATTGTAATTATTAACAGGATTTACTGCTGTTGTCGGAGGCGTTTGTTGTGCCCAAACAGAAGAAATCCCAACAAACAAAGCCATGGTTAATAAGGCTTTTAAGGATTGTATTTTCATATTTTTCAGCTGTTTATCTAGCAAATTAATGAAAAAAAAAGCTATTTACAGAGAAAAGAAGAATCATAAATTGAATTTTAGCAAAATTTTATCAAAAAAATAATTTGGAGGTTTTTCTTAAAAAACTAAAATTTATAAAATATATTTACATCAGTATAAATTTTATTCATTTCAACCTTACTCATTTTGAATACAACTATTTCAAATTCAACACTAAGCGCCTCTATAAAACATTCAGGAGCTGAATTATTTTCATTAAAAAACAAGCAAAACAAAGAATATATATGGGAAGGGAATCCTGATTTTTGGGGAAAGCACTCTCCTGTCCTTTTTCCGATTGTAGGTACTTTAAAAAACAATACTTATACAATTGACGGAGAAGAATATCAATTACCAAGACATGGATTTGCTCGCGATATGGATTTTCAATTAGTAAAAAAGACTGATAACAGTGCTGTTTTTTCTTTACAATCTGATGTTGAAACTTTGAAAAAATATCCTTTTGAATTTGAATTACAACTTATTTACACTCTTGAAGAAGCGTCATTAAACATCGAATATAAAGTAATTAACAAAAGTAAAACTAAAATGCCTTTTTCAATTGGAGCTCATCCGGCAATAGCTTTACCAGAGAATTTCGAAAATTATGCTCTAGAATTTGAAAAAGAAGAAGTTTTAAAATATTATATTTTAGAGAATGATTTAATTTCAAATAAAACAGAAGTTTTAGAAACTACTGATAATCTGGTTCCTTTGAATTATAAATTATTCGAAAACGATGCATTGATTTTTAAATCTTTAGAATCAAATTCATTAACTATTCTTGAAAACTCCAAACCATATCTCAAATTTGATTTTAAAGATTTTCCAAGTTTGGGGATCTGGACAAAAGATCAAGCGCCATTTCTTTGTATTGAACCTTGGTTGGGCTATTCAGACACAGCCGAAAATTCTGGGGATTTATTTAAGAAGGAAGGGATTTTGGCTTTAGATGCTAATCAAACTTTTACTTCAAAGTTTAGTATAACACTATTATAATTTAAGAAAAATGTTAGAATTTAATTTCACCCCATTTCCCGAAATAGAAACAGAACGTTTGCTTTTAAGGAGAATAACAAACGATGATGTAAATGAAGTTTTCGAATTACGTTCGAATCCCGAAACCATGAAATATATTCCGCGACCATTGGCGAAAAATTCTGAGGATGCTCTTGAACACATTGCTATGATCGAAGATAAAATAGTAACAAACATAGGAATCAATTGGGGAATAACATTAAAAGGCAACCCTAAACTATTGGGTATTATAGGATATTACAGGATGCAGCCACAAAATTACCGTGCTGAAATTGGATATATCTTATTGCCGGAATTTCACGGTAAAGGAATTGTTCCAGAAGCCGTAAATCGATTAATTAGTTATGGCTTTAAAGATCTAAAACTACACTCTATCGAAGCCGTGATTGACCCCGGAAATTATGCTTCTGAAAAAGTGCTTCAAAAATGTGGTTTTGTTAAAGAAGCACATTTAAAAGAAAACGAATTTTATGAAGGCCGCTTTTTAGATTCCGTAATCTACTCATTACTAGAAGCTAATTAATCAATATTAATTATCATAAAAAAACATTCTTGTTAAATTAAAACATTTACATAATAGTAATTAATGGTTTGCGTTATATTTGCACGCGAAATAAGGTATAAAGCCTTATCTAAACCCCTACGAAAACTATTTTTATGAAAAAGTACTTAATTCTCATTGTCCTTTTCTTTTCGATTCAATCCCAAAGTCAAACTTTTATTAAATTTAATGCCGCAACAGCTTTAGTTGGTGTTCCAAATATTGGTATCGAAACCAGTATTGGAGAAAAATTAACTTTTAGTGTTGATGTAATGGCTTCTTTTTGGGAATCTTTTGATGGCCACAGTCCAATGAAATTTTATACATTAACACCGGAAGTTCGTTATCATTTTAAAGAAAAATATAACGGATTTTATGTTGGTGGTCATGCTGGTCCGGATGTTTATGAATTACAAAAATGGAATTACTGGGACAGTAACAAATATGAACATGGTTTTGGTTATCGTTTAGGTATTACAGCTGGATATAACATCAAATTAAACGACAAATTTTTACTAGATATATTTGCAGGAGCTGGTTGGCATCAAGGTTTTTATAAAGGATACTATAACGACGGAACTCCAGGCAGATACGAAAAAGCTCCAAACTGGAACAAAAGTGGTGAATGGCTTCCTTACCGTGGAGGTGTTATGATTTCTTATAAATTGTAATTATTCTGTAAATTTAGATAAAGATTTCAAATACAACTCTTCAACTTTTTTACGAGCCCAATCGGTTTTTCTTAAAAAAGTTAAACTTGATTTGACACTCGGATTTGTGGTAAAACATTTGACAGGTATTAATTCTGCCAATGTATCAAAACCATAATGATTCACTAGTGCTTCTACTATTTTTTGAAGTGTGATGCCGTGCAACGGATCTTTTGATTGATTTTGCATTTTATAAATTTAAAGATTATACAAAAAGACCGTACTCTAAAAAAGTTCGGTCTTTTTTTTGCAAAATTAGCAAATTGAAATCTAAATCAGCCTAGAACTATTTAGAATATAAATTTAAATCCAACCGCAAGTGGAGTTGTTAAATTTGAACCTCCTACTAAATAAGCAGAATCAACATTTGCCATATGTGCTAATCCAAAATTAGTAACAGTAGTTTTTTCACCACTTTTAGGGTCAATTGTAGTTGATGTAAAATTCGCTAAATCATAAGAAAACTCTACTGAGAAGTTTTTAGTGACGAAATAATCAAAACCTCCTGAGACAGACAAACCGAACTGGTTTATTTTTGTACCACTTTCTTTTTCTTTACCTGC
This sequence comes from Flavobacterium azizsancarii, assembly GCF_027980145.1. Classification (GTDB taxonomy): domain Bacteria; phylum Bacteroidota; class Bacteroidia; order Flavobacteriales; family Flavobacteriaceae; genus Flavobacterium; species Flavobacterium azizsancarii. Next base: position 38,866 of record NZ_JAMZNK010000033.1, on the reverse strand, counting down.
AATAATTGGAAGAGCTGCTTGTCCAAAGAAATAAAGAGAACCTGCAACATTCCAATACTTTCTTGCCAAGGGCTGAATTACAAATAAATCTGTTTTTGTTGCTGCGACTCCTACACTTGCATCTGATTTCATATTAATATAACCCAGTCCCGCTCCAACAGCTACAGATGGCGTGATGAATGTTCCTACAATTGGTATTACTGATAAATTTGTATTTTTATTATCCCCGGTTTTAGTTTGCTGGTAACCAAATTGTGACGTTACAAACCAAGCTCCTTTTAAACCCTGACTAGCATCTTGTGCTTTTACAGTTAGACTAATTAATGCAATAGTAGCGAATGTTAAAATTTTTTTCATTTTTGAATTTATTTATAAATTATTTAACAAACTTACTAGCAAGTTTATCTTTCAAAAATGATTAAAATCATAGATTAAAAAAAATCTTTAATTATCTTTGATTGCTTCAAAGTTTTTCAATTTTGTTTACATTTGCATCTATGTTAAAAACAGTCAATATACTTAATAAAAGAGCTCGATTTGATTATGAGATAATCGATACTTATACTGCCGGAATTGTTTTATCCGGTACAGAAATCAAATCTATCCGATTAGGAAAAGCCAATATTACCGAAAGTTTTTGTGAATTTAGCAATCTCGAACTTTTTGCTATTAATACTTATATAGAAGAATACACATTTGGAAATCAATTCAATCACAAATCAAGAAGTGAAAGAAAATTGCTTTTGAATAAAAAGGAATTGAAAAGTCTTCACAAAAGTGTTCAGGCAAAAGGACTTACAATTGTACCTTTAAAATTGTTTACCAATGAAAAAGGGCTTGCAAAACTACAAATCGGACTTTGTAAAGGAAAGAAAAACTACGACAAGCGTGAATCTCTTAAAGAACAGGACACAAAACGTGATCTAGACCGAATAAAAAAAGCCTACAATTAAAGTTATTTTTTATCGCAAGAAGCATTTGTTAATATTTTATACGTATTTTTATTACAATATTTAAAAATTTGTAATATGAAGAAATGCTTAACTTTATTTATCGTCGCTTTGGTACTTGCAAGCTGTGGCAGCAATACTGCAATAGTTAATAGTTGGAGAGATCCAAAAATAACAGTCGCCCAGGAAAATTTCAAAAAAGTTTTAGTTGTTGCGCTATTAAAAGACGAAGCATCCAGAAGAGTCACCGAAAACAGAATTGCAGCCAGCAATCCAATCTTCAAAACCTCTTATGAATACTTAAACGAAACAACTAAAAATCTTACACAGGAACAAAAATTAAAAATATTACAAGATGAAGATTTTGATGGCGTAATTACATTACGCCTGGTAAGTGCAGAAAAAGAAACTACCTATGTTCCTGGAAGTTATACAGGTATGTATTACGGTGGTTTCGATGGTCTATACAGCGGTGTTTACGGATATGGTTTTGGAAACTGGTACGGAATGTACTCTCCTTACTTCTACGATCCGGGATATTATCAGGAAACAACTTCTTATATGGTAGAAACAAACGTTTTTTCATTAAAAGAAAATAAACTAATCTGGACAGGAACTACAAAATCCGATTATGTGACGGATTTAGGATCAACTGTAGACGCAATCATGCAAGCAGTTGTCGATGAAATGAGAAAAGACGGATCGCTTCCTCCAAAAAGTAAAATATAATTTTGTAAAGGCAATATTGTGGAATATTGCTTTTTTATTCCGGTAAAAATGACTAAATTAGTCAAGACAATTTAAATCATTAGAATAAATGAAAACACTTCTTAAAAATGCAAGAGAGCAAAAAGGATTAAAAACTCGTGAAGTGGCACAAATTCTTGGTATAGATCAAGCTTTAATAAGCAAATTCGAATCAGGAACAAGAAGACCAACTAAAGACCAGATTTCGAAACTTTCTCAACTTTTAGAGATAGATTACGAAACCTTAATGATTGCATGGCTTAAAGAAAAAATACTATACGAAATTGGAGATGATGAATTTGCCTTAAAAGCCTTAATGGTAGCAGAGCAGGAAATCAAATACAACAAAACGGTATCAAAATTAAAAATTTCTAAAACTCTAGAAAATCTTCTTAAAGAGATTGATCTTCTAAAAGCAAAATTAGACAGTTATCGTCAATATGACAGCTATAGAATTACTCAGGCCTTAGAATTAGAATATACTTTTGAAAGTAATCGAATTGAAGGAAACACTATGACACTTCGTGAAACAGATATGGTGATCAACGAAGGTTTGACTATTTCCGGAAAAAGTATGCGTGAGCATTTAGAAGCGATTAATCATCAGGAAGCTATTGGTTTTATTAAAAATTTAATGCAAAGAAACGTTTCTTTAAACGAACGCGATCTTTTGTCTATTCATAATTTAATTCTACGAGGTATAATTCCTGAAGATGCAGGTCGTTACCGAAAAGTACAAGTAATGATAAAAGGAAGTACTCACATGCCACCACAACCTTTTATGGTTGCCAAAGAAATGGAAGATTATTTTATTTGGTACGAAATCAATAAAAACAAGTTACATCCCGTTGTTTTGGCTGCTGAAATGCACGAAAGACTAGTAACAATTCACCCTTTTATTGATGGAAATGGCCGTACTTCCCGTTTGATAATGAATTTAATTTTATTGCAAAAGGGCTATATAATTGCCAACATAAAAGGAGATTATGACAGTCGTATGCAATACTATCAAACTCTAGAAACCGCCCAGACAAAAAATAATAAAGAAGATTTTTTACTCTTTGTTGCTCGAATTGAAAAAGAAGACCTGGAACGACATATTGGTATTATCGCTCAATAAAATAAAACACGAATTCCACAAATTAGCACAAATTAACAATCAATTACGTTTGTGAAATTAATTTCTAAAAATAATTAGTTCTAATTTGCGAAATCCGTGTTTGAAATTTATAGCTACTTTTTAATTTTTATCTTCTAGTAAAGGAACAAATCGAAATTCTCCAAATTCATGTTTCTCAAATTGCGTTTCATTTTTACGAATCAATAATGTCATAATCTGAACATCTTCTCCTAAAGGTATAACGAGCCTTCCTCCTATTTTTAGCTGTGCCATTAAAGGCTGAGGAATAAATGGAGCTCCCGCTGTAACAATAATACTATCAAATGGTGCGTAACTTGGCAACCCTTTGTAGCCATCACCAAACGACAAATGCTTGGGACGAATATTTAGTTTCGGAAATAAATTCGAAGTTGTCTTAAACAATTCATTTTGCCTTTCGACACTAAAAACTTTTGCGCCCAGCATACATAAAACGGCAGTTTGGTAACCTGAACCAGTACCAATTTCGAGAATTTTATGCTCTTTTTTAACTTCTAATAATTGGGATTGAAAAGCAACGGTGTACGGCTGTGATATTGTTTGACCGGCTCCTATAGGAAAAGCCTTATCCTGATAAGCATAATCTTCAAAACTTGAATTTAAAAAAAGGTGTCTTGGGATTTTTTTTATCGCATCCAAAACTGCTCTGTCGGTAATTCCTTTTTGTTCTAAAGTGCTTACTAATTGATTACGTAGTCCTTGATGTTTGGCAGTGTCTTTCAAAATGGGTAGATTTTATTTTGGCAAAAATAAGAAAGTAAATAGGAAATCAAATATTGATTTTTAATTATTAAATCGCTAAATCTTTACTGCATTCACTTTTACTTTCAACAAATAAATTATATTTTTGTTTAAAATACATTCTCATGTTAAAAGTAGGAGTTTTAGGTGCTGGTCATCTTGGTAAAATACATTTACGTTTATTACAACAATCTGACAAATACGAATTAGTTGGATTTTACGACGAAAATCAAGAAAATGCCGAAAGAATTTCAAAAGAGTTTGGTTATAAAAACTTCAGCACTATTGCAAAATTAATCCATGCTGTGGATGTCATTGATATTGTAACACCAACACTTTCTCACTATAAATGTGCTAAGGTAGCCATTAAATCCGGAAAACATATCTTTATAGAAAAACCAATTGCCAATACCGTTGATGAAGCTGAAGAAATTATTGCTTTAGCCAATGAATATAACGTAAAAGGTCAGGTGGGTCATGTTGAACGCTTTAACCCTGCGTTTATTGCTACAAAAAACATGATCGAAAACCCAATGTTTATAGAAACACATCGTTTGGCCGAGTTTAATCCGCGTGGAACTGATGTTCCTGTAGTGTTGGATTTAATGATTCATGATATTGATGCTATATTAAGCGTTGTGCATTCTAAAGTAAAAGATATTCATGCCAGCGGAGTTTCTGTAATTAGCGACACTCCGGATATTGCTAATGCAAGAATCGAATTCGAAAATGGATGTGTAGCAAATCTAACAGCAAGCAGAATTTCGATGAAGAACATGCGTAAAACGCGCTTCTTTCAAAAAGACGCTTATATTTCGGTAGATTTTCTGGAAAAAAAATGTGAAGTAGTCCGCATGAAGGATGCTCCTGAAATTCCGGGCGATTTTGATATGATTCTTCAAAATGCAGAAGGTGTAAAAAAACAAATCTATTTTACTAATCCTGATGTGGAGCAAAATAATGCCATTCTGGACGAATTAGACTCATTTGCAAATGCCATCACAACAGATACTACTCCCGTTGTGACGCTTGAACAAGCTACAGATGCTTTGAGAGTGGCATATCAAATCATTGATTGTTTCGACAAATAAATAAAAAAAATAAACTCATTATTTTTAAGGTTTAAAGCGCACTTCAAAGGAGCTTTAAACCTTAACTTTTAAAATTCAAATACCAAATTAAATGAAAACTATAGCTGTAATTGGTGCAGGAACGATGGGTAATGGAATTGCCCATACTTTTGCGCAAAGTGGTTTTGTTGTAAAACTAATTGATGTTTCTGAGAAATCTTTAGACAAAGGAATGGCGACTATAGCTGCTAACTTAGATCGAATGTTAGCAAAAGGAACCATAACTCAAGAAGATGTAGCAAAAACTATTACTAATATTATTACGTATACTGATATTAAAGATGGTGTTGTTGGTGTTGATTTAGTTGTTGAGGCTGCTACAGAAAATGTAGAACTAAAGCTTAATATTTTTAAACAATTAAATGAAGCTTGTTCTCATAATACCATTTTGGCAACCAATACATCTTCTATATCAATTACCCAAATTGGAGCTGTAGTTGCGCATCCTGAACGTGTTATAGGAATGCATTTTATGAATCCGGTGCCAATCATGAAATTGGTCGAAATCATTCGCGGTTACAATACAAGCGATGAAGTCACTAAGATCATCATGGATTTATCTGAAAAATTAGGAAAAACTCCTGTTGAAGTAAATGATTATCCAGGTTTTGTAGCAAACAGAATTTTGATGCCTATGCTAAATGAAGCAATCGAAACGTTATATAATAAAGTAGCCGGTGTTTATGAAATTGACACAGTAATGAAATTAGGAATGGGACATCCAATGGGACCGCTTCAATTAGCTGATTTTATTGGACTTGATGTTTGTCTTGCTATTCTGAATGTTATGTACGAAGGTTTTAAAAACCCCAAATATGCTCCTTGCCCACTATTGGTGAATATGGTTAGAGCAGGAAAATTGGGAGTGAAATCCGGTGAAGGATTTTATGATTACAGTGAAAGTAAAAAAGCAGAGAAAATTTCTAAGCAATTTATCCTTTCGTAAAAAAAAGAAATGCCATGTCGATACAATCGAATTTAAATGCTATCAAAACAACCTTACCTGAACATGTAACTCTCGTTGCTGTTTCTAAAACAAAACCTGTTTCTGATTTAATGGAGGCTTACGAAGCTGGTCAGCGTATTTTTGGAGAAAATAAAATCCAGGAGATGACTGATAAGTACGAAGAAATGCCAAAAGACATTCAATGGCATATGATTGGTCACGTGCAGACGAATAAAGTCAAATTTATGGCGCCATTTGTGAATTTAATTCACGGAGTTGACAGCTTGAAATTATTACAGGAAATTAACAAACAAGCTTTAAAAAACAATAGAATTATTGATTGTTTACTTCAGATACATATTGCAGAAGAGGAAACAAAATTTGGTTTAGATGAAAACGAATTAAATGAATTAATATCTTCGTCAGAGTTCGAAAAAATGAAAAACATTCGTATCTTAGGTTTAATGGGAATGGCAACATTTACAGAAAATCAAAATCAGATAAAAAAAGAATTCACACATTTAAAGTCTATTTTTGATTCCATACAACAACGCAAAGACGCACAGCAGTGCGCCTCTACAATGAATAATTTTTCAACAATATCTATGGGAATGTCCGGCGATTATCAACTTGCCATAGAATGCGGAAGCACAATGGTAAGAATTGGAAGCAGCATTTTTGGAGGTCGTTAAAATCTGATTCTAGATTTTAGATTGAGGATTGTAGAGTTTAAACTGATTACTAAATACTGATACTGAATACTGAATTTGTACGCAATACTAGACATAGAAACTACTGGAGGCCAGTTTAACGAAGAAGGAATTACTGAAATCGCCATTTATAAATTTGATGGCCATGAAGTAATTGACCAGTTCATTAGCCTTGTTAATCCTGAAATTCCGATTCAGCCCTTTGTGGTGAAATTAACCGGTATCAATAATGCTATGTTGCGTTCTGCTCCAAAGTTTTTTGAAGTAGCAAAACGAATCATCGAAATCACTTCTGATTGTATCATTGTAGCACATAATGCCTCATTTGATTACCGAATTCTTCGTACCGAATTCAGACGTTTAGGTTACGATTTCGAAGCCAGAACACTTTGTACCGTCGAATTGGCAAAAAAACTAATTCCGGAACAACCTTCATATAGTTTAGGAAAATTGGTTCGTGCACTTGGAATCCCAATGGCAGACAGACATCGTGCCAGCGGAGATGCGATGGCAACGACCAAGTTATTCAAAATGCTTCTTGAAAAAGATTTAGAAAAAACCATCGTAAAAGATTTTATAAAATTAGAAGTAGAAAAAGGTATTGCGCCAAAATTTTTGGATCTTTTATCTCAAATGCCCGCAAAAACTGGTGTCTACTACATTTACAATGAAGGTGGAACTCTAATTTATATCGGTAAAAGTCAAAATATAAAAAAAAGAGTCAATCAGCATTTTACCGGAATTACAACCAAAAGCAAAAAAATCCAAACCGAAGTTTTTACTATAACTCATGATGAAACAGGCAGTGAATTAATTGCGTTGTTGAAAGAAAGTCAGGAAATAAAAATAAACCGACCAAGATATAATCGCTCCGGAAGAAAAACTATTTTTCAATATGCGTTATATGCTGAGAAAGATACTGATGGATACATCAACCTAAAGCTTGAAAAAGCAGATGGCCGTAAAAAAGAAATTACATCTTTTGCTACTTTACAAGAAGGCAAAAATGCTCTTTTCAAATTTACTGCAAAATATCATTTGTGTCAAAAGTTGACTGGATTGTATCAAACAAAGAAAGAATGTTTTCAATATAAAATAAAAGAATGCGACGGCGCTTGTATTGGCGAAATCACTCCAGAAGTGTACAATGCCAGAGTACAACAATTTATAAGCGAAAATAGTTTTGATAATAAAAGCATGATTCTGATTGACAGAGGAAGAAATGTAAACGAACGAAGCGCAATATTAATCGAAAACGGAATTTATAAAGGTTATGCTTTTTATGATTTAAATTATCAAATTACCAATATTGATATTTTTAAAAATATCTTGATACCAATGGAACACAACCGTGATGTAAAAAACATTATTCAAAATTACATCCGCAAAAGTAAATCGCTTAAAATACTTCATTTTTAACAATCCAAAACTTTCATTATCTTCGCCGAGATGAAAAAAATAAAATCAAAATACGAAATTTTTAGACAAAAGACCCAAATCATCCTTTATGGCACTAATACCATTTTAGGACGTTTGTTTGATCTGGTACTTTTAGGTCTTATTTTATTAAGTGTACTTTTAGTCATGATGGATACTGTAGAAGGTATCAATCTTAAGTACCATTCTTATCTTGTTATTTGTGAATGGGTTATCACAGTTTTCTTTACCATTGAATATATTTTGCGTATTATTTCGATACAAAAACCTGTAAAGTATGTTTTCAGTTTTTACGGCATTATCGATTTAATGGCGATATTACCCATGTATTTATCTATATTTTTCCCTGCCACAAATGTTCTTACAATCGTTAGAGTCCTGCGTTTCTTCAGATTGTTCAAGATCTTACATATTCCACAAATTTCGCAGCAATCAATGCAGCTTCGGGAAGCTATGGAAGCCAGCAAAGAAAAAATTCTGGTTTTTATCTACTTCGTCCTTATTAGCGCTGTAATTATTGGTTCATTGATGTACGTCGTCGAAGGCAAAGAAAGCGGTTTTACAAGTATTCCTATGGGCATTTATTGGGCTATCGTAACCCTAACCACCGTTGGTTATGGCGACATTTCACCCGCATCTCCTCTTGGTCAGTTTTTAGCCTCGCTTGTCATGATTATGGGTTATGGAATCATTGCCGTTCCCACAGGAATTGTTACTGCAGAATTCGCAAAAAGCAGCCTTCGCAATAATGCTGTCAGCACAAAAAAAACATGCCAAAATTGTAATTCGCAATTACATTTTGACAGCGCAAAATATTGCCATGAATGCGGAACCACATTATCTAAATAATTAATTTTAAGGAGCTATTCCATCTGTACATTCCAACTCCTCCTTATCTTTGTTGTTTTTTAAAAGTATAAAAGGAGCTTCTAAAGTCGCTCTTTTATCCTAAAAAAAACTAACCAATATAAGTCCGGGGTTTCACTTCCATCTGGGCTAAAAAAATATGAAACACTTAATTACCATCGTCGGACCAACAGCTATAGGCAAAACAGCCTTAAGTATTGCTTTGTCCCAACATTTTAAATGCGAAATAATATCTTGTGACAGCCGTCAGTTTTTTAAAGAAATGACCATTGGTACAGCTGTTCCTAATCCTGAAGAACTACAAGCTGCGACGCATCATTTTATTCAAAATAAATCTATTTTAGAAAATTATACCGTCGGAGATTATGAAAAAGAAGCACTTCATAAATTAGAAGAATTATTTGAAAACAATGATTTTGCAATTCTAATTGGTGGTTCAGGATTGTATGTTGATGCAATTTTAAAAGGATTTGATGAATTTCCTGAAATCAATCCTGAAATACGTTCTCAGGTAAATTCAAATTATGAAAAACTTGGAATCGAATACCTGCAAGAACAGCTGAAAAATCTAGATCCTGAGTATTATCAAAAAATAACAATAGAGAATCCACAAACACTTCAAAATCCGCAAAGAATGATGCGTTTTACAGAAGTTTGTATTGGAACTCAAAAACCATATTCTTCTTTTCTAAATCAAAAGAAAAACAATAGAAACTTCACTCCTATTTTGATTGGTTTAGAAGCTGACAGACCAATCATTTACGACAGGATCAATCAACGTGTGAACATCATGATGAATGAAGGTTTACTTGAAGAAGCTAAAGCGTTATATCCCAATAAAACATTAAATGCACTGCAAACTGTGGGATATAGGGAATTATTCAGTTATTTTGACGGAGAATTCTCTTTGCCATTTGCCATCGAAGAAATCAAAAAAAATACCCGCCGTTTTTCTAAAAGACAACTTACCTGGTTTAAAAGAAATGAAACTACACAATGGTTTGATTATTCAGCAAATCGAACAACAATCATAGCGTATATCGAAAAATCTTTTTAAGGGACAATTAATCAAATAATCTTAATTTTATAATGCTTTTTGTAAACTAAAAATATGGATAACGTACTTTGGAATAAGATTGTGCAATTCGATTTTAATGATCCACCAAGTGAATTTGGATTTTCAGTAAGGCTTGCACAAGAAAACTTTTGGACAAAAAACTTTACTAAAAAGGCGATTTTAGAATATAAAAAGTTCATGTATCTGGCGACAGTTTCTGATTCGATGGTTTCTCCATCTGAAACAGTTGATACGGTTTGGCATTTGCACTTAATTTTTACACAATCTTATCAGCAATTTTGCAAATTACTTGGTAAACAAATTCAGCACGTTCCGTCAACCCATAACAAACAAGATTTTCAAAAATTTAAAAAAGCAAAAGAACAAACCAATATACTATACGAATCAACTTTTGGAATTCAGCCAAATGATATTTGGGAGTTTGACGGAATGTATGAAAGTTTAAATTTAGACAAAGCAAAAATCAAATTAAGGTCATTTATCAGTAATGGTATGATAGTATTTCTTTTTCTTACATTCCCGTTCTACTATCTTTTAAAACCAATTTATATTACAATCGACAATCCCTATTTCCTGATTGGTTTGATTATTTTGTATGTTGTGACATTTAAAATTCTGGATTTCTACAACAAAGCTAAACTTCGACAAATTGCACGTAAATTTGATAAGAATTCATTTATCTATGACCTTGAACCTTACGAACTAATTTATCTTAAAACTCAAAAAATTTATAATGTAATTAATGGAGTCGTAAATGAATTAATTGACAAGAAGATAGTTGATATACAACCTTATAACATAATTAATCTTATTGAAAACAAAGTCGCTTTGACTGATGAGCAAATTGAGATAACGAGATCTTTGACTGAATTTGGAAAAAGCGTTTACACAACATTAGTGGACCGCATGAAAAGAAAACCTGTTTTTATAAATATATCAAATTGCATGGACGCGTTTGAAAAATATTTTATTAAATCTAAGAAATTCAATAAAATATTCTATCTAAACTTTGTTGTTCTTGCCCTAATTGCTATGCTTGGATATACAAGAGTAATGACCGGCTATGCGAGAAATAAACCTGTAGGTCTCCTTGTATTTATTCTGATTGTTTTTAGTATTACTTCAATTATTTTTCTGTTCAGATTAACCAGACTTATTGCTGTTGACACTATAACAAATTTGTATAAAAGAGAAATTTTACCCGTCAGACAAGTCGAAAATAACTGGCAATGGAACTATTTTCTATTTAGCGCTGCTGTAATAACTCCAGCATTTATGCCACTCATCGCAGAGGTAAACAGAAATAATAATTACGACAGCTCATCCGGAAGTTCTTGCGAAACATCGTCTGACTCTTCATCAGGAAGTTCCTGCGGCAGTTCATGTGGCAGTTCCTGCGGTGGTTGTGGCGGCGGTGGAGACTAAAATAAAACATCATCTCATTTCGTTATATAAACTTAAGATTCTTAAAATTTTATTTTTAATAACTACAACAATTTAAAATTAGCTATAAATTATTTATCACATAAAAATGCCTATATCACCAAATTTTACTTCAGTTTTAAGCAAAGACTGGGAAATCGATTTTACACAATGCACTCCTACCGGATTTTTAAAATATACTGACTTATGTAATATTTTACAATTAACGGCAGCAGCACATTCAGAAGTTGGCGGCATTAGTTTTTTCGACATGCAGGAATTCCATCAAGCCTGGGTTTTAAGCCGCATGCGCGTTGAGATTAGCGCTTTACCAAAATGGCAGGATGTTGTAACAGTAAAAACATGGATCAACAGCTTAGAAAATTCTCGTTCAGTGCGTGCGCTCGAAATGTATGTAAATGGTGAAAAAATAGTAGGCTGCGAAACCTATTGGGCTGTTTTTAATACTCAATTACGTCGTCCTGAAGCTCTGGCTTTACCATATGAGCATTTTGAATTATATCCGGAAAATAGGGCCACAACTGAAGGTTTTTCTAAAATCAACATCAATCACGAAAAAGAAGCCGTTTTCGAAAAAACAGTTTACTTATCAGATTTAGACATCGTTAATCACGTAAATAATGTAAAATATCTGGAATGGTGTTTAGATCATGTTGATGAAAAACGAATTTTGAAACAAGAAGTTAAAAGCTTCGAAATGAATTTCATGAAAGAGCTTTCGTTAAAAGATCAGGTTGTAATTCATGAAAGCGAAGATGACGATCATACAACGGCAACATTTAGTATTACAAAAGGTGACAAAACTTGTTTTGCATTAGAATTGCACTGGAAATAATTATCTGCCCACGGATTTTGTTATATCCTTAATTCGCGAACATTCGTGCAATTCGTTGCAAAAAAAATAATATAAAAAAAACGATGCAAATTTGCATCGTTTTTACTTTAATTTAATTTGATTTCTTTTTTGAATCTTATTTCGATTTCTTTGGTTTCTTTTTATTTTTCAATAAATCAATTTTGCCTTTTATTCTTTTTTCGACTTCACTAATATCACAATCAAAAGCAAATTGCAGCGTGTACAGTTTTGCGTTTTTCATTTCCTTTAATGCTTTTTTAAATTGGTGCTGCGCCTCAAAAAGAATGGCTTTTTTTACAAAGATTTCAGATTTATTTATTCCCTTTATCGTCAAAGCAAAATCAATTAATTTTTGTGCTTCTTCGTAATCCTCATTCAAAATTAAAGTTTGAATATAGTGCGGATATACTTCAAGCGCATGGATATTTATTCCTAATGCTTCTTGAAAATATGATTTTGCTTCCTCATAATTCCATAATTGTTCTGCCTGAATTCTTCCATATAGACATAAAACCATGGTGTTTTTTGCATCATAAGAAAAAGCATAATCTAAGGATTCAATAGTTTCTTCAAGCGAATACGGATAATTATCCAAAGCCTGAAAAAGGTATTTATCAATTGTTTTCATTTCGTAAATCTATTTTTAATTTCTGACGATCTCCTTTATAGCTTTTTTCGACTTTATTCTTTTTAAAATCAGTTCCCGAAAATACCCTAACAGGATTCCCACGCTGAATATTCAGTTGGTTTTCCCATTGTTTTCCAACATGATTTTTTAACTGTTGCAAAGTTTCGTCTTCTAGTTTTTTTAATAATCTTTCTGTTGCCAGTTTTTTGTTTTGGTGTTGTGATCGGCTGTCCATAGACACTACGGCAATTCCTGTTGGAATATGTGTTGCTCTAATGGCCGAACTTACTTTATTGACATGTTGCCCTCCCGCACCGGAACTGCGCATTGCCTGATACTGAATATCACTTTCTGAAATTGAAGTATTCTTTTGCGGTTGAATCTCAAAAATGCCAATAAACCAGTTTTTGCGTTTGTGCATTTTTCTAAACTGACTTTCACCAATCCATTGAATCGTTCCTATCCAGGAATCAGCAAATTGACCTGCATTCTTTCCTTTTATTGCAATAGTTGCCGTTTCTACCGTTCCGTTTTCCTCACCAACTTCTCTTTGCAGTAAAGTAGTTTCTAAATCTTGCTCCTGCGCTTCGTCTAAAATTTTTTTAAGCACTTGGGCAACCACCCAAGTGCATTCTGCAGGTCCCCGACCCGCAGTTATCTGAATTATTTTTTCCATTTTTCTAATATTTTTAGCAGCTTTTCTCTGCTTTTTGCTTCTTTTACAAATTTTGGAAGTCTCGAAACCATTGTCATATGATATCCTCCATTATTGTTTCTTTCTCGTAAATCAGCTTTAATGTATCTTTCCAGATAGTTAATATGTTCTTCGTTGTATGCCCAAAAAATATCACCATTTACTTCTTTTTGAAACCAAAGAGGTAAATTATAATATTTCTCTTTAGCCAAACCATCAACAACTTTTGAATTTTGTAAAAACTCTTCAATTTTTGGTTTCCATTCTTCCTGAAAATTACAATGCGGACATTTTGCTTTGTACTTTTCCGGCTTTTCTTTTAATGATTGGGATTCAAATTCGTACTTTTCAAAACAGTTATTGCAATACACTTTTCCATACCCAACGTATTGATAAATTGGTTTTTTAAGTTTATAAAAACAATGTTTGCATTCAAAAACCTTTGTATGACAATGTCCACATTTACACTCTGAGACAGGTTCTTTTTTAACCATCGACTTAGAATCACATTTAGGACATTTTACCAAAATCTCGTTAGCAAAACTTCCTAAAAACTTATTTTCATCTTGAAATCTTTCCATGATCTTTATTTTTTATCGGTCCATTCTAACGATTTTAGGTGTGAAAGTTCCCAGAACTTCAACCAAATCTGTTTGATTTCCCATTACTTTTGTAATGTCTTTGTAGGCCATTGGCGCTTCATCAATATTCCCGCCAATTAAGGTTACATCATGAGCTTGCAATACTTTTTTGATTTCACTTTGAGTAAAGCTAGCTTTGCATTTAGCTCTTGAAAATAAACGTCCAGCTCCATGTGAAGCCGAGTTTAAACTTTCTGTATTTCCCTTTCCTTTCACTATATATCCCGGAGCTGTCATCGATCCTGGAATAATCCCTAATTGACCTTTAGCAGCAGGAGTTGCTCCTTTTCGATGCACGATGCATTCTTGCCCGTTTACTATTTCTTTCCAGGCAAAATTGTGATGATTTTCAATGGTTACTACAACTCTCTTTCCTATGGCTTTGGCAATTCTTCTATGAATATCATCGTGGCAGGCTTTTGCATACTCTCCCGCCAGATTCATCGCTAGCCAATATTCCTGACCGTCATGTGTGTTCAAGTCCAACCATGCCAAATGCTGCACATTCTTTGGTAACGGGCATTGTTTTGTTGCTAAATACGTATAGTGTTTGGCAATATTAGCTCCCATACCACGAGAACCACTGTGTGATAAAACAGCAAAATACTCACCAACACCTAACTTCCATTCGTTTTCAGCATTGTCAATTTTAGCAATGCCAAATTCTACAAAATGATTCCCTCCTCCAGAACTTCCTAATTGTTTATAGGCTTTCGGCAAAAGATTCTTTAATAACGGAATATCCTTAAATTCGCTTTTATAAAAAACTTCATGATCGGCTTTCGTGGCATGTGTTTCATTCATCCCGAATTTGGTATTGTCTTTTAGAATAGCCTGCAATTGATGCTCTTTACCCTTGAAATGTGAAGCCGGCAAATCGAAAATCGATAAACTCATTCGACATCCAATATCAACACCAACTCCGTAAGGTATAACAGCATTGTCTGTTGCTAAAACGCCGCCAATTGGTAATCCGTAACCTGAATGCGCATCCGGCATTAAAGCTCCTGCAATTGAAATTGGCAGTTTTAAAGAATCGTATAACTGAAATTTGGCTTGTTCATCGATTTCATTTTCTCCAAAAATGGTAAAAGGAACTCTCGTTGTTTTCAATTGGTGCATTCTTACCTGAACTGGTTTTATCAATCCCTCGGCTACTTTTCCCCAGGTTCCGTGTCCTTCAAACTTTTCCGGATGAAGTAAAACCTCTTTGGCCTCTGTTAGAATCGATTCTTTTTTCTCTCTTTTTCTATATCTGTTTATTTGCCCTAAAGCAATGTTTATTGAATTATTTTTTGGAAAGCCTAATTTAATAAGGTCTTTTCCGGATAATTTATTTCCCATGATTTATATCATTTCGTCAACATATTGTTGATACAATAAATGCTGACTTTTATTTTTAATTGGGTTTTTCTCTCGCGGATTCTCATTTTGATGATATCTATTGCGATAGGAAAAACCATCTACTAATTTGTTTATTTTGTGTCTTACATTAAGATTAATAACATAATTCTTAAGAATCTTAATTTCGCTTTCCAAAACTGCATCAACCATTTTAGTGTGCGTTATCATATTTGCTGTAATGCGTAATACATAACGCCAAGGCTCATTAAATACATAATGAATATGATAACATTTACAATTAGGACACCATTGCTCCCGTTTATAAAAATGCATTTTCTCTTTTTCGGTCAATGTTAATTTTGAACTTTTCCATTCTGATTCTGAAAACTCTTTTACTGTTTGAAGCTTTTCGGCATATACATTTTTTCTCTTTCTCTTTTTCTTTCTTTTAAAAGATTTCTCAGATGCATATTGCCAGGTATTTATCTTTTCTAATAGAGCTTCATAAAAAGAAGAATCATTTGATCTTGCTATATCCTCTCTTAGCACAAAATTGCGTTGCCAACCTTTTCGATAAGGTATTTCTAATAGAATTAATGGTAAATCACTGTATTTTTTCCAGAGATCAACTTCAAGCTTTCGTAAGTGAATCAGGTGTTTTTCAAAATCTTCTTTTACTAATCTTTTCTTTGCTTTTATATTTTTAAAGCGGGAGCACAAAGCATACTCCTGTACTGTATAATTTTCCATAAAAAAATTATAGTGCATTAAATTAATAGCCAAAACAGGCTAAAGCATTTTATCCGTGCGGATAAATAACAAAATCGATTATTCGGGAAAATTTGAAGTGTCTAGAATAAAAAAAGCCCGAAACTAAATGTCTTCGGGCTTTTTTATATATCTAAAAATGAATTTCTAAGATTGAAATAAGCCGCGAAGAAGTGCTGCACCAAATTTATTTGATGTGAAGCTTTGAGATGACAATGTAAATACAAACATTTTTCTTCGTTATTAAAGGGTTATTACTTTTTTCGTGTGCAAATATTGTAAATTTTTTTTTGATTTTCCTAATTAATTTAAAGAAAAATCATGCAAAAAATAATTAACCTTAATTTAAAACTTTTAAAAACCTAACTATCTTATTGAATACTAAAGCCATAGCCCTGATGGAAGTGGCATCCTTTTTCTGGCTTTTTAGCCGGAAAAAGATATAGCGGACAGCAGGAATAGCTCCTAAAATATTAAAAATTCAATATTACAAATTCCAATGTTTAGTAATATTTGCCATTTCTATAGAGGAGAAATGACACAAGAAATTCCGTAAAGAATATTGTCAATCTTTGTCTAGTTACGAGTGTGATTTCGATTCTAATTATTTTTAGGCATAAAAAAAGCCCTGATTACTCAGGGCTTTGTGCTTTTTGTTTTTGTGAATTTTGTTTATTCTGCAACTTTGCTTTTAACAACTAATCTGAAACCTTCACCGTGAATGTTAAGGATTTCAACATCTTCATCTGCTTTTAGGTATTTTCTAAGTTTAGCGATGTAAACGTCCATACTTCTTGAAGTAAAGTAGTTGTCATCTCTCCAGATTTTAGTTAACGCTAATTCTCTTGGCATTAAATCATTTTCATGCAGAATTAACATTTTAAGCAATTCATTCTCTTTTGGAGATAATTTTATTGGTTCGTCATTTTCGAACGTTAAAAATCTTAATTTAGAATTCAGGTGAAATTTACCAATGTTAAATTCAAACTGAACTTGTTCCGCTTTTGTATCCGCAGATTTTCTTTGAATAATAGCTTTGATTTTCATCAATAAAACTTCTGAATCAAAAGGTTTATTCAAATAATCATCAGCACCGGCTTTGTATCCTTTTAATACATCTTCTTTCATCGATTTTGCCGTTAAGAAGATAATTGGCACTTCGCTATTCTTTTCTCTAATTTCTTTGGCTAAAGTATAACCATCTTTATAAGGCATCATTACGTCAAGAATACATAAATCGTATACATCTTTCTTGAACTTCTCGAAACCTTCCATACCGTTTTTAGCTAAAGTAACTTCAAAGTCATTTAACATTAGATAATCTTTAAGAACTGCCCCAAAATTAAGGTCATCTTCTACTAAAAGTATTCTTTTGTTATTATTTTCCATATTTTAATTTATTAATGGTATTTTTATTATAAAGGTGCTACCTTTTCCTTTTTCGCTTTCAACATATACTTGACCATTGTGATCCTCTACTATTCTTTTTACATAAGCAAGACCTAAACCGTGTCCTTTTACGTTATGTAAATCTCCTGTATGCTCTCTGTAAAATTTCTCAAAAACTCTTTTTTGAGCTATCTTACTCATCCCAAGACCATTATCTTTAACTTTTATCAGAATCATGTCTTTGACATTTTCTGTAAAAATCTCGATTTCAGGAACATCCGGTGAATATTTTATTGCATTTTCTAAAATATTAACCAACACATTTGTAAAATGCACTTCGTTAATTAAACACGTTGTTCTTGCAGCTTGATAGTGCTTTACAACGGTTCCGTGCCTGTCTTCTAAAATTAGATTTACGTGTTCAATTGCATCATCGATTATATCATGAATTGCAGTTGGTTCCTTAGTTATATCTAATTCTCTTTTTTCTAATTTAGAAATACGAAGAACATTTTCAACCTGGGCATGCATTCTTTTGTTTTCATCCCGAATCATTTGCAGATATCGAAAAACTTTCTCTTTATCTTCAATAATTTTGGGGTTCTTAATTGCATCGAGTGCTAAATTTATCGTTGCAATTGGAGTTTTAAACTCATGCGTCATATTGTTTATAAAATCAGTTTTGATTTCAGAAATATGTTTTTGACGCAATAATTGATTCAACGCACTTGTATAAGCAACTATTATAATTAATGTAAAAATTATCGATAATATTGTAATACTCAATAACTCAGACAATAAGAATTTCTTTTTATGTGGGAAAGTAATGAATAACTCGTATTTACTATTTCCTTCATTATCAGTATAAATTGGTATATGATAACTAGCATCTTTGTCATAATGAAACCCATCAGACTTTACTTTGGTTGCAAGACCGCTGTTAAGTACGCCAAATTCAAACTTGGTATTTACACCATATTCTTCTAATTCCTTCTTTAGAAGTTTTTGAAGTTTATCTTTTGTAATTCTTCCTTCTATAGGAGTTAAAGAAGCAATATCCTTATATTGAATTTGCTGCTGAACTTTATTTAGAATGTCTAAACTACCTGATTTTTCAATTTTCAGATCGGGAATAATACTTTGTCCTAAACCATTATTATCGATTCCGTTGTTATTATAAACTTCAGTTACTCTTTTTGAACTAAAATTTTTAAATCTCTCACTACTGAATTTTTTATTGAATAGTGCTCCGTTTATATCGTAATCTTCTGATGTAAGTGTGTTAGAATATACAATAGTCTTATTGGTTTTTGTATTTCTTTGAACATAAAGAACTTCTAACAGATCTTCTTTCTTTGGAGTTTTGCCGGTACTGTCTTTTATACGATTGTATTTGTCATAAAAGCTATACTCTTCTTGTTGTTCTAATTTATCAGCAACGTTTCCAATCACTTGTGTAACGTGATATTTAAATTGTTCGTCGTTGTTTTTAAACGAAGAATTGAACCAATATACCTGTACCAGAATGATCCCTATTAAGGACAAACTCATGAGTAAAACAAGTATTCTAAAAAATAATTTATTCATCGCAACAAAATTAATATTTTAACAATATACTAAATAATACATTAACCAAATATTAACATTTAAGACTGATTTTGTTTTATATTTAAAATTTTAAGAATTTTAACAACTTCTTCTTTAGCAATTTTAAGATTACTGTTATTAATTACAAAATTGCTTAAAGAAATGCGTTTTTCATCATTCCATTGCATTTTCATCCTGCTTAAAACTTGCTCGCGTGTGGTATTATCCCGCTTTACAACTCTTTCTATTCTAATTTCTTCAGGAGCTGTAACTGTTATAATTACATCACATTCTTTATAACGACCACTTTCAAACAAAATTGCAGCTTCATAAAGAACGTAACTGTACTTTTTATTTTCGTCCAGCCACAATTCAAAATCTTTTTTTACAGCGGGATGTACAATAGCATTTAGTTGTGCTAATTTATCGGCATTATTAAATACAATTTCAGCCAATTTTGCTCTGTTTAAAACTTTATCTTCAAAAAGAGAATCTCCAAAGGTTATTTTTATCTGACTTATAATACTTTCTGACTGCATCACTTTTTTAGCTGCATCATCAGCTATATACACAGGAACTCCCATTGCTGAAAAATATTTTGCAATGGTAGTTTTACCACTTCCTATTCCGCCTGTTAAGCCAATAACTTTAGTCATATTACACTTTAAAAAACATACGAGGAAAAGCCTCTTGTGGTTTTTTCTTTAAAAGAATAACTTTTATGAATGATTTTAAAAATCCCGTTCCATATCCATAAAACTGCTTCCATACTGCAATTACTGACAAGTATCCAATTTTAACGCTTTTATTTTGAATACTTGCTGTAAGAAAAATTATAACGAAATATACAAAATATAATTGTAATAACAGATCAATATTAAAAATTAATAGTAAAAAAGCTAATAATAGACCTAGTATAAATACTGAAGGAAAAAAGAAGGTTAACTTATTATGTTCCGGATACCAACTGTTTAAAATTGGCCTGGCAATTCCGAATTTATTTACCTGAACAGAAAATTTTTCCCAATCTATCCTGCGTTTATGATATACATATGCTTCGGGGAATAGTCTGGTCTCAAAACCTAAATTCCACAAACGTATCGAAAGATCCGGGTCTTCTCCGGGATGTATGTTTCCAAATCCTTTTGATGCTTCGAATGCCTTTTTTGAAATTCCCATATTGAAACTTCTGGGCTGAAACTTATTAATCTTTTCAGAGCCACCACGAATTCCTCCGGTGGTAAGAAAGGAGGTCATTGCAAAATTAATAGCTTTCTGAATATCAGAAAAACTATCCAATGCTTTGTCCGGTCCTCCAAAACAATCCACATAATCTGCGTTTAATGCTTTTCGGACTTCTGACAAATAATTTGGCGGAATGATACAATCTGAATCAAAAATGATGAAATAATCACCACGCGCTTTCTGCATTCCAAAATTTCTTGAGTCTCCAGGTCCTGAATTCTCTTTAAAATAATATGAAATATTCAATTTTCCCTGATAGGTCATCACAACATCTTTGCAAGGAATTGAAGATCCGTCTTCGACAAGAACAATTTCGAAAGCTTCATTATAGTCAGATTTTGATAAACTTTCTAAAAGTTCATCAACTTCATCCGGACGATTATACACGGGTATAATTAAAGAAAAAATCATAACGGGATATGCGGTATTAGAGTGGTAATATTTAAATTTCAAAATTTTAACAAAGGTATGTTATATTCATAAAAAAACCATCAACTTTTGGTTGATGGTTTTTCTCTTTTATTATAATTTCTTTATCTATTTGATACTTTCGATTTCAACAACTTCATTTGTGTCTGCATTGTAATCCACTCCTGCAAATTCAAATCCAAAAAGATTCAAAAAATCGTTTCTATATCCTGCTAAATCTCCAATTGCAGGTAATGTTTCAGTAGTAGCTTCTAACCAAAGTTTTGCTACTTTTGCCTGAACATCTTCACGCATTTCCCAATCGTCGATTCTGATTCTGCCTTTTTCGTCTACAGGAACATCTGAACCTGAGTACAATCTTTCCTTAAACAAACGCTGGATTTGCTCAATACAACCTTCATGAATCCCTTCTTCTTTCATAATTTTATATAAAAGTGAAATATACAAAGGAATAACAGGAATTGCAGAACTCGCTTGTGTTACTAATGCTTTATTTACAGAAACATAAGCTTTTCCTCCTATTGATTTCAAACTATCAGTAATTGAGAATGCTGTAGCTTCTAAATCATCTTTTGCACGGCCAATTGTACCTTTACGATAAACCGCTTCTGTCAATGATGGCCCGATATAAGAATACGCAACTGTTGTAGCACCTTCTGCTAATAAATTTTCAGCTTTTAATGCGTCGATCCACATTGTCCAGTCTTCACCACCCATTACTGCAATAGTATTAGTGATATCTTCATCTGTCGCGGGAGCAATAGAAACTTCTGTAACATTTCCTGTATGAAAATCTACTGTTTTATTGGTAAAAGTTTGTCCGATTGGTTTTAAAACTGAACGGTGCAAAACTCCTGTAACCGGATGTTGACGAACTGGTGAAGCTAAACTATAGATTATAAGATCAACCTGACCTAAATCTGCCTTGATTAAATCAAGAGTTTGTCTTTTTATTTCATTTGAAAAAGCATCTCCATTGATACTTTTTGCATATAAACCTGCTTTGTGAGCTTCTGTTTCAAATGCAGCAGAATTATACCAACCTGGCGAAGCTGTTTTACCTTCAACTGGTGGTTTTTCAAAAAATACTCCAATAGTTGCAGCATCAGATCCAAAAGCACTTGTTATTCTTGAAGCTAATCCAAAACCTGTCGAAGCACCAATAACTAATACCTTTTTAGCACCGGCAATTAGCCCTTTTGATTTTATATATTCTATTTGATTTTTAACATTTTGCTCACTGCCTTTTGGATGTGCAGTCAAGCAAATAAATCCTCTCATTCTAGGTTCTATAATCATATTTTTATTGTTTATGCGTTGATTGGGTTAATTTTATCGTTGCGATAAATGACTAACTTATTTACGTTTGTTTAATTAGCTTTGAGTTGACAAATATAAATTATTTCTTTAGTTCAACAAGGCTTTAGCATGATTTAAAGCCGAATCTGAAACAACTGCTCCTGATAACATTTGAGCAATTTCCATAACTCTTTCGTCCTGAGACAGAAGCTTTAATTCTGATTGGGTATCATCATCAACTGTAGATTTAAAAACTTTAAAATGAGAATCTCCTTTGGCCGCTATTTGCGGTAAATGGGTAATAGCAAAAATTTGCATTGTTGCACTCATTTCTTTCATGATTTCTCCCATTCTAATAGCAATTTCTCCTGAAACACCGGTATCGATTTCATCAAAGATTAAAGTTGGTAATTTTGAATATTGCGCTAAAATTGCTTTAACAGCTAACATAATACGAGACATTTCTCCTCCAGATGCCACTTTTTTCAATAATCCAAAATCAGTTCCTTTATTGGCAGAGAATAAAAATTGCAATTCATCTTTTCCGTTTTGAAAGTATGTTTCTGATGGCAAAAGTTCCATATTGAAACGAACATTTGGCATTCCTAAAGTTTCTAAAATCGAAATTAATTTTTGAGACAGAACTGGAATCGCTTTGGTTCTGTTTTGATGAATTGTTGCTGAAAAAGCATCTAACTCAATTCCTTTTTGCTCTATTGATTTTGATAAAAGCGCGATCTCTTCTTCTATATTATCTAACTCAAGAAGCACATTTCCTAAATTAGCCTGAATTTCAATTAATTCATCGACAGTAGTTACCTGATGCTTTTTTTGTAAATTATAGATTAATTGCAATTTTTGACTTACTAGTTCTAATTTTGCTGGATCATTTAATAATTTTTCAGATGAATTTTGCATTTCTCTTGAAACATCATCAAATTCTATTGCTAAACTTACAATTCTCTCAAAAATATTGTGATACTCGGGAGAAAAAGGTGCGATTTTTTGCAATGAAGCTTTTATTTCATTTAGATTATGAAAAACTCCAAATTGTTCTTCATTAGCAATAACAATTGATTTATCAATCGCTTCTTTTATAATTTCAACGTTGTTTAACTTTTCGTAATCAGCCTCTAATTCTTCTTGTTCTCCTGATTTCAGCTTAGCACTAACCAATTCATTCAATAAAAAGGTGTTATATTCCTGTTCTTTTCCTGAATCACTTTGTTTTTTTAATAAAGCATTAAGTTTTGTTTTATCTGATTTATAAGATTTTAATTCTTTTTGATAAGATTGAATGGTATCAAAATTATTCGCAATAGCATCAATTATCTTAAACTGAACACCTTCGTCAGAAAGCTCCTGTGTTTGCTGCTGTGAGTGAATATCAATCAAAAACAAACTCAAATCTTGTAATTCCTGAAGATTTACGGGACTATCATTAATAAAAGCACGAGATTTTCCTGATGGTAAAATTTCTCTTCTAATAATGGTGTCGTCTTCGTAGTCAAGATCATTTGCTTCAAAAAATTCTTTTAAGTTGTATTTAGAGATTTCAAAATGGGCTTCAATAACACATTTTTCCTCTTTATTTTTTAATGAAGTTAAATCGGCTCTTTTTCCTAAAACCAATCCTATTGCACCTAATATAATAGATTTACCTGCACCTGTTTCACCTGTAATTATAGAAAAACCTTTTGAAAAATCGATTGTGAGTTTTTCAATCAGGGCATAGTTTTTAATCGACAAGGACGTTATCATAAGGGAATTGTGTAAGTATAAAAATTATTAAAGAAAGTAATCTGAAAATTAATTAAAATTTAATCTGTGACCATTTAGTAGAGTTTAAAGGCGAGACTTTATTAAGCATATCTGTCAAATCGCCTACCGGAATGCTTGGGCCTCCTGAGAATATAGAAACGATTTCGTCTGATTTTGCATCAAAAAACACTCTTGTCAAAAAGGCATTTGGCTTAACTGAGTTCAATCGTCCAAGAATCATTATTGCAGCTTTCACTTTTTCTTTGGATGCTTTTAAATCCAGACTCATACCATCTAAACCTCTATGGTACTCAAACATTGTCTGACGTAAATCACTATACATTGGCGAGGTCATATCATTTATTAAATAATAACGATTCTGAACTCCATCAGACTGGCTCCAGCCTTTTGATCCGCCTTGCTGGGCAACACTTGCAATATTTTGAGCTGTTTCAAGATACGGATTTCCTCCCGTCAACTGAAACGTATCAGCATCCATAGCTAAAATCATATAACTATAAAAAGAAATCACAGATACTAAGTTTGAATCGAATGTACTTGGATTAAACAATAATGGTTCGTACTCTGTGTATCTAAAATTAAAATCTTTATCGTTATAATTTAAAACAGGGGACGAATATGTAGAATTATAAATTAATCGTGACGATTGTATCTGGATTGTTCCTGAAAACTGATCTGAATTATTTGATGACAATGTAATATACATTGAACAATTGATTCGCTCGTTTTGCTTCAGGATTGAACCTGTCCAGTCTGTTTTGTTTACAAATTCAGACAATGATGTCTGAAGTGTTTTAAAAACTTGCTGATTAGGATTAGGCAACCTTTCTGTATTAATGGTTACTGTGCAATTTAGCTGTTGTGCTTGTGCGAAGCCAAAAATTAAAAATACTAAAAGAGTAACTATTTTATTCATACGAAAGATAATATTTGATTTAGCACGCAATAGAATTTACTATCCTTGCTTTTAGTTTTTATTCTAAATCATGATGATTACGAAAAATGCGAAATCACTTTCTCTAAAATATCAACTGCAACAGATTCTTTTGTTTTTAATTCCATTGGTTCAATTTTAAAATTTCGATCAATAAAAGTTACTTTATTGGTTTCTTTTTTAAAACCGGCTCCTTTATCTTGTAAGGAATTTAAAACAATCAAATCTAAGTTTTTTTTCTGAATTTTCAACTTAGCATTTTCAATTTCATTTTCAGTCTCTAAAGCGAATCCAATTAAAAATTGCTTCTTTTTGATTGTGCCGAGTGATGCTAAAATATCTTTTGTTTTTTCGAGTTCTATCGAGAATTCTTCTGATGCTTTTTTAATCTTTTGTAAAGCTACAACTTTAGGTCGGTAATCCGCTACGGCTGCTGCTGCAATAGCAACATCAACGTCATTAAAATATAAATGACAGGCATCATACATCTCCTGGGCCGAAACTACATCAATCACCTGAATTAAAGTATTCTTTGCTTTATAGTGGGTTGGTCCGGATACTAAAATAACCTGCGCTCCTAAATTAGCGGCTTGGTTAGCAATATCAAAACCCATCTTTCCTGAAGAATGATTTCCTACAAAACGTACAGGATCTATTGCTTCGTATGTTGGTCCGGCAGTAATTAATATTTTTTTTCCTTTTAGGGGTAATTTACTCTCCAGATCTGCTTCAAGAAAAGCAATAATATTTTCAGGTTCAGCCATTCGGCCTTCACCGGATAAACCACTTGCTAACTCTCCATTTTCAGCAGGAATCATTACATTTCCGAACTGTTTTAAAGCAGCAAAATTAGATAAAGTCGATGGATGCTTGTACATATCCAAATCCATTGCCGGAGCAAAATAAACAGGACATTTAGCAGATAAATAGGCTGCAATTAAAAGATTATCACAATTTCCAGTTGCCATTTTAGATAACGTATTGGCTGTCGCAGGAGCAATTAACATTAGATCAGCCCAAAGGGCCAATTCAACATGATTGTTCCAAACAGCGTCTTCATCATCCTGATTAAAGAAATTAGAATGTACAGGATTTTTTGATAACGTAGATAACGTAAGTGGGGTTACAAAATCCTTAGAAGCAGGTGTCATTATCACTTGGATATGTGCACCTGCTTTTATAAAGAGTCGTACTAATGAGGCTGTTTTATACGCTGCAATTCCGCCAGAAACTCCCAGCAAAATTTTCTTCCCGTTTAAAACTGACATTATACTATATTATTTATTATTTGAACTTCTGTGGTAAGTTTTACCGTCTAACCACTCCTGAACTGCTAAAGCGTGTGGTTTAGGCAATTTTTCGTAAAATTTAGAAACTTCAATTTGTTCTTTATTTTCAAAAACTTCTTCAAGACTGTCATTATAAGTAGCAAACTCTTCTAATTTCTCAGTTAATTCTTTTTTAATTTCAGAATTAATTTGATTTGCTCTTTTAGCCATAATGGTAATTGCTTCATACACATTTCCTGTTGGCTCTTCAATAACTGTTTTATTGTAAGTTATTGTATTTACAGGAGCATTCGTCTTTTTTAAATCCATGACTTTATTTTATTTAGTAAATTTTTGTAAATCTGTCTCAACTCTGGCATTCATTTCTTCTGCCTCTTTTTTGTATTTTGTAGCGCTATTAAACTTAATTAAGTTAGCATATGCTACTTTTGCAACATTTAAACGTTCTTCCATTTTTGAAGGAACACTATTTATTGCCAATTTATATGCTGAATCGTATTTATAAAACAGGGCATCTTCTTTAAAAGGTGTTCCCGGATAATCAGCGATAAAGTTATCAAATGCAATCAATGCCGATTTATAATCAGATATGGTATTGTATCCTTTTGCATTTTCGTATGCTTTTTTCTCTAGTTTACCATTCAAAACTTTCACAACTTCATTTGCCTGAGCAATGTATTCTGAGTTTGGGTAATTATCTATAAAGGCCTGAAATTTCTCTAAGGCTTTTAATGTATCTGTTTGATCTAAACTATAAACCGGAGCTAATTTTGAATAACTGAATGCTCCTAAAAATGCAGCTTCCTGTACTTTCTCACTACGAGGATACCCCGAAACAAAGCTTTCGAACTGGTAACCTGCTAAATAGTACTGTTTTGATTTATAGTAAGATTGCGAAAACATATAAAAAAGTTTCTCTGCCTGAGGCTTTCCTCTATACGAAGGAGCTAATTGTTCAAAAAGACGTATGGCTTTCGAATACTTTCCAGCTTCATACATCTTGGTTGCCACTTCAAATTTTGCTGCAACGTCTTCATTTTTCAATGCTTTTTGATATTCACTACAAGAACAAAAAAGGACAACAACAATTAATAGAGATACTATTTTTTTCATTTTCTTACTTTTATTATGATTTCTTAGACAATTATGCCAAAGCAAAATCACACCGAAGTTCCGGTGGCAAATTTAGTTATTAATTTAGCTACTACAAAATATTTTTTGGTATATTAAAATACCGGCAATCTCACTGTTATTTTATGCTGTTTTTTACAAATTCATTCAACCTGTTTGCCAATGAATCATCTACGCTTACTAACGGCAAACGCACTGTGTTGTCAGCAATACCAAGGGCTTGAAAAACTTGCTTGATTCCGGCAGGATTTCCCTGCTCAAAAATCATATCAATACAATCTGACAAAAAGTATTGGGTTTTAAACGCTTCATTTACTTTTTTATTTAATCCCAAGCGAATCATTTCTGAAAATTCTTTCGGAAAACCTTGTCCAATCACTGAAATCACTCCTGCTCCACCTGCTAAAACGATTGGTAATGCGATCATATCATCTCCTGAAATTACAAGAAAATCTTTTGGTACATTTTTAATCAATTGCATCGCCTGTACCACATCTCCTGCTGCTTCTTTTATTGCTACAACATTCTCAAAATCATTTGCAAGACGAATTACCGTAGAGGGCAACATATTGCTTGATGTTCTTCCGGGAACATTGTATAAAATTACAGGAATTGGAGAAGCTTCGGCTATGGCTTTGAAATGCTGATATATTCCTTCTTGTGTTGGCTTGTTATAATAAGGAGAAACAGAAAGTATGGCTTCAAAAGCTGAAAAATCCCCAGTTTTTAATTCCTCAACTATTTGCATGGTATTATTACCTCCAACTCCAAGAACTAAAGGCAATCTTCCTTTATTGGTATCGATTACAGTAGTAATAACCAATTCTTTTTCGGCTTGTGTCAAGGTAGCATTTTCTGCTGTTGTACCCATAACTACAAGATATTCTACTCCTCCGTCTATCGAAAAATTAACGATGCGTTGTAAAGCCTGAATATCTACTGAAAAGTCTTTTTTGAATGGAGTGACTAGCGCAACACCGGTTCCTATTAATGATTGCATATTCTAATTTATATTTTTATTTTAAACTCTTTAAATACTTAAACAATTCAGTAACGAAAAGTTTATAATTCTCTATAGTGGTGTTGATCATCCATCGATTCAAATTTTTATCTACGGCTGCAAATCCCACTTTAAACTTCGCTTTTGATTTGCTGGTTATCATCATCAAAATACCTGTTTCGATGCTGTAATAACTTATCAAAAGATCAAATTCTGTTTCAATAAATTCATTTAAAAAAACCGTTGCAATCTCTCCGTTCCAATTGATATGTTTTTTACCAAAAGTAGGGATCAAATAGGTTTGTTTTTCTTTAAATTTACTTCTATACGCAACAATCTTTATGTTCTCAGGAGCTATCCCCTGCAAAACAAGTTCGTTAACGAGTTGTTTTGAATGCTGAAAACTACTTTCATCAATCAGTAAACCAATTGTTTGTATATTACTGGTAAATACTTCCTTTTTAACATTATCGAGGCTATTTTTTAATGATTTTTTTACAAAAAATTCCTTTATATAATTTAAAAACATAGTACTTTTGCCAGATTACAAAATTAATTATTTAAGTCGCATTTAAGATGGTAAAACTAAAAAAGTATAACGGATTTTTAAAACTTTTTGTTATATTCTTAACACTTTTTTTTATAACTTCTTGCAGTCAGAAAAACTACAATCTGACGAAGATAGAAGGAAAACAACTTCCAATCACGGAGAAAGATGCAGAAACTCCTGCAATCGAAAATTTTATTAAACCTTATCGCGATCATATCAATAAGGATTTAGACAGCGTTTTGGCCTATTGTCCTGAAACTCTTGACAAGAGTACGGGGAAATGGCAAACGAGTATTGGAAACTTATTGGCTGATGTTTGTGTAGAAAGAGGAAATATCGTTTTTAAAGCTCGTGAGAAAAAAAGCATCGATCTGTGTTTTTTAAATCATGGCGGAATTCGTGCCATCCTTCCTAAAGGAAATGTTACTACTAGAACTGCGTATGAAATTATGCCATTTGAAAACAATCTTGTTGTCATAGCTTTAAAAGGAGAACAAATTCTGGAAATGACTGCTTATATTATTAAGGAGAAAAAGCCTCATCCTTTATCAGGAATGACTTTTACGATAGCAAAAGATAATACTGCAAAAAACATTCTGATTCAGGGAAAACCTCTTGATGTTAACAAGATATATTATGTAGCTACGAATGATTATCTGGCGAATGGTGGTGACAGCATGACTTTTTTCGCAAAAGGTGTTGAGAAATTTGATTTGAACTATAAGCTTCGAAATGTATTGATTGATTATTTTAAATCTGTTGATACTATTCCGGTGGCAAAAGATATCAGAATTACGGAAGAATAAAAATCAAAAAAAGTTTGCCACAAATTACAGGAATTTACACTAATTCTATCTGGTAAACGAAACACTAATTTGAACTGAATTAGTATCAAAAAAAATCTTTTATTAGCAAAATTATAAGCGTTTTCGCAAAAAACATACAAAATGAAAAGAAGAGAATTTATCGAAAAAACAGCTGCAAGTACTGCCTTATTAAGTTTAGGTTTGTCATTAAGCAGTTTTGAAACTAACGATATTAAACACTTAACGATTCTACATACTAACGATGTTCACAGTCACATCGATCCTTTTCCTGCTGATGATCCCCGTAATCCAAACAAAGGTGGTGTATCTCGCAGAGCGGCACTTATAGAAACTATTCGTCAGGAAAATCCAAATGTGCTTTTATTAGATGCCGGGGATATTTTTCAGGGAACGCCTTACTTTAATTATTATGGTGGTGAACTTGAGTTCAAGCTGATGAGTATGATGAAATATGATGCATCGACTATTGGAAATCATGATTTTGACAATGGTCTAGATGGATTGTATGCTCAAATGCCTCATGCAACTTTTGAATTTATTAATTCAAATTATGATTTTAAGAATACTGTAATGGATGGTCTTGTAAAACCGTACAAAATCTTTAATAAAAACGGAATTAAGGTTGGTGTTTTTGGTGTAGGTATTGAGCTTGCGGGCTTAGTAGACAAACTAAACTATAAGGAAACTGTTTATAATGATCCGGTAGAAGTTGCTCAGGACATGACGCAATTATTGAAAAAAGAGGAAAAATGTGATTTGGTGATTTGCCTGTCGCACATAGGATACAAATACAAAGATGATGCTTCTAAAATTTGTGACTTAAAATTAGCGGAGCAAACTCAGGATATTGATTTGATTATTGGCGGACATACTCATACTTTTCTGGATAAACCAACTATTGTAAAGAATAAAGCGGGGCAGGATGTATTGGTGAATCAGGTGGGTTGTTATGGTATTAATTTAGGGCGAATAGATTTCTATTTTGATAAGGACAAAGCGCACAGTAACCAAGGGAGATCAATTATTGTGTAATAACTTTTTATGAATTTTGGCTTTTTCGAGAAAGTATTCTACCATAAAGAAATAAGCCAAAATTTGTGTTACATCGCGAATTATAACGAGAACCACGGAATAGGAAAAGTATTCATTGAAAATATAGAAAATATCCGAAAATATGTAGCAAATGGCCATCAATGACATTAACAGTGTTATATGTGTTCCTTTTGTTATATAGTTTACGAACGAAAAATAACTTAAAATACTTAATACGATCCCGTAGAAAATATACAATCCGTGAAACTTTTTAATATTATCAAATTGCAGGCTTAGGACTGATATTAATAAGTATGCTATAAATATTACGACGATAGAAACGGGTAAAATATCTTTTCTCTGCAGTTGTATTTTTTCATGCTCGTGTATATAAAGTTTTATGATTAAAAGGTATACGATCAAGAAGCACACTACCCCACCAATCTCAGAAATTTCGACATCCATCAAATCAAAGACCTGACCTATAAAACAGGTAATAAAAATTAGCGTTTCGGTTTTTCCTATTTTAAACTCATTGCTTATCAAAAAATAAATAAAGATTGCCGGCAATACTATTGCTTTGGCATATAGTGCAAAAAAATCCTGCTCCGTCCAATCAAAAATGATTGTACAAAGCAGGGCTAAAAAGAATAAAATCAAAGACGGTTTATTCGCTTTCATTTATTTTGTTTATAAAATCTTCTTCTGACAAGATAGGAATATTTAATTTATTGGCTTTTTCTAATTTTGCAGGTCCCATATTATCTCCGGCTACTACGAAATCAGTTTTTGCTGAAATCGAACTTCCTACTTTACCTCCATTATCTTCTATGGTTTTCTTTAGCTCATCTCTTGAAAACTGGCTAAAAACTCCTGATACTACAAATGTTTTTCCAATGAATTTGTCTGTAGCGTTTGGATTGACTTTTTCTACAATCTCGAACTGAACTCCATAACTTTTTAATCGTTGAATAATTTTTTGATTTTCTTCATTTTCAAAGAACTCTATTACGCTTTTAGCGATTCGTTCTCCTATTTCATCTACCAGAATCAAATCCATTAGGGATGCCTGACTTAGTGCATCGATATTTTTATAATGCTTGGCTAATTTTTTAGCGACTGTTTCTCCAACAAAACGAATTCCTAAAGCAAAAAGAACGCTTTCGAACGGAATTTCTTTAGATTTCTCGACACCATTTACTAAGTTTTCAGCAGATTTTTTTGCCATTCTGTCTAAGTGCAAAATATCTTCTACTTTCAACTCATATAAATCAGCATAGTTATGAACTAAACCGTTCTTGTAAAGCAATGCCACTGTTTCGCCGCCAAGACCTTCAATATCCATTGCTTTTCTTGAAATATAATGCTGGATTCTGCCTATAATTTGTGGTGGACATCCGTAAAAATTAGGACAATAATGGTTGGCTTCTCCTTCATTTCTTTTCAACTCGGTTTCACAAACCGGGCAATGTGTGATGTATTTGGTTGGTTCTGAATTTTCTGGACGTTTCTCTAAATCTACGGCGATTATCTTTGGAATAATTTCTCCTCCTTTTTCAACAAAAACGGTATCATTTATTCTGATATCTAATTTCTCTATTTGATCTGCATTGTGCAAAGAGGCTCTTTTTACAATCGTTCCTGCCAATTGTACGGGTGCCAAATTTGCTACGGGCGTTATTGCTCCGGTACGGCCAACCTGATAAGTGATCGAATTTAAAATGGTAGAGACTTGTTCTGATTTGAATTTATAAGCTATTGCCCAACGTGGTGATTTTGCGGTATACCCTAATTCTTCCTGATGCTGTATGCTGTTTACTTTTACAACTACTCCATCTGTTTCATATGGTAAATTATGTCTGTGTAGGTCCCAATAATCAATGAAGTCAAAAACTTCCTGCATGCTATTGACCAATTTTGCTTCTCCAGGAACTTTAAATCCCCACTTTCTGGCAGATTCCAAACCTTCAAACTGAGATGAGAATGGCAAATTATTTCCGGTTACAAAATACAATAAACATTCTAAGGGACGTTTTGCGACCTCGGCACTGTCTTGTAATTTTAAACTTCCGGATGCTGTATTTCTTGGGTTCGAATAAGGTGTTTCTCCTATTTCGATTAATTCCTGGTTCATTTTTTCGAAACCTGCAAAAGGCAATATAATTTCGCCTCGAATATCAAATCGCTCCGGGTAATTTCCTTTTAATTGTAACGGGATCGATTTTATGGTTTTAATATTATTGGTAACATCATCTCCCTGAAATCCATCTCCACGGGTCAAGGCTTGTACCAATTTACCATTTTCGTAGGTAATACTGATCGATGCTCCGTCATATTTTAATTCGCAGGTATATTGTAAATCTACATTACCCAGCACTTTCTGAATTCTGTTTTCCCAATCGAGCAAATCTTCTTTAGAATAAGAATTATCTAAAGAATACATTCTGTATTGATGTGCAATCGTTTTAAAATTCTTCGTTATGGTTCCTCCTACTCTTTGTGTTGGTGAGTTTTCATCAAAAAATTCAGGGTGTTTATTCTCTAAATCCTGAAGTTCTTTTAGTTTTATATCAAAGTCATAATCAGAAATTGTGGGATTATCTAACACATAATAGTTGTAATTGTGTTGATTAAGTTCGTCTCTTAAAGTCTGAATGGTTTCTTGAATACTCATATAATATAAAAATACTGGAGGTTGTGATTTAGAATAACTGAACATCAAAATTAGGATTATTTTTGTTCAAAAACAGTAAAAACCAAAACTTTTATAAAATCAAAAATCAAGCTGCAAAACGATGCAGCTTGATTTTCTTCTTGCCCATTATTCTTAAAAAGAATTAAACAAAACCAACTTCCAAATGGTCTCTTCGTTTTATGCCTTATTCTAATAATCCCCAAATTATAAGAATATTACTTTCAAACTACTTTTGAATAATGATAAAGTCTGAGCGTCTGTTTAATAAATGTTCTTCTTCAGTACATTTTACGCCATTTTTACATTTATTAATTAATCGGCTTTCACCGTAACCTATTGCACTTTCGATTCTTGAAGCGTCGATTCCCTGCAAGACAATATAATCTCTTGTTGATTTGGCTCTTTCATCAGAAAGTTTTAGGTTATAGGAATCTTTTCCGCGGGAATCCGTGTGCGATTCTATTTTAATGCGGATATTAGGAAATTTTCGCATAATGAAAACTACTTTTGCCAGTTCTTCAGCAGCTGCAGGTGTAATATCATGTTTGTTGTAATCAAAATAAATTGGGTTTACATCTACTTTTTCAACTCCTTTCTTTTTAATTACCAAATCATCGTAGTTACTCAGTTCAAAATCAACATTGGTAATGTCTATTTCGTTTTCCTTTGTGGTTTCTACCGTTTTTTCATCATTACTGTAATTCATTTTTGTAGCGACTAATCGAACTGATTTATTACAAGGAACGGTTACTACATATTTACCTTCGAAATTTGTTTTTGTTTCTGCTAAAATCTCGTTATAAGAGTTGTAAGCAACAACTGTAACATCTGTCAATGGTAATTTTGATTTTCTATCTGTTGCTTTACCTGAAATATTCTGATTACAAGTTGGTAGTGCTTTTGTAAAAGAATAAATATCGTCATCGCCTTTACCTCCTGCTCTGTTGGAAGAAACATAACCATAGGTGCCTGTTTTATCAATTACAAAAGTAAAATCGTCTTTATTGCTATTTATTGGTGCTCCTAAATTTCGTGGTGCCGAAAAAGTTCCATCTGATAAAAAGGTACTTTCATATACATCTAAATCTCCTAATCCGTAATGCCCGTCTGAAGAAAAATAAAGTATTCCGTTACGGAAAAATGGAAAAAGGTCATTGCCAATAGTATTGATTTTTGGTCCCAGATTTTGAGGAGAACTCATTGTCCCGTCCTCTGCAATTTTTACTACATATAAATCCGTTTCACCATAACCACCCGGCATATCTGATGCAAAGAAAAGCCATCGGCCATCGTCGCTTAAAGAAGGGTGTCCAACAGAATAGTCGTCATTATCGAAGAAAACTTTTTGTGGATTTTCTAATTTCCCATTCACTAACGAACCTTTAAGAATTTGAAAGTTGTTGATCTTATTTTCATCAATAACAAGCTTGTTTTTCTTGATTATATTAGATGAGTAATACATTGTTTTTCCGCTGGCATCAAAACTGGCTGTTGCTTCATGATATTTGGTCATGACATTAGGGATAAACAATTTTTCGTTAAACAAACTTCCATCAGCAGGATTTCTTTCGGCAACATACAAATTTAAAAAAGGCTGGTTGTTCCAGTTATACAGTTTCTCGCCAAACCTTGTTGTATCTCTTGCTGATGTAAATACAATTTTATCTAAATAAAAAGTCGCGCCAAAATCTGATTTACTGGTATTGATATCCAAATTTTTAATTTCATAAAGAGACTTTGCTTTAGCTAAACTGTCTAATTGTTTTTTTTGAGCAACATATCGATTGATCTCTTTTTGATCTCCTTTTTTATTGAGATATTCTTTTGTAATCCTGTCTGCATCGTCATAATCCATTACTGCTTTCATAGATTGAATGTAGCGCAGATAGTAGATGTCTGTTAAATTATTGCCTTGTACCTCGTATAATTTTTTGTACCATTTGAGTGCATTTCTGGCATCAGAAATAAAATAATAAGAATCTGCTGCATTTTTAATTGTTTGTGCTGATGGATTCTTTATGTTCTGTAAACATTCTTCATAGGCTTTAGAAGCATCTGCATAAGAATAATTTCTAAACAATGCATCGGCCTTTTTTAAATTAGTCTGAGCAAAACCAAAGGTAATGCTCAAGACTAAACTTAGGATATATAGTTTTTTCATAGATTTTGTATTTAGAAGAATCGTGGAGATCTGATTTTACTCTGGTTTTTCATGAATTGGTAACGCAAGATAATTTCATGCGTTCCATCATTGTACTTGTTCAAATCACTTACGGTGTAATCAAAAGCATATCCGATATAAAAACTTCTGGATATTTGAAAACCGGCCAATATGCTTACCGAATCATCTGTTCGATAAGAACCTCCTATTACAAATTTTTCTGCAATCATAAAATTCGCCGAAATATCAGCAGTAAGTGGTGCGCCATTTACTGCTTTGACTAAAAATGCTGGCTTGAATTTTAGATTAGGATTCAGATCAAAAACATAACCTCCCATTAAATAATAATGCAAACGATCATAATCTATAGATTCCTGAACGTCGTCATAATAATCATTTTGAATAAAGCTTGGAATCGAAAATCCTACGTACCATTTATCTGTATAATAGTAAACCCCTGCTCCAACAGCAATCTTCATTTGATTATTTATGTTTTGGTTTAATAAAGCATCATTGTTATTGTAATATCTTCCTTTAGACCAATCTATGTTTAACATTCTCATACCTGCTTTAAGACCAAACGCCAGTCTTTTATCATATCCTAAAGGGATTGAATAAGCAAAGTTTCCGTCGAGATACAATTCGTTTGATGGACCAATTTTGTCATTTACGACACTTAATCCCAAACCAATATTCTCGTTTCGAAGTGGTGAGTGAATAGAAAACGATTGTGTTTCTGGAGCACCATCAATTCCAACCCATTGAGAACGGTGTAAAAGTGTTGCTTCTAATGTTCCCGTAGATCCAGCATAAGCTGGATTTACGGACATTGTGTTGTACATATATTGTGTGTACTCCGGATCTTGTTGTGCACTTGCACAAAATGTGATTAACGAACATATTAAAATGAAATACGTTTCTACTGATTTTATATATAGTTTCATAACGATACTTATTAAGTTTAATTAATTAGATGATTAATACCGGCTGCTTATCTCATTATAGATAACCATCCTTTTTTAACCGTTCCATCTCCAATAGTTATCACATAAAAATAAGTACCTGTAGGCAACATATCTCCTCTATTAATAACTCCGGATACATTAGCGGTTCCGTCCCAATCATTTTCATAATGTTGTTTACTATATACTAATGAGCCATATCTGTTATATACTTTCAACTCGTTGTTTGGATATGATTCGATACAGTCAATTCTAAACAAATCGTTAGCTCCGTCGTTGTTTGGAGTAAACTCATTGTAAACTGTCAAACAAATTGGCTCAACAGTAACTGAGGCCGAATTATTTGATGGATCAGCATCTAAAGGAGTTGAAATTTCGACTGTTGCAACACTTGTATAATTACCACTAGGCAATACTTCGGCAACAATTGTAAGCACTACACTTTGTCCGGCATTTAAAGTTGGAATTGTCCAAAGTTGAGTTAATAAATCATATGTACCTAAAGTTGTATTTGCACTTACCAAATTAAATCCGCTTGGTAATAAATCGCTAACTATTGTATTTATGAAATTACCTTCACCAATGTTGTTTACCGTTACTGTAAATGTGATCTGATCACCAAAATTAGGATTAGGATTACTCACTGTGTTGGTTATCGTTAGATCTGAACAAGTTGCTACGGTAACATTTAATGATTTTACTGATCTTTCATTACATGTATTGATATAAGCAACCTCAACTTTACCCGGTCCAACATCAGACCAAGAAACTGTTACAGATCCATCTGCATTTCCTCCACCGGAAGTAATTGTTCCGTTGGTAATTGACCATACATAATTTGATTTTCCGTTGGCAATTGAATAAGTGATTCCCTGGAAAACACATGGTGTATCATCTGTTGTCGTGATCGGAACCTGAGCATCATTATCAAAAGAAACTGCTACTCCTAATCTTGAAGCACCTTCACAGCCATTATTTGTACTGTTAAGTGTTGCTGCATAATATGTTGTCGCTATAAGAGGTGTATTCGCTGCTAATGGTGTTCCGCCATTTGCTGAAGTATACCACACTATATTGGCTTCATTTACAACTATATCTTCAATTGTTGGCGTTGATGACAGACAAAATGTTTGTGATGTTCTTGGTGTAGTAACTAAAATTGGTGTATTTACATTCACCACCACCTCTAATCTTAACAAATTATCGCAACCTGAACCGCTCGAAACAACACCATAATAAGTACCATTTGCTAAGGCTGTCGTTGACGGAATTGCTGTTCCTCCTGTGGAAGTGCTATACCAAATTACATTAGATTCGTTTACCTGAATATTCGAAACTTTTGGTGCATTTACAGAACAGAAGTTTTGAGCTAGCGAATTCGTCGTTGGCGTCGCCATTGGATTTACAATTGTAATTGTAATCGGTAAACGAGTTGCACTTTTACATCCTGTTGTTAAATCTGTAATTTCTCCATAATAAGTACCCGAAGTTAAAGGTGTTACTGTTGGAATCGCTGTTCCTCCAATAGCACTATTAAACCAACTTACATTACTTTCGTTTACCTGAATACTTGCTATAGTTGGAGCACTAGTTGAGCAGAAGTTCTGAGCTGTGTTATTTGTTGTAGGTGCATTTAAACTTCCAACAGTAACACTAACTTTTAGCCTGATACTACTTTCACATCCAGTTGTTGCATCTTTTAATGCCGCATAATAATCTCCATTTACTAAAGCTGTAGTTGGTGCAAGTGGAGTTCCTCCATTTGGTGCACTGTACCAAACCACATTACTTTCGTTTACCTGAATGCTCGCAACCGTTGGGTTACTTGCTGAACAGAAAGGCTGCGTAAATGATGTAGTTGTAGGTGTTGCAGGATTTGTAACACTAATGGTTACCAATAATCTTGCAGCACTTTCGCAAAGTGATGTTGCATCTTTTATCGCTGCATAATAAGTACCACTTGTTAAAGCTGTTGTTGAAGGAATCAACGTTCCGCCAGTTAAAGCAGTATACCAAACGATATTAGATTCGTTTAATTGAATACTTGCAAAAGTTGGCGCAGTTGACTGACAGAAGTTTTGAGTTCCTGCAGTTACTAAACTTGGTGTTCCAGGATCAGTTACTATTACGGCAACTTCCAGTCTTAATGCACTTTCGCAAAGTGATGTTGCATCTTTTATAGCCGCATAATAAGTACCACTTGTCAAAGCTGTTGTTGAAGGAATCAACGTTCCGCCAGTTAAAGCAGTATACCAAACGATATTAGATTCGTTTAACTGAATACTTGCAAAAGTTGGCGAAGTGGACTGACAGAAATTCTGTGTTCCTGCAGTTACCAAACTTGGTGTTCCCGGATCAGTTACTATTACCGCAACTTCCAGTCTTAATGCACTCTCGCAAAGTGATGTTGCATCT
>NZ_JAMZNK010000032.1 GCF_027980145.1 Flavobacterium azizsancarii | reverse complement strand
ACTGCGACTGCGACTGCGACTGCGACTGCGACTGCGACTGCGACTGCGACTGCGACTGCGACTGCGACTGCGACTGCGACTGCGACTGCGACTGCGACTGCGACTGCGACTAAAAACTTAAAGCGTAACTTCTTTCGGACAAGGAATACTTAAAGCCGTTGGTTTTGGATAAACACGGTTATTATACATTCGATATTGTGTCGAAACGGTTCCTCCAAAGAGTTTGTCGTTTGTGAGTTTTAATTCAAATGAAATTTCATATAAACCTGTACTGATTTCCTTGTACGTTCCTTCTCCTGAAATAGAAATAATATGGGTGTTTGATGCACTAGACCCAATCGTTAAATCTTGCGGAATTACCAGAACCGTTCCCTGTGTTTTGCTGTTTCCGTTTTCCGGGAAAAACTCTAAAGCAGAAGTAATATTAAATCCCGGAGATACGGCCGCAGCGTTGCTTTCGTTAGAAAACCATCTTTTTAAACCAAAAGAGTTTACTGTATTTGCCCCCGTAGAAACGTTAAAACCAATTTTAAAGGCATCGTGATATACATCGTCATTAGGGTTTGCTGTTCCTTTGTCGCTATAAAGTATGGCATTTTCATTATCCTTAGTAACCACAACAGGAAAGGTTAAAGCATTAAAGGTCTGCCATGTGCAAGTGCCATTATTGTTAAACCAGTGTTCCCCGTAGGTCAAATAAAATGCATTTGTAGGATCTGTAAATTTTGAAGCTGGATATGCCTGTAAATCTCTGGGTGATTTTGTTGGTTTTACAATCGTCAGGTTAAGGTTTCCGGTTGCATTGTAATTCGGAATATTTACTAAGCTTATTTTGGATTCGTAACGGGCATCGTCATTCTGAAGATCCTCTAAAAGAGTCAGATGATAGGTTATTGAACTTCTGTTGTCGCCATAATCATCATGTGTTAAAGAATATTCAAAACCATTTTGAAATTTAAAAATAGCAGCCTTTTCTATTTCAGAAGGAAAAAATCCGTTTGGGAAATTAATTTTAAAATCAATTGTTTCGCCAACTTCGCCTTTTATCACATATTGAGTAACCGGAAAAGTATAATTGGCAGTAATGGTTCCCAGATCAATCTTAAAGGAATCATTAGGATAAGTTGAATTTAGATTTCCAATATTGATCTCCGGATCAGATACAGTTTCTAATTTTAAAGTAATACTTTGATTGGCAGTCCATCTTTTATCAAAAGAAACAAAAATAGTATCCGTTACTTTGCTTCCTTCAAAGACTAACTGATTGACCGGATTTACTGTAAAACTATCGTTATCACCAGTTGATGATACTGCACTGAAGTGAGCCGTTACAGCACCTTTTAAAGGATTAGCTGTTAAAGCAACCGGAATTTTCAAAGTTTTTACCGAACTATTTTTGTAAGTAGATTGAGGGATTAGAATTCCGCTTACTGTCGGATATTCTAATGGAACATGATTAGTGTTTACCATGAAGTTAAATCTTAAATAAGGATCTATTTTTGAACCTAATTTATAATCGTCTTTTGAGCATGATGCCAATAGCAATGCTATGCCAAATATGCTGAATATCTTAATAAGATTCATTTTGTTGTAAGTTTGAATTAAGATTAATATTGGATTGTGGTATTGGTAATACGAATTTCAGAGACGGATAAGCCATACCGCAATTTGTCGAAATACAGCCATCATTTCTTGTAATTCCTTTATGGTTGCGAACAAGATCAAAGAATAAATGCCCTTCAAAACAAAGTTCTTTTCTTCTTTCTAAAAAGATATCCTCTTTCAGGTTGGCAGTATTCGTTAATAAAGCGGCATTGGCGCGTGCACGAATGGTATTAACATCGGCCATTGCAAGTGCTGGCTGATTGTTTTCGAGAGCAGCTTCGGCACGAATTAAATACAATTCACTTAGTCTAAAAGCCACATATCCGGCATTATCCTGAAATTTACGCGTAAAATTGTACGGAACAGCCGTTAAAACTCCGTTTACTAAAGTCTGAAGATGTACAGTAATAAATAATTGTTTCCTTATATCATTACTTTCATAAAGATCAACAAGGTCGTTTGAAGCTACATAATGGGCATAAGTGCTTGAAGTAACACCAAAATAATTTGACATTGATGTTGATACGATACTTTCTGAATCCTTTGATACTGAAAATTCTAGCAAAGCTTCAGAAACAGGAAGATCTGGCTGTGCCCATTGGGAAACTAAATCAGTAGCATTTACTAATTTAAATCCGGAATTTGCAATTACGTCATTTGCAGTTTCATAGGCATTAGCCCAATCTTTTTTGTACAGATATACTCTTGCCAGCAACGCTTTTGCATTATTTTTATTGAAATAAGAATAAATGGGGCCCGCCATGGCAGCAGTTTCAGAATAATTCTCTATGGCTGTTTTTAAATCAGTAATGATTAAGGAATAAGTATTTGCAAGAGTTTCCCTTTTAGGATATTTAAGTCCCGATTTTATCGATTCAGTATTATAGACAATTCCTAAATGCGAAGCATCAGGCGTGTATTCATAATCCTGGCAATAAATCTGTGATAAAACAAAATGGGCATAAGCTCTAATGGTTAAGGCTTCTGCTTGTATCTGCTTTTTTTCGGTTTCAGTAGCATCTTTAAGCTTTGGCGTATATTCTAAAATCAAGTTAGCCTGATTAATAATGCTGTAATTACCACTGTAAAATGATGCAAAATTGCTTGTCTCGGCCATATCTTCAAAAGAATATGCTTCCCTAAGATTAACTCCCGGTGTAATCTGTCCTAAACTGTTTCCTGAAGAAGTGGGTGTAAATTTGATATTTCCGCCTTGTAAATCAGAATAAACAGAAAAACGTTCTTCTCTTACCGTACCTTCTACATTGCGATAAAGACCTTTTAAAGCTATTAAGACACCTTCCTTATTTTGTAGAAGTTCGTCTATAGAAGTTTGTGTTCCGGGTTCCTGCTCCAGAAAATCACTGCAGCTTTGCAATGTAAAAATCAGGAAAGCTATTGTGATATATTTTAAATAATTCATCGTCTTAAAATTTTGCATTTACACCAAGTGAAATTGTTCTTGCCTGTGGATAAGTGTAGCTAAACTCCCGTATTCCGTTCATTCCTTTCGGACTTTTGTCTTTGTACCAGTACAACACATTTGTAGCATCTGCAAAAACAGAAAGTGTATCCAAGAAAATATTTTTTACAGGCACATTATAACTAAGATTAATGTTGCTTAATCGTACATAAGTAGCGTCATAAACATACTTGCTTAAATTTGCCGTAACCGGTACAATTGTTACCGCTGAATACGGTACAATATCTCCTGGATTTCTCCAGTGATTAGCAGCATTTACAGAAAGATTTCTGTTGGATGTATTCGAGTATTTGTCAATTATAGCATCAGATGCAAAGAAATCGCCACCCAATTGGAAATCTCCTCTTAGTGATAAAATTAAATTGCTGAAAAAGGTAAAACTATTATTGAAACCACCATATGCTTTAGCCTGCGTGTCGCCAATAGGTTCCCAGTCTGCTATTGTAAATAGCGTTTTATAAGTGGCTAGGTCATATACCTGTCCGTTTTTAGTAACCAGGTCTCTGCCGGTAGCGGGATCAACACCCACCCATTTTATTCCCCAGACTGAGGTAGTGCTGTAACCAATTTTTTGTGCCAAAGCAAGTTCCGCTGTAGAGAATTCGCTTCCTAAACCTTTTAAATCAGTTACTTTACTATCTACGGTAGAAATATTAAAAGAAGTAGTCCATTTAAAATTTGTGTTGGTAATCCATTTAATTCTAGTCTGAAATTCAAACCCCTGATTGTACATGCTTGCCGCATTCAACAACATAGAACTATAACCGGTTTCAGTAGGAATATTTCGGGTTGTAATTAAATCACTTTTGTCATCACGATAATATTCTACAGAAAACTCGACGCGATTGAAGATATTAAAATCGATTCCGGCATTAAACTTCGTGTTTTTTTCCCAGCTTAACCTTCCATTTGGAGCAGAGCCCGGAGTAGCACCAGTTCCGCCATTATAATTATTTTGTTGATAATTGTATAAACCCTTTGATCGGTAAGAACCAATTCTCGAGTTTCCTGTTGTACCGTAACTCGTTTTTATTTTTAAAAAGTTAATCCACGAATTGTTATTAAGGAAGTTTTCATTACTAATAATCCAACTGGCTCCAAGGCCGCCATTATTAGCCACATCAGTATCATCTCCGAACACAGAACTTTGATCGCGACGGAAATTGGCTAATACATAATATCGTTTTTTATAATTATAATTTAGCTGAGAAAATAAAGATACTCGCGAGTTATAACTAA
The DNA here is from genome assembly GCF_027980145.1 of Flavobacterium azizsancarii. Taxonomy (GTDB): domain Bacteria; phylum Bacteroidota; class Bacteroidia; order Flavobacteriales; family Flavobacteriaceae; genus Flavobacterium; species Flavobacterium azizsancarii. Next base: position 62,147 of record NZ_JAMZNK010000032.1, on the reverse strand, counting down.
TTTCCTTTCCAATTACCTGATTACTTGTAGATTCATCCACATCAGGAGTTAATGGATTATCATCTTTTATAGCATTAAAGATCGGATTGATAACATTAGGATTTACAAAACCAGTTCCGGACTGATAATCAAAATCAGTTTTATCCTCAGAAAGTTCAAAACCAACAACACCATCAATAGCATGATTTTTAGTAAGCTGTTTGTTAAATAAAGCTTGTCCTTGCCAGTTCCATTTAGTCGTGTTTCTTTGGTTTAAAAGTCGGCGCCCCCATCTTTTATAAGTGGTATCGTCTAAAACAAAAGTTCCGGGAAACTGACCGCTTTCATTTTCAGCCGAAAAATATCGATCCTGATCTTTATCAGTATAGTCCATACCAAACAGCGTAGAGAATTTTATAGCATTACTTAGTTTATAAGAAAGACTTAAACTACCTAAAATGCCATACGTTTTTGCTTCATTTTTGTTTTGCTCTATCGCTGCCAACGGATTTCCTCTCATCATGCCACTAACGCCTAATAATGAGTACGATCCATCCTCATTATAAGGAGAAAGAGTAGGCAGGTAAGCAAAAGAATAAAAGATATTGGGTGCAGTCTTCTGAGTATAACTTGGATTAAGCATTAAGCTGATATCTAGTTTACCGGAACTGTAACCTAAATTGATCCCCGCGTTCAATTGTTTGGTATTGTTACCCATTTGCGGTTCATCAATTTTTGTATAGCTAATATTGGTGCGATATGAAATTTTTGATGTTGAGCCGGAAACATTAAAATTATATTTATTGAAAATTCCTGATTGATTCAATAGACCAAACCAATCTGTATTGACACCATTATAGGGAGTCAGGACGGCTCCCGGAGTAGTATTTTTTACAAATTCGTTCCTAAGCTCATTGTATTGCTCTCCGTTAAGATATTTAATCTGATTGATGGCTGATGAAACCCCAAGCTGATTGGAGAAACCAAATTGTGTTTTTCCTTTTTTTCCTTTTTTGGTCGTGATCAAAATAACACCATTTGCACCGTCAGCACCGTAAATACCTACAGCCGCTGCATCTTTAAGAACTGAAATGCTTTCAATATTTTCGGGAGCGATTTTCATCAGCGGATTACCAAAACTTTCTGTAAAATCTCCGTTTCCGCTAAAATATGCGCTGTCTATTCCGTACTCTTCTCCCATGATTACGCCATCAATAATGATCAGTGGCTGACTTGAAGTTCCCGTTCGTGCACCGGTAAAAGAAGATAAAGTTCCCTGTCCGCGAATATTAATTTTTACCGGACCACCAACACCAGAAGTATTTTCGACCAATACACCGGCGATTTGACCAGTAATCATTTTATCGACACTTTCTGAAGCTTGCTCAACGGCTATATCTTTGGCATATAGGGTAGAAATACTCCCAACGATTTCCTCTTTTAGTTTTGTAGTACCGTAAGACGAAGTAATTACGACAGGATTTAATTCGTCCGTCGCTTCTTTAAGATAAAAAACAAACTGTTTTTTGTCATTTGTTTTTTGCGATTGAGATTCCATTCCTAAAAATCCAACTTCAAGAATCGTATTAGCAATATCATTCCCTTTTAACTCATAAACAAATTTCCCGTTAAAATCAGTTATAGCGCCCATTCCTGTATCTTTTATGCGAATGGTTGCTCCGGGAAGCGGTTGTTTGTCTTTTGCACTATAAACTGTTCCGCTAATGAATCTCTCTTTTTCATCAGAAGATATAGTAGATGTTGGAGCAGGAGCAGCGTTCGTTAATAAAACCTGTTTTTTCTGGATATAAAACGAAATGTTTTTACCGGCTAACAATTGTGTCAGCGCCATTTCTAAAGTGGCATTCTGAACATTAATATCTGCTAACTGATCAGCATCTATTTTTCTGGCGTTGTAAATAATCCTAAAATCAGTTTGTTCTTCAATAGCTTTAATAATCAAACTAATAGGTTTGTTTTTGAGCTGTAAAGTGATGCTTTTATTCTGAGAAAAACCTTTGAAACTGGATAAAAGCAGGGCTAGGAAAAATAGAATTTTCCTTAAATCGGGTATCGTAAAAGTCATGTTTATTTAGTTATGGAAGGTTGGTAATGGTTATTGTATTTCCTTTAATGGAATAATTAAAAGGCGTGTCACGTTTTAGAAGTTCTAAAATGTTTTCGACACTGGATTCGCTAATTTTAATAGTACCGGTAAAATTCTGTCTGGCCAAAACAGTATTTTTATTGATAATTTCGACGTCGTAAGTACGCTGAATTATTTTAGCGATGGTAGAAAATGGAGTGTCTTTAAAAGCAAGTTCACCTTTTGTCCAGGCAGAATAGAAAGCAGGATCAACTTCTTTTGTTGTAATTTTTTTAGAGTTGTTTTGCCAGGTTGCCATTTGGTTAGGCTTTAACAAAATAACATTTTGTTTGTTTTCGACTTCATACATCTGAATACTTCCTTCGACCAGAGTACTGTTGACCGTTGGGTTTTCAGGATACGCACTAACGTTAAATTTTGTTCCCAGAACTTCAACATCAACCTGATTGGCGCTGACAATAAAAGGATGTTCTTTGTCTTTGGCCACTTCAAAAAAAGCTTCACCGGTTAAATACACATTTCTTTTTCCGTTGATGCCAAATTGCTCCGGATATCTTAATGTTGTTCCTGAATTTAAACTCACCACCGTTCCGTCTGAAAGCGTCAATTTGAATCTTTTTCCGTAAGGAACTTTCAATGTATTGTAAACCAATTGCTGATCCTGAACTTTTCCAAAGTAAATGATTTGGTTTGGAAACTTCTTAGCAATTAGATCGCCTTTAGCGTTTACCAATTTTGTATGGTTGTCTTTCGTAATATATTCAGAACGTCCATCAGCTAATTCTAAAACAATTTCTTTTGCTGATTTTGTTTTTTCATTCAAATTGAACGCTAATTTGCTTAATCCGATCAGGACAATAAATACCGCGGCATATTTCAGATAATGAATTATTTTATTTTTTGGTCGAATTAAAACTACAGGAACACTATCGCTTGAAAGATTTTCAGAAAGTGCCGTTAACGCCCAGGTTTTCTTTAAAGTTATAAAATGCTTTTTATTTTCTTCCGAGGCTTCAATCCATTCAAAAAGAATTTGAACTTCTTGTTCTGAAGCTTCATTAGAAAGGTATTTATAAATGATTTCTGATGTCATATTTGAGTTTTTAAACTTCTCGCTGTAGTAAGTACACTTCAGAATTAAAATACCCTACCTTTTATTTTTAATTATTACAAATAAGGATAAAAATAAGAAATAAATAATCCGATAATTTCGTTTTTAAAATCTTCAAAGCCTTTGTCATATGGGCTTCTACAGCTTTTAAGGTCACTTGCATTTCTTCGGCGATTTCTGCATTTTTTTTATCTTCGTAACGTTTTTTTATAAAAACCTCGCGGGTTTTGGGAGGAAGTTCACTAATCGATTCCTGAATTAAACGTTCTAATTCCGTTAATTCTAAAGTATCAAACTGAACCGAATTTAAGATTTCGATATCCAGTTCCCTTTCTTTCTGATTTAAAATCTCACTTTTAAATTTATCTTTCACCTTATTGTGCCGGATCATATTCAGACATTTCGATTTGGCATAAGTATACAGGAAGGATTGAATACCATTTACAGATTCAACAGTTTCTCTGTTTTGCCATAAATGAACAAATGCCTCTTGCGCAAAATTCTCAGCTTCGTCTTTATCATAAATAAACTGAACGCTGAACGCTGTAATTCGGCGAAAGTATTTGTCGTAAAAATAAGTGAAAGCAGTTTCGTCTCCTTCTTTGAAAGATTCAAAAAGATGTAATTCGAAACTGGTAGTATTGTTCATTATAAAAGGATCACTTTTTTAGAAAGCAATATAGGTAATTTATCCAAAAGACCTTTTTTGCCTGGAAATCGGCAAATATAAAAGTTTATTTATATTAATTCTAAATAAAATTTAAATAAAGATCGTTTTAAAAAATATTATTCAGAATAAGTGTAAAAAATGCCTTTATTTTATACGTTATAATTAAGTTTAGTATTGCTGTGTGTTTTTTGAACCATATAAGTTATAGAATCTCGATGTTTTTTTGAATTGTAAAAATCATATAAGGAAGTCTAATATGAACTTATACGTTAGAACCATTTTAATTATACGAACCAATTTTAATATGAACTTATATAGTGAAGCATTTTTATTAAAAAACAAAAATTGTGCGAAACAACTTTAATAGGTACTTATATAATGTATCAGGTAAAAAATTTCATACTCAAATATTGGTAACTAAATTTTAATTTGTATCATTGTAGTATAGAATAGTATAATAACTTAAAAATTTATTGAATGAGACAATATCCTTTCCTACTAAAGAGCCTGTTTCTGTCCGTTTTATTAACGGCATTTTTTTGCAATCCGGCTTTTGCACAAAATGATATCAAAATGACTTTTGGCAAAAACGGTACTATTACTTATGATGCAAAACAAAAAACAATTGCAGTAAGTCAATCCGGCAAAACTATATTTAGCGGAGCAAAAGCTTCAGTAGTTGTAAATGGTAAAACAATTTCAATAAGTTCTTATCCGAAAGCTGTTTTTGCAAAAGAAACTCTTAATGATGATTTAGGAAAAGGTCTAAAATATACGCTTACTTATAAAGATAAAAGTAAAGCGACGGTAGTTCAGAGTTTTTATACGTATAACGATCAGGACTATTTTATTACTCAATTAGAAATTTTGGGTAACGGGCAACAAATCGCAACCAACTATATTGCTCCATTAGATTTAGGAAAAATTGCTTTTGACAAAATAGAAAATCTGCAAACGGTTTTTGTTCCTTATGATAATGATGCCTTCATTAGTTATAACTCTAAAAAGTTAGATACCATTTCTTATAATACAAGTGCCGAAGTTGGAATCATATTTAATAATACTTCCCGTAACGGTTTTATCGTAGGTTCTCTTGAACATACAATCTGGAAAAGTGCCGTAAAAACGATCAATCAAAACAAACAACCTTTGTTTTCTGCCTGGGCAGGATATTCAGAAAAAGAGAACACGCGTGATAGTATTGCCCACGGGATTGTAAAAGCGGATAAAGTTGCTTCTCCAAAATTTTTCGTAGGATACTATTCAGATTGGAGAAACGGTATGGAACAATATGCGAAAACAAATCGCATTGTAGAAAAGCCTTTTGTTTTTGCATGGGACAAACCAACTCCGGTAGGCTGGAACAGTTGGGGAGTTTTGATGGAGAAAATTAATTTTGAGAACACGACTAAAGTGGCTGATTTCTTTGCTAATTCAGTTCCGGAATTTCGTGTTGGCAATACCGCTTATATTGATCTTGATTCGTTTTGGGACAATATGGTTAAAGGTGGTTTTACCGGTGATTTTAGTAAACTAAAAGAATTTGCAGATTATTGCAAAAAGAAAGGTTTAGAGCCGGGAGCATACTGGGCGCCATTTACAGATTGGGGATGGAAAGATGGCCCAAACCGCAAAGCCGAAGGAAGTGATTATACGTTTGGAGAATTGTGGACAAAAACCGGAAACACTTATTTTGATTTTGATGGCGCGAGAGCGATAGATCCTACACATCCGGGAACGCTTAAACGTGTTGATTATGTGATTAATAAACTGATAGAGTGTGGTTTTAAGATGATTAAAATCGACTTTTTAGGTCACGCAGCTGCCGAATCGACTTCGTTTTATGATAAAAATGTAACTACAGGAATGCGGGCTTATAAAGTAGGTATGGAACATTTAGTAAATGCGCTGGATGGCCAAATGCTTATTTATGCAGCAATTTCTCCAAACATGGCTACATCTCGTTATGCGCACATTCGCCGTATTGCATGTGATGCCTGGAAAACAATCGAGCAAACACAATATACCTTAAATAGTGTAAACTACGGTTGGTGGCAAACGTATTCATACGATTATATAGATGCAGATCACGTTGTTTTTGCTGATGTTACAGAAGGAGAGAACCGTGCGAGATTAATTTCGTCCGTTATTACAGGAACTTTAATTACGGGTGACGATTATAGCAAAGACGGAATCTGGAGCAAACGCGCAAAAGAATGGCTTCAGAATAAAGAAATACTTAAGATTGTAGAAAATGGTGTAGCGTTCCGTCCGGTAGAAGGGAACACAGGAAAGTTGACTACTGAAGTTTTTGAACAAAAAATAGGTAACGATTGGTACATCAGTATTTTGAATTACGGAAATACGAGTAAAACATATGCGCTTCCTTTAGAACGATTAGGCATAAAAAACGGAAATTATAAATTACACGATGTTTTTACTGCAGAAAATATTGAAGTAAAAAACAACACTATAAATCTAAGTCTTGGGGCTAAAGATGCTCGTTTATTTAAAATTGTAAAATAAATTACCGGCATGAATAAATACCTCTTAAGAAAAGCGATACTTGTATGGGTACTCTTTAGTGCATTCAATACAGCCAATGCTGCGGTAATATTGCCGTCATTCTTTACCGATAATATGGTGCTGCAACAAAAAAGTGCAGTTCCGTTTTGGGGAGAAAGCGACGCAAAATCAGTAAACATTAAAACTTCCTGGGATAAAAAATCATATACAGGCAAAGTAGTGAACGGCAAATGGAATGTAGTTTTGAAAACCCCAATTTATGGAGGACCTTATACGATTACCATAAATGACGGAACGATTAAAACGCTAAAGAATGTTTTGATTGGCGAAGTTTGGTTGTGTTCCGGACAGAGTAATATGGAAATGCCATTAAAAGGCTGGGGAAAAATTGATCATTATAAAGAAGAAATATCCAATGCCAATTATCCTCAAATACGATTATTACAGGCCGAACATATAGAAAGTACGCTACCATTAAATACACTAAAAGTACAACACGGCGGATGGAATGTTTGCAGCCCTGAAACCGTAGCTGATTTTAGCGCAACGGCTTATTTTTTTGCCAGAAAGATTTACAAAGAAAAAAATATCCCAATAGGGTTAATTCATTCTTCCTGGGGAGGAACACTAATTGAAGCATGGACAAGTTCCGGAGCGTTAACCACTATTCATGATTTTGATACCGAAATTCAGGCAATGAAATCGGAGGTTGATGCAGCAGCATTATTAAAAAAGTATAATGCTGATATGGAGGATTGGGAAATGAAATTAAGAGGTTCAGATCAAGGATTTGAGACTGGAAAAATAATTTGGGCAACACCCAATTTTGATGATTCATCCTGGAAAACAATGACATTGCCTTCATTTTTTGACAGCAACGGATTAGGCAATTTTGATGGTATTGTTTGGTTTAGAAAAAAGGTAACACTTTCAGAAAATAGTATAAAAAAAGACCTGATCATCAGTTATTATGCAGATGATGATGATATGATTTGGGTAAACGGAAATTATATTGGTGAAACCAAGGGATATAATGTAAAACGTCATTACACAATCCCCTCTCAATTTCTAAGAAAAGGCGAAAACACCATAACCATCAGGGTTTTTGACGGATCAGGAAATGGTGGAATTTACGGAGACGAAAACTTTGCTGCAAAATCAGAAAAAGAAACCATTTCGTTAGCCGGAGACTGGAAATATAATATTGGTGCAGATAGTAAAAATTTGCCTGCTAAACCGTATTTGGCTCAAGGCCAAAACAGACCAAGCGCCATATACAACGCAATGATCGCACCTTTGACAGATTATAAAATAAAAGGAGTAATCTGGTATCAGGGAGAAAGCAATGCAGAAAGAGCATACCAATATCAAAAGTTATTTCAGTTGTTGATAAACGATTGGAGGGATAAATTTAAAGATAAAAATTTGCCTTTTTTCTTTGTTCAGTTAGCCAATTACAAACAACAAAAACAAGAACCGGGAGAGTCAGATTGGGCAGAGTTGAGAGAAGCACAGTTTAAGGCTTTAAAGTTGCCAAACACCGGAATGGCGGTTACAACTGATATTGGGAACGGAGAAGATATTCATCCAAAAAACAAACAAGATGTTGGAGGTCGTTTGGCCAGTATAGCTTTGGCAAAAGTATACAATACCAAAATTGATTATTCCGGACCATTGTATAAATCCTATAGCATAAAAGGAAATACAGCTACAATAGATTTTGACTTTAATAAAAATATAAAAGCGCGAGACGATGCACTTAAAGGATTTAGTATAGCAGGATCAGACCAGAAATTTTATTGGGCAGATGCTAAAGTAGTCAAGGGAAAAGTTGAGGTATATTCTCAGGAAGTACCAAATCCGGTGTCTGTTCGCTACAATTGGGCTGATAATCCTATTGGGAATTTAACGAATGCATCAGGATTACCGGCATCATCGTTTAGAACAGATATTTGGGCAGGAATTACACAAGAAAAGAAATAGAAATAAAAATATAGTAAAAATGAAAAAACATATTACCACTTTAAGGCAATCTTTTGGGATAGCATTTTTTATGCTGGCGAGTTATTGCAGCCCGGTTACGGCGCAACAAATTATCTCAGTAAAAACAAAAAGTAATGCGCTTGTTTTGCAGGTAACTCCCGGAAAAGAATTGAACACCATTTATTTAGGAGAAAAACTGGCAAATGATTTTGAGTACGTAAAAATACAAGCTCAGTTCAAACAGGGAGTAGATTATTCGGGGATTTATAATGCAGCTTATACACCATCGGGTTCTAAAAACTTACTGGAGCCGGCAATTGCAGTAACGCATGCTGACGGAAATAATTCATTGGATTTATTATATGTAGAGCATAAAACAACAACAATAAGTACAGGGGTTTCTCAAACAGAAATTACATTAAAAGATAATGTATATCCGGTTGAGGTTCATATGTTTATTCAGTCCTACTATGATACTGATGTTATCGAGCAATGGACAACAATTAAACACACAGAGAAAAGTAACATTACTTTGAACAAATATGCTTCGGCTAATTTGTATCTGAAAGGATACAACAACTTTTATCTGAATCAATATCACGGAGACTGGGTAAAAGAAATGCAGCCTGAAGAAACAAAACTGACTCACGGTATCAAAGTATTGGATTCTAAATTAGGATCGCGTGCCAATTTGTTTCAGCCGTCGGTTTTTATGGTTTCTCTGGATAAACCGGCAACCGAGGATGAGGGGAAAGTTTTGTTTGCAGGTTTAGAATGGTCAGGAAATTTCCGTACAGATTTAGAATTGGATCCATTGAATAATCTTCGTGTTATTTCAGGGATTAATAATGCAGCGGCAGCTTATTCTTTGGCAAAAAACACAGTATTTACAACGCCTAAATTTTGGTATACATTATCTTCTAAAGGAAGAGGAAATGCAAGTCGTAATTTGCACGACTGGTCAAGGAATTATAAAATTTTAGACGGAAAAGGAAGTCGTTTGACATTGCTGAACAACTGGGAAGCTACTTATTTTAACTTTGATGAAGATAAACTAAAAGTACTTATTGCTGATAGTAAAAAACTGGGCGTTGATATGTTTTTATTAGACGACGGATGGTTCGGAAATAATTATCCTCGTAATAATGACGATGCAGCTCTTGGAGATTGGGATGTAAACAAAAAGAAATTACCAAACGGAATTGGAACTTTGGTAAAAACAGCCAAAGACAATCAGGTAAAATTCGGAATCTGGATCGAGCCTGAAATGGTAAGTCCAGCGAGTGATTTGTACAAAAAACATCCGGAATGGGTTATCAAACAACCAGGAAGAGCAGAACATTATTTCCGTAACCAATTGGTATTGGATTTATCAAACCCAAAAGTACAGGATTTTGTTTATGGAATTGTGGACAATCTTTTTACCGAAAATCCGGAATTAGCCTATATCAAATGGGATTGTAATGCAGTAATTTACAATGCGTACTCGAGCAATCTAAAAGACAAACAAAATAATTTTTATACAGATTATGTAACGGGATTGTATAATGTTTTGGAACGTATTCGTGCCAAATATCCTAAAGTACCTATGATGTTATGCTCCGGTGGTGGAGGAAGAGTGGATTATGCAGCATTAAAATACTTTACGGAGTTCTGGCCAAGTGATAATACAGATCCTCTGGAGCGCGTATTTATGCAATGGGAATACTCTTATTTCTATCCTGCTTTGACCATTGCTGCACACGTAACAGATTGGGGAAAACAACCCATAAAATACCGTACAGATGTTGCGATGATGGGAAGATTAGGTTTTGATATTGTAGTGAAAGACCTGAATGAAAAAGATTTGGCTTTTGTTCAACTAGCGATTAAAAATTATGGTGCATTGAGCAACACCATCTGGCAAGGAGATCAATATCGTTTGCAAAATCCTCTTGGTAATGATGCAGCAGCAGTGATGTTTGTAAATAAAAATGGTAACGAAGCAGTAGTATTTGGTTATTCAGTTAATTCTAGATACGAAGCGGGAACACATCTTCCGATAAAACTAAAAGGATTACAAGCAGGACAAAATTATAAAGTAGAAGAAATCAACGTATATCCGGATAAAAAGCCAGTTGTAGAGACTGCAACTTATTCAGGTGATTTTTTAATGCAGGTTGGAATTAATCCAAATGTGAATTCTTCGAATACAAGTGTTGTTTTAAAAATTACAAAGGCCTAAATCTCAAACATTAGTATATATTTGTATTATCATTTCTAAATAAATACCTATTAAAAACGTTTTATGAAGCAAATTATTCAGCAGATAAAAAATCTTGAATCTATAAATTCCTTCTCTAAACATGAACAATTGGTTCAGGGAATAATTAATTCTATTGATGAAAAAGTAGTAACCAAAGGAGATTTACTTCCGTCTGTAAATACTTTTATAAACGAGTTGGGGTTTGCGAGAGAAACCATTGCGAAGGCTTATAAAGAACTTGTTCATAGAGGCATAATCGAATCTAAAAACCGATTAGGGTATTTTGTTGCTACCAATGATGTGAAACAAGAATTAAAAGTCGCATTGCTGATATTTGCATTTGATATTTTTCAGGAAACGTTTTATGAGAATTTCAGAAAAGGTCTTGGAAAAAATATTCAGTTGGATATCTTTTTTCACCATAATAATTTTGATACGTTCGAAAGTATTGTTCAGAATATAAAAGGAAAATACGGAATGTTTGTTATTGCTCCAATTCCGAGTAAAAAAACGCCGGCTGTTTTAAAACAATTGCCTACCAACAGAGTATTACTGGTAGACCGTTTTATAGAAACAGATGAAGATTACAATTATGTTGCACAAGAGTTTGGAGATTCGTCTTACAATGCTTTTGTGCAGCTTAAAGATAAAATTAAAAAGTACGACGAAATCATTTTCTTTTTCAAACCATCGTCTGCAGAGCCTGATGAAATCTTAAATTCGTTTAAAAGATTCATGAAGGATTATGATATCAAAGGTGTTATAAAAGAAGAGTATGTGTCCGGTTCTCTGGAGAAAGGAAAAGTATATTTTACGATTCACAATCTCGAGCTTTGGGAAATGCTCAAAGACTCCAAAATAAAAGGACTCAAAATAGGTTCAGATATTGGTTTTATATCCCACAATGATGATATCGTAAAAGAAATCATCTTTGATGGCGTTACCACATTCTCAACTGATTTCTCTGAAATGGGAAAAAAAGCAGCTAATTTTGTTCTGAACCGTAAAAAAATTCAGGAGATTATTCCAACCATTTTAGTTGATAGAAATTCGTTGTAGTTTATGAGTGTATTGTCCATTGTTAGTTTTTTACTAATTACCGGTTTTATAGCCTTATTTTCAGCTTTAAAAACACGCACAAAAAAAGTACAAACCACGAACGGGCTTTTTTTTGCAGATCATAATAACAATTTTTTTATAGTAGGAGGAGCACTATTATTAAGTAATATTAGTGCAAATCAATTTATAGGCGAAAACGAATCCATATACACCAACAATATGAGCGTTATAGCATGGGGCGTAAGCTCTGTGTTTGCGATGTTGCTTGTGGCGGAGTTCTTTTTGCCTATTTATTTTCGTACCGGAGCCATGACAATTCCCGATTATCTGGGAAAACGTTACGATAATTCGACCAAAAAACTGGTGTCAATTGTATTCCTGTGCAGTTATATAGTAAATTTATTGCCAGCCGTTTTATATGGTGGTGCAGTTGCTCTTACCGGAATGTTCAATTTTTTACTGCCTTTGCAATTAACCTATTGGCAAAATATCTGGATTATGGTTTGGGTTATTGGCCTGACAGGATGTGCATATTCAGTTCTGGGAGGATTAAGGGCGATCTCTATAAGTGATACTATTTTAAGTGTTGGATTATTGACGATTGGAATTGCTTTTCCATACTTCGGATTTAAATTTTTAGGCAATGGCGATTGGTCAAAAGGATTCCATATTTTGCTTTCTCAAAATACAGAGCACTTAAATGCTATTGGAGGCGCTCATGATGAAATTCCTTTGAGTACCATTTTTACAGGTATGTTTATAATGAACCTTTATTATTGGGGAATGGAACAGTTTATCGTTCAGCAAGCGCTTTCGGCAAAAAGTTTATCACACAGTCAAAAAGGCATGGGATTAGCTTGTCTAGGCAAATTGCTTTGTCCTTTTATTATTAATATTCCCGGATTGATAGGCGTTCACCTTTATAAAAATCTTGAAAACACTGCTGAGGTTTTTCCTTTGGTTGTAAAAGATACATTGCCGGCTATTATGATTGGATTAACTGCTGCCGTTGTTTTAGGAGCAGCAATTAGTACTTTTAATGCAGGATTGAACAGTAGTAGTACACTTTTTGTCCTTAACCTTTATAAACCCTGGTTAGAGAAAAGAAACAAAGAAGTTACAGAGAAACATTTGGTATATACAGGACGTAAATTCGAGATCATTGTTTCTGCTTTGGCCATGTTTTCGGCGCCTTTTATAATGTTTAGTAAAGCAGGTTTTTATACTTATCTGCAACAGCTTGGCGGAATGTTTTGTCTGCCAATTTTTACTATTATTCTGGTTGGTTTTGTTTCGAAAAAAGTCCCGCCGCAAGCCGCTAAAATCGGAATGATATTTTTTATATTTAGTTACATCATCTTTAATTATATATTGAATATTCAGTTGCATTATTTGCATATGCTCGCAATATTATTTGTTTTCACTACAATATGTATGTTGGCAGTTTCTAAGTTTTATCCTAATTATCATTATACCGAAATCAAACTTGAATCTGTTAAACTGTCTCCATGGAAAAACCGTTACTGGTATTTTGGCGCATTGTTGATAGGTATGATAAGTATATTCGTTTTGTTTTCGAAATGGGGAATAGCTTAGGAAAGGATCAGAGGAGCAAAGGGATAAAGGAACAAAAGGTTTTCTTGTAGAGACGTACAGTTTTTTGTACGTCTTTTTTTGTTCGGTACAACCCCAACAGGATTTTAAAACCTGTCGGGTTTAAGAGCGTAAAAATCTTCGGCGATAAAGGTTTTCTTGTAGAGATGCTTTTGCGTCTTTTTTTGTGTTCAATACAAACCCGACAGGGTTTTAAAACCTGTCGGGTTTAACAGCATAAAATTCTTCGGCGATAAATAATCTCTCTTATTTCTGGGATGCATAGGTATGGCAGCGTTCCTAAATATTGTCTTTTATAAGATAAAAGTTTAATTTTTTGGTAACAGAAAGATATTGTAGCGTATTATAAAGTGTTAAATACATTAAAAATTATGTGCTAAAATTCACAAATTAGTCTCTTTGTCAGATTATTAAGAATGGTTTTGAGGCTTTTATCGCTGTTTTTTTTGTGTTTTGCTTAACATTGTGCAAAATGTAATTTGTAAGTTTTGAATTACGAGATAATCTTCATTATCACTTTTTTATAAGAGATGGTGCTTATTTATGCCTGAGATTTCTCTATTTATTCCTTGGTTTATTTATTTTTTTCTTTTTAAAGTTTAAAATTTATACTAAAGCCGAAAAAAAAACTCGAAAAAAATATCAATTTCCTAAAACATAAATTTGGATGTTATGAAAATATTTGTATGTTTGTAATGTTGTAGTATAGTATAGTATAAGTCAATTCGTTTTCTCATATTTTAAATGCTCAATATTCAAAAAACCAAACAAAAGATTTTATTAACTAAAAACCAAATCATTATGAGAATTGCAATAAGATACTTATGCTTCTTAGTAGTTATGATGTCCGCCGGTACACTTTATTCCCAAACCATCACCGGTAAAGTTACAGATAATGAAAATTTACCACTGCCCGGTGCCACAGTACTTGTAAAAGGCACACAAAACTCAACCGTAACTGATATTGACGGAAGTTACAAAATTACAAATGTTAAATCAGGATCTTCTTTAGAATTTAGTTTTATTGGATTCAATTCACAAAGTGTTTCTGCCAATAATGCAGTTGTAAATGTTGCATTAAAACCAAGCTCACAGGAACTAAATGAAATTGTTATTGTAGGTGCAAAGGTAAAACGTAGCGATCTTACGGGTGCTGTGGGAAATGTTTCGGGCGATAAATTGACTGAAACACCAACGGCCAACGTTGTACAGGCATTGCAAGGACGTGCGGCTGGGGTTTATGTAACACAAAGTGGTAAACCCGGAGATAGTGGTGATATTAAAATTAGAGGAAATAACTCGATACAATATGGTACAAAGCCAATATTTGTAGTCGATGGTCTTATTATAGAAGGTGGATTCGAATCGATCAACCCGAATGATATTGCTAACGTTGATATTTTAAAGGATGCATCTTCTACAGCTATTTACGGAGCCAGAGGAGCAAACGGAGTTGTTGTAATTACGACCAAAAAAGGAACAAAAGGAGAAGGTAAAGTAAACTTTGATACCTGGGTTGGATTGTCTGAGTTTAGTAAAATGTTACCATTGATGAACGGTCAGCAATTATTTGATCTTAGAGTTGACGCTTTTGCGAATCAATACATGGATCAGAACCCAACAGGAGATCGTGCTGCTTATATCAACCAAATTAAATCTGACGGTTCTAAGGTATTTGCTCCTTATGAATTAGACTCTTATAGAAATGGTAAAAGTTATAATTGGTTAGATGAGATCAAGCGTACAGGTGTACAGACGAATTATAATCTTTCATTTTCTGGAGGCGGAGACAAAGGTTCCTACTTTATGAGTTTCAGTTATGCTGATCAGGATGGTTTACTTAAAAATTCTTCCTTTAAAAGATATAATGGTAAAATCAACCTGACACAAGATGTAAAAACATGGTTGCAGGTAGGTACAAATACTACTTTTTCAAATAGCAAAGCTACTTACATTAATGATAGTGCTTTTCCTAATGCTTTAGGAGCGAATCCTTTATTGCCAATTGATCCTAATGCAACGTATTTGAAATACGGAGATGCTTTAAATTCAGATGCTTACAATCCTATAAGAAGTTTAACTATAGATGATAATAGTACAAAGAACCGCTTGATGTCAAGTAATTACGTAAATATTAAAGCAGCTGAAGGATTAAATTTCAGGACTACTTTTTCTGTAGATGTTCTTGATCAGGCTAACTTTAAATATTATCCATCAGATACAGGACAATCGATAAGAAATTCTGCAAGCGGAGAAGCAAATCACTATAGATATAGTGAGTTAAACTACCAATGGGACAATACGGTAACCTATAATAAAACAATTGGTAAACATGATTTAAATGCGCTTGGAGCTTTCTCAATTCAAAAAAACACAAATAACAACTCTGAAGTTACTGCAAGAGGATTTGCATCTGATGATTTTACTTATATGTATTTGGATGGTGCTTCGCAAAAAAATAATTTCACACTTAAATCTGATTTTATAACGACAACATTAATGTCATATACAGGAAGATTAAATTATTCTTACGATAAAAAATATTTCGCAACCGTTACAACACGTTTAGATGGTTCTTCTCGTTTTGGAGGTAACAATAAGTGGGGAACTTTCCCTTCTGTGGCTTTAGGCTGGGATGTTGCTAAAGAATTTTTACAATCTGTAGAAGCTATCAAATTATTAAAACTTCGTGCAAGTTACGGTATTGCAGGTAACCAAAACATTCCTAATTATGCATATGTGAGTCAATACAGACCACAATATACTAATGGAACAGCAATATTAAGATCAGATGGTCGTTTGGGAAATCCTGATTTACAGTGGGAAAAACAAAAGCAATTTGATTTAGGTTTAGACTTTGCCTCGGCGAATAATAGATTGTCTATAACTGTAGATTATTTTAATACAACAAATGATAATTTATTAATGGAAAGAACATTATCAACCGTTACCGGATTCAAGAATATGATAGATAATGTTGGTACAATGGTAAATAAAGGAATTGAATTTGGTGCCACTTATAAAATCTTAAAACAAAATGATTTGAGTTGGGATGTTTCAGGAAATATTTCATCTGCTAAAAATAAAATTACAAAATTATATGGCGGAGCAGATGTAATTTACAAAAAGGGCGGTTGGACTGGTGTCGAAATTCAAAGAGAAGGAAATTTATTTGTGGGTAAATCAATCAATTCTATTTACGTTTATCAGTTTGATAAAATTGCTCAAACAGCTGATATGGCTGAAATCAGTAAAATTGATTTTGGAGGAAGAACAGTTAAACCTGGGGATCTTGTTCCGGTTGACAGAAACAAAGATGGTAAAATCGATGATAATGACCGCTATGTAGTAGGAAATACAGATCCTGATTTTTACGGAGGATTTGCAACTGATTTTACTTACAGAGGTTTTGGATTGAATGCTGTATTTGCTTACTCTTATGGAGGAAAAAAAATCAGTTCAGCTTACGAAAGTTATATGAATTCAGGCGGAATGAGCGCTGCTCATACAGATCTTTTAGATCGTTGGACACCGGAAAATACAAATACAAATGTGCCAAGAGCGTATTATGGTGGCGGAAGATTCAATACTTACGAAACATCACTGGCCATCCAGAATTCATCTTTCTTACGTTTGAATGCACTTACATTATCTTATAATTTACCAAGTCTGTTTTTAGAAAAAGTATATCTTCAAAATCTACGTCTGTATGTTACAGGATCTAATTTATTTACGATCACAAAATACAAAGGTTACGATCCGGAAGGTGGAGATGCATATCCTAATTCAAGAATGTTTGTTTTAGGCTTGAATGTTTCATTATAACAATTGTTTTGGCAATAATTAAAAATACAATTATGAAAATAAAAATTTTAACAGCAATGGCATTCGTAATGCTTTTTGCTTCCTGTTCAGATTTTTTAGAGCAGGATCCAAATACTTCTCTTACAGAAGAACAGGCTTTTTCGACATTAAAAAATATAGACCCAATTGTTTTAGGAATGTATATCTCATGGAGAAATATACAAAAAGACAGGGGAGGCTTGATGTTTCAATTAGGAACAGATGAAACACAACAAGGTGCACTTCAGGTAATGACTACTCCCGGGCAAGCAGGATTAGATTATTATAATGGGTTTCTTTCTAAAGAGAATACCGCATTGGCAGAACAATGGGATTCTCGTTGGCCGGTGGTAAGTACTGCTGCAAAAGCCATATTTGCATTAAACAAGAATACAGAAGCTGATATTGAAAAAAGAAAAATATTATTAGGAGAAGCTAGTTTTATTAGAGCTACCATAATGTTTGAGTTAACACAGTATTGGGGAGAAATCCCAATTCTTGATGAAACACATAGCAAAGAATTAGGTCACGGAAGACAACCTTTGAAAGATGTCTATGCCTTTATTATAAATGACCTTAAGGTAGCTGAAGAAAACTTACCTCTTACACAAAAAAATCCATCTTTTCCTGTAAAATATCTGGCACAGGCACTATTGGGTAAAGTATACTTATATGCTCCTGAAGCATCTGGTGCACACGATTATACCCTGGCTAAAGAAGCATTTGCTAAGGTTATAAATTCCGGTAAATATAATCTGTTAGCAACTTATGCGGATGTTTTTAGCCCAGATCACGCTAATTCTTCAGAATCACTTTATGAGTTTCAGTTTACCAATGATTATCCGGATAACAACCAAATACAATGGCAAACAGGATCCAGAGCATTAGCAAACATAGATCAGTACGCTTATTTTGGAGGATACGATTTGTTGTTGCCTACAAAGTATTGTTATAATGATAAAACGAGCGGCGGAATTTGGGAATCTGGTGATAAGCGTAAAGATGCCAGTATCCGTTATGATTTTACTTATAAAGGTATTGTACCAACAATTCCGTCAGGTTTTGGAGGAGATGAACTAGATCCACACATAAAAAAGTATGAGGATATTCGTATCGATGGGAAACAATCGTTCTGGAATTCAGGTAAAAATAAACCTTACATCCGTTATTCAGATGTATTGCTTTGCTATGCAGAGTGTTTGAATGAATTAGGAAATACTCCTGACGCAGAAGGATTTGTAAATCAGGTTCGTAAACGTGGTTTTGGAGGATCATTACCTGCAGGAATGGAGTGGAGCGGACTTTCGAAAGAACAATTTAAAGAGCAGATGCTTGATGAGCGTATGCGCGAATTAGCTTTTGAAGGGTGGAGAAGAATGGATCTTATTCGTTCCGGAAAATTGGTACAGTACGTAAAAGCACGCAACAAATGGACTGCTGAAAGCGGTACCATTGCAGAATTCCACACTAGATATCCAA
The DNA here is from genome assembly GCF_027980145.1 of Flavobacterium azizsancarii. Classification (GTDB taxonomy): domain Bacteria; phylum Bacteroidota; class Bacteroidia; order Flavobacteriales; family Flavobacteriaceae; genus Flavobacterium; species Flavobacterium azizsancarii. Next base: position 43,531 of record NZ_JAMZNK010000032.1, on the reverse strand, counting down.
TTCCTTTGGTAGAGATTCAGCTAAACGATGACATAAGCGATGCTGATCAGAATCCAGGTTATTAATATCAATTAAGACAGTTTTAATGTAATTTTTTATTTTTTGGTCTTGTGATTTTGGTTAGTCACAGTTTTGATTTGTAATGCCATTTTGGATTTAGGTAATAACAGTACTTAGGGAGTTTTCTGTTAGAAAAAACTTATTCCAAAATGGCATTCATTTTTTAATGTTTACAATTCGTAAACCAAGCAAGTAACAATATGAAGTTTAACACTATTCAGATTTATATATTTTTATTGGTTTTTACTATTTTATCATTTAGTATTTATGCTCAAAACAAAGTGAGTCTAAACTCTACTGATATTGTTTGGAAAGTCAAACCACAAGTAGAAGTAGGGCAGGACAGTCTTAAAATGCTTACATCAAATTATGCAGCTACAAATTGGGTAAATGCTGTTGTTCCCGGTACAATTTTTAATTCATATGTAGTAAGCGGATTAGAGAAAGATCCCAACTTTGGAGATAATATCTATCAGGTTGATAAAGCAAAATACGATCGCAGTTTTTGGTATCGCACGGAATTTAGCATTCCTGAAAATTTTACGAAAGATATTATCTGGCTTAATTTTGAAGGAATCAATCGTGAAGGAGATATTTACCTTAACGGAAAAAAGCTGGCGACTTTAAGCGGCATGATGCAACGTGGGAAATTTGATATTACCAAATTGATACATCGCAAAGAAAAAAACGTATTGGCAGTTTTGGTAAGTATTCCAAAAACACCTTTGAATAATTACGGAAGTCCAACTTATATTTCAAGCGCAGGCTGGGATTGGATGCCTTATGTACCGGGATTAAATTCAGGAATTACAGATGATGTTTATCTTACTAATACAAACAAAATAACCATTGCAGATCCTTGGATTCATACTAATCTGCCTTCAAACGCACGTGCCGATTTGGAAGTAAAAGTAGATCTTAAAAACTCATCTGCACAAAATCAGGAAGGAGTCCTAACAGGCGTTATAATGCCGGGAAACATTACTTTTTCTAAAAAAATCAATTTAGAGGCTAATGGGATTACCAGTATAAATTTAAGCAAAGAACAGTTTCCTGAACTTTCGATTCAGAACCCTAAATTATGGTGGCCAAATGGCTACGGAGATCCTAATTTATACACCTGTCAGTTTACTTTTAAAATAGGCGATGTCGTTTCAGATGCTCAAAAAATAACCCTCGGAATCAAAAAATACACTTACGATACGGAAGGCGGCGTTTTGCATGTTTCGATCAACGGAAAACGCGTTTTTCTTAAAGGAGGAAACTGGGGAATGAGCGAATATATGCTTCGTTGCAGAGGAGATGAATACGATCTTAAAGTGAAGCTCCATAAAGAAATGAATTATAATATCATCCGTAACTGGTTAGGTTCTACTACAGATGATGAATTTTACCAGGCTTGCGATAAATACGGTATTATGGTTTGGGATGATTTTTGGCTCAATGCAAATCCTAACTTACCCTTAGATATTCACGTTTTTAACAGCAATGTTATTGAGAAAATAAAACGTGTTAGAAATCACTCCAGTATAGCAGTTTGGTGTGGTAATAACGAAGGTTTGCCACAGCCTCCGCTTAACGGCTGGATCGCTGAAAATATCAAAACTTTTGATAATGATGATCGTTATTACCAGCCTTGTTCCAACACAGGAAACCTAAGCGGTAGCGGACTTTGGGGGAATAAAGATCCGAGGTTTTATTTTACAAAATATCCTGCAGCTTACGTGGGCACGGGAGATGGACCAAGTTGGGGTTTAAGAACCGAAATTGGTACAGCCGTTTTTCCAAACATCGAAAGTTTTAAGAAATTTATTCCTGAAAAAGACTGGTGGCCAAGAAACGAGATGTGGGACAAACATTTCTTTGGAGAAAAAGCCTTTAATGCTTCGCCGGATAATTATGATAAAAGTATCAATGAACGTTACGGAAAACTAAATAATCTCGAAGAATATACCTCAAAAGCCCAATTACTAAATATCGAAACCAACAAAGCCATGTACGAAGGCTGGTTGGATCATATGTGGGAGGATGCTTCAGGGATTATGATCTGGATGAGTCAGTCTTCATACCCTAGTATGGTTTGGCAGACGTATGATTATTATTACGACTTGACAGGAGCGTATTGGGGCGTAAAATCAGCTTGTGAGCCCATGCACATTCAATGGAATTCGGTAAATAATTCGGTTAAAGTAATCAATACAACAGGAACTGATTTCAAGAATTTAAAAGCTGAGGCCGAAGTTTATAATATGGATGGAAAACCGGTATCAAAATTCAAACAAAATGCGATTGTAGATTCGTATTCGAATACTGCGACAGAAAGTTTTGTGATTCCGTTTTATTCAAATCAAAAAGATCTTGCTTTCCAGAAAAATACGACAGCTTCTTCGACAGATGGAGGAAATACGAGAGACATTACAGACGGAGATTCTAATAGCCGCTGGGCAAGTAAAGCAACAGATGACGAATGGGTTTACGTAGATCTTGAAAATGAATACACCGTAAATCGAGTAGTTTTGAATTGGGAAAATGCATATGGGAAAGAATATAAAATTCAGGTAAGCACAGACGCTAAAAACTGGATAGATGCAAGTGTGATAAAAGAAGGAAAGCAAGGACTGGAAACCATTTCTTTTGATGAAGTAAAAGCACGTTATGTTAGAATGTTAGGCATAAAACGCGGTTCAGGCTGGGGATATTCACTGTATGATTTCAAGGTTTTTGGTGCTGATGCCAACACATCAGATTTGAGTCCGGTACATTTTATCAGATTAAAATTAAAAGACGCCCAAAACAAATTAGTGAGTGAAAACTTTTATTGGAGAGGAATCAACATGAAAAATTTTACGGATTTGAATAAACTCCCAAAAGCAAACGTAAATGTTTCAAATAAAGTGGTAAAACAAAATGGGAAATATGTTATAAAATCAAAAGTTTCAAGTCCGTCAGGGATTGCTTTTGGAGTTCACATACAAGTATTGAATGATAAAACCGAAGCCCAGATTTTGCCGGCAATTATAAGCGATAGTTATTTTACTTTACTAAAAGGAGAAAGCAAAGAAGTAACTGTAGAATTTGATGAAACACTTTTGAAAAATGGTGAAAAACCAGTAATAAAAGCAATTCCATACAATAAATAATAAGATTTGTATCCTAACAGGTTTCCAAAACCTGTTAGGTATGATTATGAAGACTTAAGAACATAATTTTAAACCTACAAGGTTGTGAAAACCTTACAGGATGCATAAAAACAATAAAAAACGACAATTATGAATATCAGAAAATTAAAAACACTGCTTTTTATACTATTGCCTCTCTTAGGCTATTCGCAAACCAATCCGTTAGAATTGTGGTACAACAAACCCGCCTCACAATGGGAAGAAACATTGCCACTAGGAAATGGACGTCTAGGTATCATGCCTGATGGCGGGGTTACAACCGAAAAATTAGTTCTGAACGAAATTACCTTGTGGAGCGGATCTTCGCAAGATGCCAACAATTATAAAGCCTATTCTTTTTTACCTCAGATCAGAGAATTGTTATTAGCCAATAAAAACAAAGAAGCCCAAAAACTGATCGATGAGCATTTTATATGCACAGGAGCTGGTTCAGGAAGCGGAAATGGAGCTGATGTACCATTTGGAGCATATCAGGTTTTGGGAAATATGACACTGAAATTTGATTACAAAACCCAATCAAAACCGGTAAATTACAGCAGGAATCTGGATATTCAAACCGCAGTTGCCGGAACTCAGTTTACGATTGACGGCGTAACGTATAAACGTGAATATTTTACAGGATTTGGAGATGATGCAGGTTTTGTAAGATTGACAGCAAGCAAAAAAGGAAAATTGAATTTCACTGTTCAATTAGACCGTCCGGAGCGTTTTAAAACCGTAAACGGTACCGATAATTCTCTTGTAATGACAGGACAGTTAAACAACGGAACTGACGGAAAAGGAATGAAATATAAAGCTAAGATAAAATCGCAGCTAATTGATGGAAATGCATCCTATACCAATAACGCAATTGAAATAAAAAACGCAACCGAAGTAATATTGTTTATCTCTGCCGGAACAGATTATAAAGATAAAAACTTCGAATCATCTGTAGATAAAATTCTGGATGCAGCAATGCAGAAAAAGTATGCCGATCAGAAGAAAAAACATATTGAAAATTATCAAAAGCTGTTCAATCGTGTGGTGCTGAACATCGGAAAAACGGCAAAAAACACATTGCCTACAAATGAGCGTTTAGATACTTTTATAAAACAGCCAGATTCAGACACGGGACTTCCGGTTTTATTTTATCAATACGGACGTTATTTAAGTATTAGCAGCACTAGACTAGGATTGTTGCCTCCAAATTTGCAGGGATTATGGGCGAAAGATGTACAAACGCCATGGAACGCAGATTATCATTTAGACGTAAATGTTCAGATGAATCACTGGGCATTGGAAACAGCCAATTTATCAGAATTGAATCTTCCATTAAAAGATTTGACTAAAGATCTTGTACCAAATGGAGAAAAAACAGCAAAAGCTTATTACAATGCTGATGGTTGGGTAGCACATGTTATTACAAACGTTTGGGGTTTTACAGAACCGGGAGAAAGTGCTTCATGGGGAATCACAAAATCGGGTTCAGGCTGGTTGTGCAACAATTTGTGGAGCCATTATTTGTACACCAATGATCAGGCATATTTGGCTGAAATTTATCCTATTTTGAAAGGAGCTGCACAATTTTATAAAAATATGTTAGTAAAAGATCCTGAAACGGGCTGGTTAGTAACATCGCCATCTGTATCACCGGAGAACTCATTTTTGTTACCAAACGGAGATGCATCTCATGTTTGTATGGGACCTACAATCGACAATCAGATTATTCGCGAATTGTTTAATAACGTGATAATCGCCTCTAAAAAACTTGGTTTAGATAATGATTTGAGTCTTGAACTAGACAAACAATTAAAATTATTACCGCCCCCGGGAGTTGTTAGTCCTGACGGAAGAATTATGGAATGGTTGAAAGATTATAAAGAAGAAGATCCTCAACACCGTCATATTTCTCATTTATATGGTTTATACCCAGGATCTTTGATTACTCCTGAAAACAAACCAGAATTGGTTGACGCAATTAAAAAAACACTTGAAGTAAGAGGAGATGATGGAACAAGTTGGTCAATTGCATACAAAATGCTGTTTTGGGCTCGTTTAAAAGATGGAAACAGAGCTTACAAATTATTAAAGACAATACTTAGGCAAACACACGATACCAATATTAATTACGGACCAGGCGGAGGTGTATATCCTAATTTACTTTCTGCAGGACCACCATTTCAAATTGATGGTAATTTTGGAGCAGCAGCAGGAATTGGCGAAATGCTGATTCAAAGTCATGCAGGGTTTATTGAATTATTACCTGCAATGCCGGATGCTTGGTTAAACGAAGGTGAAGTAAAAGGACTAAAAGCCGAAGGAAACTTTACGATAAACATCAAATGGGAAAAAGGTAAAGTAACAAAGTATGAAGTTTTATCTCCTATACCTACAAAAGTAAAAGTGAAGGTGAATGGAGAAATGAAAGAAGTTACTTCTACAAAATTATAAAATACACTTTTTAGACAATTAAGATTAAAAAAAATCGCGCCAAGCCGTAAAGCCGTCAAGTTTACACACATTTTTCTTTGCGACTCTGCGACTTTGCGCGAGATTTATTTGGCAAAGTCCCAAAGTTTAGGGATAGATATTTCCTTAATTTAATGACATTGCAAAAATGAAATTATGTTTCATAAATTCCCATCTTAAATCATGAATTTTACTAAAATAATACTCTTTGGAACATTATTATGTTCGATAGTTCTGGGAGCGCAAACCACAGAAAAAATAACCTCGCACGTAAACCCGTTTATAGGTACAGGAGCAGCTCATGGATCACCACTTTCAGGAAATAATTATCCCGGAGCAACAGTTCCGTTTGGAATGGTACAATTGAGTCCTGATACCCGTAACACACCAGATTGGAGCGTTGCAAGCGGTTATAATTATAATGATAATACGATTGCAGGTTTCAGCCACACTCATTTAAGCGGAACTGGTGTAGCTGAATTATTCGACGTGATGTTAATGCCTTTTAGTGGTACAATAGTAAAAGAAGAAGCAGGACAAAATGCGTATCAATCTAAATTTTCTCATGAAAAAGAAACTGCAAAACCGGGTTATTACAGTGTCGAACTTTTAGATTATCAGATAAAAGCCGAGCTTACGGCAACGACACACGCAGGTTTTCATAAATACAGTTTTCCTAAAAACAAAGAAGCTCATATCGTGATTGATCTGGATCATTCGATGAAAAAGTCCGATTGGAATACGCGCATTATTGCATCGCAATTGTCATTTCCTAATGATCATACGGTCGAAGGTTATCGCATTATTACGGGTTGGGCGCCAATGCGAAAGGTGTTTTTTCATGCCGAATTTTCACAACCTATAATTCGTAATCATGTTACGGATGGCGGAAATGTTTATGATAATCCCAGAATAGTCAATGGGAATGCCATTCGTGCGATACTGGATTTTGATACTTCAAAACAACAAGAAGTTTTGGTAAAAGTGGGTATCTCGGCAACTAGTATCGAAAATGCACGTCTGAATGTACAATCTGAAATTCCTGCCTGGGATTTTGATGGAACTGTAAATACTGCTGATGCTGTTTGGGAAAAAGAACTCAGTAAAATAAAAATTGAAGGTACAGCAGAACAAAAACAAATTTTTTATACGGCTTTGTATCACACTTTTATTCAGCCCAATACTTTATCAGATGTAAGCGGAGATTATCCATCAGCTGATTTTACAACCAGAAAATCATCAAAACCCTATTATTCAACATTCTCTTTGTGGGATACGTACCGTGGTGCGCACCCTTTGTACACCATTTTGCAGCCGGAACGTTCTATTGATTTTGTAAATAGTATGTTGGAATACTACAAAGTCTTTGGTTATTTACCAATATGGCAATTATGGGGACAGGAAAATTACTGTATGATAGGCAATCATGCTATTCCGGTCGTGGTTGATGCTGTGCTGAAAAATTTACCTGGCATTGATTTAGATTTGGCATTCGAAGCCGTTAAAAATTCTGCAACTCGTGAACATCCCGGATCTCCGTTTGGTATTTGGGAAAAGTACGGATACATTCCTGAGAACTTAAAATCACAGTCGGTTTCATTGACGCTTGAAATGGCTTACGACGATTGGTGTGTGGCTGAATTAGCGAAGAAGTTAGGTAAAATGGAGGATTACAATCATTTTACAAAACGTTCTCAATTCTATAGAAATCTATATGACAAGGAAATAGGTTTCTTTAGGGCCAAAGATGACAAAGGCAATTGGATTGGTCCTTTCGATCCATTGAAATATGGCGCAAATGGAGGATATCCGTTTACAGAAGGAAATGGTTGGCAATACTTTTGGTATGTTCCACAAGACGTAAAAGCATTAGTAAATTTAGTAGGAGGAGATCATCTTTTTACCAAAAAACTAGATGCTTTTTTTACATTAGAAGACAAACCCGAAGAAGTAAATGACAATGCTTCAGGATTTATTGGACAATATGCTCACGGGAACGAACCAAGTCATCATATTGCGTATTTATATAATTACGCAGGTCAGCCTTGGAAAACCCAGCAATATGTCGCAGAGATTTTGAAGAAAATGTACAACACAACTTCGTCCGGTTATTCCGGTAATGATGATTGCGGAGAACTTTCGGCTTGGTATGTCTTTAGTGCTATTGGTTTTTATCCTGTTAATCCTGCGAGTAGTGTTTATGTTATTGGATCACCAATAGTTAAAGAAGCTTCTATTGAGTTAAAAGGAGGAAAGACATTTAAAGTTATCGCAAAAAATGTTTCTGATAAAAATATTTATATCCAAAGTGCCAAATTGAATGGTAAAACCTATACCAAAACTTTTATTCATCAATCAGATATTGATAATGGTGGAGTTTTAGAATTTATTATGGGATCAAAACCAAATAAAAAAAGGGGAAGTAAATTAGAGGATAGACCAGTTAATTAGATTTAAAATTATAAAATTGCCCACGGATTATGCGGGTTGAACGGGTTTTCGCAGATTTTAATTTTATTATTAGAAAGCAATCTTGTCATCTCGACAGAGGAGAGATCACACAAGAAACTCCACAACTAAAAGAGCTGATCTTTGTCGATCTGCTGGTGTGATCCTTCGTTCCTCAGCATGACAAGATTGCGGAAATTGTATTAGTATAAAACCTGCTAGGTCTAATACTTGAATTGCCTCCGCAAGAAGCTAACATGATCTTGTCATCTCGACAGAGGAGAGATCACACAAGAAACTCCGCAACTAAAAGAGCCAATCTTTGTCGATCTTATAGTGTGATCCTTCGTTCCGCAAGATGACAAGATTGTGTCAGTTTTATTGTTTTAAAACCTGTTAGGTATAATATTTGAATTGCTTCCGCAAGAAGCTAACACAATCTTGTCATCTCGACAGAGGAGAGATCACACAAGAAACTCCACAAAAAATAGAGCGAATCTTTGTCGATCTTCTATTGTGATCCTTCGTTCCTCAGGATGAAGATTGTGTTTATCCATTGTGAGCAAAATAAAAAAATCCGTTTTTATCCGCGTTTTCGTGAAGCGAATCAGTGCGATCCGCGTGCTATATTCAATTCTCAGGATGACAAGATTATGATAAAAAAAACAAAAAGGTTTGATGAAATTAATCATCAAACCTTTTTTTGTTACTGAAGAACCAAAGTTTTCAAAACCTGTCAGGACTACATATTTAAACTACTAACTTAAACAGAAACTGATTCCTCATTCTTCAATAAAGACAAATGAATCGTAACGCCTGAATGACTTTTTTCTTCAGATAAAACACTTTCAAAAATTTCCTCAGCTTCTGCTTTTTTATCCAGACCCAGAAGTCCTAATCCCTGCATATACAAACAGTGAATTTTATTACGTTTGTCTAGATCATCTTCCCAAATCATAAGATCCGGAAGCGATACAGCAAAATAATCGATGGTAACATGATCGTTCAGATGTTTTTTTGCGTAAGCGACTAACTTCTCAAAACGTTTATCAGCTTCAGATTGTTGGTTTAATTTTAAGAAAGCCAATCCCTGATAGAAAATTTTATCCGGTTGCTGATCGTTATAGAAAATAGCAGCCGTTGGTTTGTCTAATCCCTGAGTTGCTTTATGCCACCAACTATTCGCTTGTTCTAAGTTGTTTTTCTTTTCGAAAGCAACACCCAGCCAATAATGAATGTCATTTTCCTGCGCTCCGGGTAATTTTCCTTCGCCTAAATTATCAGGATAAAATTGAGCTTGTTCCAGATTTTCGATTGCGTTATCGTAATTTCCTTCTGAGATTTGTTGTTTGGCAATTTCTGTTAAACTCGTAAGATATTGCCCGCTTACTTTTCCTTCACCGCCTTCCCACGGGTGAAAAATTCGGTTTTGTAATAAGGTTAGCGCTTTATCGTGTTTACCTAAAAGGTTGTACAAAGACACTCTTTCTAAGTAAACATCATCACGCTGAATCACCAATTCTAAATGTTTTTCTAAGAAAGCCAGTCTGAAAACCAAATCTCTATTCAAACGTTTGTACAATTGATCCAATTCCATTAGAATTCTCGAATCTTGTAAATCCAATGAAAATGCTTTTTCTAAACTGGAGAGTGCTTTTTCCGGATTGTTTAATTTATTGTAATACGCCAAAGCCAAATTACGATGTACAGTTGGGAAAGTATCATCGATAGCGACAGATTGTTCCCAACAGGATATAGCATCATCATAAAATTTTGAAGCATACCAAAAGTTTCCTAAATAATACAATGCTTTTGCGTCATTGGTTTGTTTCTGAATTACATTTTGAAGTAATAAAGCAGCTTCAATCTGATTTGGGAAACAGTAATCTGGTTTTGCCTGAGACGCCATTTTGAAGCATTTTTCGGCTTGACCTAAATCATTTAATTTTTCATAAAAAGAACCTGCGTAATACCACGCCATAGGGTAGGTTTCTTCGTCCTTAAGACCTTCACTCAATAAACCAATAGCTTGATTATATAAACCAGCCAAAGCATAATCTAAGGCATATTCTATATACGTATGAATGTTATTTCTGATCAATGAATTGAAATAATCCAACTCTTTTTTGTCATTGCTTAAAAGATATTTCTCATAAAGCAATCCGAAGTTGAAACAATCATTTTCAAGATAAGTATTCGCCAGTTTTAAAGCTTTTTCCTGTTGTCCTAATTTTCTAAGGAATGCAACCTGCAAATGTAACGCTTTGTGATCTTCGGTATTTTTAGAAATTGCCTTTTTGATATGCGTTAATGCCAATTCATAATCGCCATTTAATGCATCCAGTTGTGCAACATAGAAATAACCCTGATTTTGCCAGGCCGCATTCCACGTTGATTTGTAGAAAGCGTCGTATGCTTCTTTATTTTTATTCTGATATTTAAGACATAATCCTAAATTAAAATAAGCTTCGCCTTCATACGGATTTGGGTTTCTTTGGGTGAGCGTTTTTATAGCAGCTCTAAAATAAGGCTCGGCTTCTTCAAACTTCGCTCTTCGCATCAACCATAACCCCATCGCATTATTCGAACGAATATCTCCGGCATCACGTCTAATAGCTTCTTCGTAATAGGGAATCGGACTATAAGTGGCGTGTCTGTATTGTTCAAGATGCTGTGCGGTCAGGAACAATTGTTCGTTGTTTTCGATATCTTCAGGAGCAAGGGCAGGTTTTGCAGCTTCCGGGATTTCGTCTTCATTTGGTCCTTCGTACGTCCAGTCTACCAAAACTTTATTATCACCATCGGTTACAGAAATCGATAATCCTTCTAAAGATGTAGTATCAAAATTAATAGTTTCTTCGAATGAATTGTACGGAGAAGCATCATATTGTTTTTGAAATAAAATAGTATCGTTATTCTTTAAAGTAACCGTTGTATTTGGATAAACACCCGTTGTATAAGCTTTAATCACTAATTTATTATCGATGCTTTCGAGATTTACCATTGCATTTTTAGTCGCATTTTTCACGATACCTAGATCACGATACGGCATAAAATACTGCGTAAAATCCTTTTGTTCCCCCGGCATAATCCACGAGAAATCAGGCTGATTATCGGTGTAAACGCCACACATTAATTCGATATAAGGACCATCTTCGTCGGTAAGGTTACGATCCCACGCACGACCAAAATCTCCGTGACCCCAAGTCCATTGTTTTTTTCCGGGCGAAACATGATGATTGGCTACGTGCAATAATCCGCCTTTTGAATCATTTTCGTATCCGCCCACAAAATTATATTTAGACGCAATTGCCATATACGATGTTGGAACAGGGATGTTTTTATAACGCGAAATATCAGTTCCCGGAGAATAATCTACTTTATAATACGTTCCTTTTGCAATAGGGAAAGACGATACATCACGTTTTCCATGATCAAAAACAGCATTTACATCCGGCGGAAAAACCGATTGATAATCGTCATTTACCTTCACAGCAGGATTTGCCCACCATAAAAATGTTTGAGGAAACGAAGTTCTGTTATACAATTGTGCTTTAATTTCCAGATACGCTTTATCAGGATATAAACGGAAACCTGCCATACCTTTGGTTCTGAACATGCGCTCGACTTCGCTGCACCAAACCGTTGCGCTTCCGTCTTCGTGTTCTTCTATGTTAAAATCAACGGGATCAAAAGTGGTTGGTCTGTGGTGTTGTGGCCAGTTAAATTCGATTCCGCCAGAAATCCACGGACCTGTAAGACCTACCAAAGCCGGTTTTACAACCTGATTGTAATACACAAAATGGCGTTCTTTAGTTTTATCATATGCCATATGAACGCGTCCGCCAAGTTCAGGTAAGATCATTATTTTAACAAACTCATTTTCAAGATAAACGGCCTGATATTCTTTGTCGACTTTTTCGTCTGCGATTTTTTCAATAACCGGATAAGGATATACAGATCCGTTACTTCCCTGATACACTCTTTTCTCAATAAATACAGGATTTTTTTCAGGTTTACCCACCTCATAGGTTGGCAGGATTATTTTTTCCTTCCAAACATTTACTTTTTGCATGATGTAATGAAATTTAAATTATTGAATATTCTTTGATTTTTTATCAGCAACCATTAGTTCCTCAATCTCTTCAAGACTTTTGTTTTTGGTTTCAGGAAGTTTTTTGAATACAAACACAAATCCTAAGGCGCAGATAATACCGTACAACCAGAAAGTGCCTGATGTACCTAAGTATTCGTTAAAAATAGGGAATGTTTGCACCAATAATGCAGAGGCGATCCAGAGCGCAAATGTGGCTACAGACATCGCAACACCTCTGATTCTGTTAGGAAAAATTTCAGATAAAATCACCCATGTTATTGGAGCAAGGGACATTGCATAGATTGCAATGGCTAATAATACCAATAATAATAAAGGCAATCCGGTAACATTGGTATAATAAAAATATCCTAATAAAGCATAAATTACGGCAAGTGCACCGGAACCAAAAAGCATTAGTTTTTTACGGCCAATTTTGTCTACAGTTCCCATCGCAACCAAAGTAAAAATAAGATTGATACTTCCGGTAATGACAATATTCATGAACAAATCATTGATACTATAACCCGCCGAAACGAAGATTTCCTGCGCATAATTGAAAATGATATTAATACCGCACCATTGCTGGAAGGCTGCCAACACAATCCCGATTGTTAGAATGGGTAAAGCTTTTTTGTCCAGCAACATTCTGAAATCGGTTTTCTCGGTTTCGTGTGAGAAGGTTTCTTTTATTTTTACAATGGCATCTTTGGCATAGACCAATCCACCGATTTTAGTAAGTGTTTCTTCAGCAGTAGAATGATTTCCTTTTTTAGCCAGATATCTAGGACTTTCAGGAATTAAAAACATTAGGATAAAGAAGAGAACTGCCGGAAAAAATCCTGCCCAAAACATCCATCTCCAGCCCATTTGCCCATTCCATGAAGCCAAAATTTCGGCATGAGAATAACCTGCCGGAATAACCTCTGTAATCACCATATTGGTAATTTGTGCGGCAAGAATACCAATAACCACAGTAAGTTGGTTGATTGATACAAAAAGCCCTCGTGTTTCCTGCGGCGCGATTTCGGCAATATATAAAGGGGAAATAGTCGATGCGATCCCAATTCCGATTCCTCCAATAATGCGCCAGATGATGAATATCGTAAAAGTTTCTGACGCTCCTGTACCAAGTGCAGATATAGAGAATAATACTGCGGCAACGATTAACATAGGGCGTCTGCCATAAGTATCGGCCAGTTTTCCTGCAACGGCGGCACCCGCAACACAGCCAACAAGCGCGCTGCTCATTGCCCAGCCTTGTAAAGCGGGAGAATCTGAAATGCCAAAATAAATTTCGTAAAATGGTTTTGCACCACCTATTACAACCCAGTCGTATCCAAAGAGTAGACCACCCAATGCTGCAACAAGGCTAATTGATAGTAAAAAGGTATAATTATAGTTTTTCATAAAAAGGTTTTAATAGCTTTTGTAAAATTAGCGGAATAGGAACCTTTGATTTATGGATATTTTTTTTGAATAGATGGATTATAATCTGATTTTTTAGGCATATATACTAAAATACGAAAACAATTGCGTTACTGCTTGTATTCGGTGCGATATTGTATGGGCGAAGCACTCATTACTTTTTTGAAAAGACGAGAAAAATACAGTGGATCATTAAAGCCCAGTGCAAAGCTTATTTCCTTTATACTCATAGTGGTAAAGCTTAGATACTGACAGGCTTTTTGCATTTTTAAATAGTTGAAATAATGAATAGGAGAGTAGCCTGTTTGCTTCTTAAATAATGTAAAAAAGTGTGATGAAGAGTAATTAAAATAAGTTGCTACATCATTGATTTTTAAAGACAAATCAAGATGCTTTTTCATATAGTCAATAGCAGACTCTATAGTATTATCCTCTGAAAATATCCTGTTTTTTTTGATAAAAAATCGTTCATATAAAAAAGCATTCAGTAATTGCCACAAAGAGAGATTGGCATATTCAAGATTACTGGCACTATAACCGTCTTCCATAATATCTAGTATGTTTTCAAAAAGTTCGATACGTCTTTCTTCGAGTGATAATTGTGGAGCCGTTTCTGGATATTCAGTGATGAATTTTTCATAAAAATGTGGGGCTTGTGGTCCGGTAAAGTGGATCCAGTAAATACTCCACGGATTTTGTTTTAAAGCATAATAATCATGTGCCACTTCCGGCGGTATAATATAGAAGGTATTGGCTTTGAGTGTTATCGTTTTATTTTCTTTACTAATAATGCCTTCGCCTTTATAACAATAAATCAGGATGTATTGTTTACTTCCGTGTTTTCGTTTCATCGAGTGATGACTTGCATTTGGGAAAACACCAATATCAGTAAAATATAAACTGGATATAAGAGCATTCTTCTTAATGCTTGAAAGTATGTTTTTAGGAATCACAATCATGCGTTGGCCTAAAAAACCTTCTTTAACTTTTATTTTTTCCTTTTGTGATGCATTCTTCATTTTGATGATACTATTTTTCAAATATCGTAATTTAATCCATGCTTTTAAAAAAAATGTCCATTTTGATGATAATAATCAAAGGTACTTTTGAAATACTATTATAACCCGTTGGGTGTAATTATTTTTAACACATAGAAACATAGATTTTTTCTTAAATAGAATAAGACGTTTCACTTATTTAAAAGACACAAAGTTGGCTGTGTGATAGAAACGTGTTTCCTTTTGTATTCTTTGTTACACATAAATTCTATGTTTCTATGTGTTTAAGTGAATATTTACAAATTACGCTCAATGGGTTACTATAAAAATAGTGTTTTTTTAATCATTTTTTTTAAACAATATGAATCCTATTAATAAGATTACATACGAACCTTTTGGGGTTTGTAATGGAAAAGAAATCTTTAAATTTCAACTTACAAATAGTCACGGAAACTACGTTGAGCTTCTTAATTATGGTGCCATAGTAAAGTCCATAATAGTGCCGGATAAAAACGGAATTAAAGAGAATGTAGTTTTAGGATTTCCAACTTTAGAAGATTATCTAAAAGATACCTCTTATATAGGTGCAACAATTGGACGTTTTGCCAACAGAATCAATAATGCCGAATTTTCTATTGAAAATGAAACATATTATCTCGATAAAAACGATGGAAAAAACAACAATCATAGTGGGTCGGCAGGATTTAACAACAAAGTATTTGATTTTATAATAAAAGAAGATACTGTCATTTTTATACTTGAAAGTAAAAGTGGAGAAGGTGGTTTTCCCGGAAACCTAATGACCAAAGTCGTGTATAACTGGACGGATAAAAATGAACTGAAAATTAAATATTTGGCTTTAGCCGATGAACCAACTCCGTTAAATTTTACCAATCATTCTTATTTTAATTTATCGGCTTGTAAGGAAAAAATATACCAGCACAATCTTACGATTAAGGCAAAAAGTATAGTAGAAAGTTCTCAGGATTATATTCCGACAGGAAAAATTATAAATGCGGATTCTTATTTGTTTATAAACTACAAGTTAGCAGATGTTATGCATAATAGTGGACTTAACATCTATTACATCTTTAATAATGATAATATACATTCTGATTTTACATGTGAATTATTCGAAGAAAAATCAGGAAGAATTATGCGTGTGTTTACATCATATCCCGGCGTGCAATTATACACAGGAGACTTTTTAAACAGTACAACTATCGGAGAACATAGCAAGTTTTACGAACCTTTTGACGGACTTTGTTTAGAATGCCAATATTATCCGGATAGCCCCAATCACAGGCAATTTCCTAATACTATATTCGAAGCGGGGCAGGTTTATAATGAAACGATTACGTATGCTTTTGATGTTAAAAATTAAAAAAACATGCCACAGATTACACAGATAAAAAAGATTTTTTTAGCCACTAATTTCACAAATTTTCACAAATTAATTCGTGCTCATTCGTGCAATTTTTGGCTAAAAAACTTTGCGAACTAATAAAATTGAAACTAATCTCTAAAAACCATATAAATGAAAAAAATGTTTATTAATCGATCTTTAATTTTACTGATACCTGCAATGTTTTTTGTACAGGTCAGCAGTAAAGCACAAAATGAAGGACTTTTTCTAAAGTCTAAGGACAATCTAAACAAAATTGAATTGTCGTTAGCTAAAGATGGAAAGTTGTCTTATGAAGTTACGCGTCGCGATAAAAAGATAATTTTAGATTCTCCGCTTGGTCTAACTTTCGAAAATAATGATTTTACATCTGGTTTATCAGTTGTAAAAGTGTCGCCTGTTGAAGAAAAGCGTGAAAAGTATGAACTTAAAGTTGCTAATAATAAAGTCGCTGACCACGTTTTTAAAAGTAAAAGCATAATCTTTAAAAACAAACAAGGTGCTTTAATGACCATAGATTTAATTGCGGGAGAAGAAGGGGTTGCTTTTCGATATAAGTTTACTGAAAAAGAAAATCAATCCAGAGTTCTTAAAAATGAATTGACAGGATTTCATATTGAGCAAAATGCAAAAGGATGGTTACAGCCTTACAACAAAGCCGGAGATTATACTCCCGGTTATGAGGATTTTTATGTTGATGTAAAGTCTGGCGATCCAATAAGTGGGGCACGAAATGAATCAGTTGGTTGGTGTATGCCGGCTCTTTTTAATGTAAATGATACTAAAAACTGGGTTTTAATTGCAGAATCAGGAGCAGACGGAACATTTCCGGGTTGTCATTTACAACCTGACTCTAAGGGAGGAATTTACAGCATAGCATTTGCAAAAAAAGACGAGAAATTTACGTTGCCTTTACCGGATAAAGAAAACGCATATCCTGAGTCAAATTTACCATGGACAATGCCGTGGAGAGTGATTATGATAGGAGATAAAGCGGGAGATATATTATTGTCGACCATGATTACAGATTTGGCTCCGGCATCAAAAATCGCGGATGCTTCATGGATTGTTCCGGGAAAAGCAGCCTGGTCATGGTGGTCACATCCTGAGGATTTTACGCCTGAAATGTATAATAAATTTACAGATGTTTCAGCTTCATTTGGTTTTAGATATACGCTTTTTGATGCAGGATGGGAAAAAGCCAATAAAGAAGGCAAAATTATTGATTATGCTTTATCAAAAGGAGTTCAGCCATTGGTGTGGGGTTATTCGGCAGAATATTATGATGCAGAAAAAAGAAAGAAGAGATTTAAGGAGTTGGCTGACATGGGAGTAAAAGGGGTTAAAATCGATTTTTGGTGCTCAGACAGACAAGAAGTTATAGCAGCACTTCAGGGAGTTTTTGAAGATGCAGCAAAAGAACATTTACTGGTAAATCTGCACGGTACAACAGTACCAAGAGGATGGCACAGAACATGGCCAAATTTTGTAACGGCAGAAGCTATTTTAGGAACAGAAAGTTATTTTTACGAACCAAGATTTCCTGAGAAAGCAGCAGAACAAAATACAGTACTGCCCTTTACAAGAAATGTGGCAGGACCTGCTGATTATACACCATTTGCGCTAACTTTTAGAAAATACACGCGTTTAAACACGGCAACGCATGAGTTGGCTATGGCTATGATTTACACATCAGGTATTATCCACTTTGCCGATTCAGAAGAGGTTTTTAATTCACTTCCTGATGCACTTAAAAATTTATTAAAAGAAATGCCGGCTACCTGGGATAAGACAGAATATGTGATTGCAGATCCGGGTAAAGCAATAGTTTTAGCGCGTCAAAAAGACAATCTTTCTTACATCGTAGGGATAAATGGTACTAATACAGCATTGCCAGTTGCAATAGATCTTAAAAAATACAGCAAAGGCTTTTCGAAATTCAGGATTATCTCCGAAGGCAAAGACCCATTAATGGAATTTAATGTGCAGACTTATCCTGTAACTTCAAACTGGAAGCATAATCTAGCTCCTAAAGGTGGGTTTATTATTCAGTTTATAAAGTAATAAGACTTTTAACCTGAGTGTCTTTTTAACCGTAAAGCACGAAAAAGTCTTGTTTTATAGGGTTTTATAAAAATAAAAGTTCGCAATGCTATATGTTGAAATAGCTTTGCGAACTTTGCGCGCTTTTCGGTTAAAAAAACTTCGAGTTTAAATTATTTCTACTATTAAAATTCCTCCATCCAAAGCCAATTAGTAATAAATTTAAAATTAATAAAGGCAAGAATGCTTTTACAAAGTTTATTTTTGATGGATCGTTAAATGTTTGAACTTTAAATTTCGACCAGTTTTCTTTGCTAACATCTGCATTATCGAATATTTTTGGATAGAAATACAAACGCATTTTTTCGTGAAATAGCTTCGTTTCTTGCAAAAACAAAAGCTGGTTTTCTAAGTCAGATTGGGCAATTTCGTTCAACTTAATCTGAGTATGCAAAGTAGGAATAAATTGCGCGATCAATTGACTTGCTTGATTTCTTTGTTTTAGTTTGTTCTCTAGTTCATGAGATTGTTGTGCCGAATCATCATCACCTGCTTGTTGCATGGCATAATACCAAAGCCAGCTAAATTCAGTATTTGGCAAAGGATAATGCGCAAATTGCGGATAGTGCTGATAGAATGTATCCATTGTAATTTTTTTATCCATATCCCATTTTTCATGATAGGCATTTCGCTGTTTAACGGTCAATTCCAAAGCTTCGGGAATTGGATATTTATTTACTATATAGGTATTAATTGTTGCAGGTAAAATAATGATAAGAAATAGCCAGATTGTCAATAAAATAACAGCATTAAAGTTTGAATTTTTCTGTAATGAAACAATGAAAAAACTGATAGCAAACCAAAAAAGAATGTATAAAATTCCGAGCCCGTAAAAAGTAAAAAGTAACGAATTTAATGGAATATTCAGAAGCAATGCGGCGGCGAAAAGTACAATAGTTAATAATGCAATAAGACTTAGAATCCTGATGTAGAATAACTTCAGAATGTATAAAAAAGTGTTTTGACTTTGTGTTGCAACAATTTTCCAGGTACCGCTTTCTTTTTCTTCCGAAACCAAATTGTAAGAGAATGCAATAATTAAAAGCGGAAAAAGATAAATCAGTACAAAACTAAAATCCATATTTCCTGATAATAAATTATTAGGATTATTGAGTTCGGCATCGTATTTCTGAGCTTCCAGACCCCGAATTGTAACACTTTGTATCGACGGATTTACATCGCGCTGACCAATTGCCAAACTGTTTATGGGCAGTGTTTTATTTACCAATGAGAACTTGATGTAATAGAGCAGGAGTCCTATTTCATCTTTATGAAAAGCGGCATTTCTCGCAATGTGTTCCTTTTGATAAATTGCTGCTTCTTTAATATTATTTTGTTGTTTCTGCTGAAATTGCAGTCCAATTAAAAGACTTATAAAACAAATGATTAAAAGAAATAGCAATCCAATTTTGGTGCCCTTAGATCGTATGAAATTTTTAAAAAGTAATGCTAACATATTAGATGGCTTTAAGGTTTTTAGCTGCAATTCGAATAACAATAAACAGCATTATAATCCAGAGAGTTATAGAAATTACAGAGATAATTTCGGATTTTAAAACGTCCCAAATTCCTTTAGGTTCATAATGAAATTCGGCTACATCAGCCCAATGTTCTTTATTAATAGTCGAAGGTTTGTCGTTTGGTCCCGGTTTTTTATTACTAATGTATTTTACCTGCAATGCATTCATTTTTTGCGCCATAGTATAGCGATAAGCTTCGGCTTGTTTCTGGAAATCGATATATGAATCATAATCCGTATTCGATAATCCCATCGATAGGTTTTTGATTGCGATATACGGATTTATAAGAGAAATCATCTTAGAAAAACTGTTTTGTTTTTCATAGACATGAAGTAAGGTTTCTAAATGTTGATTGTATATTTTAGAACTTATTTTCTCGCCTTCGCTCATTATAAATCCTGAATAATTGAAAGGAAGTTTTTGTACGGAATCGACTTTGTGTACACTCAAAAGCGAATCTTTGATGGCTTTATAATGCAAATCATTTGGATTGTGACTATCTCCTTGTTTTAGAATGTCTTTTTCGATATCGCTCTGAAATTGAATTTTAGAGGGAGCTTCGTACATATATGCCCCAATTGCCTGCGTGGTTCTTGGGAGAATAATGGTGAAAACCAACCAAATTCCAATCAATGAAATCAAAGCTTTTTTAGATGTTTTGCTCGTGGTAGAAACTAAAACTGCAATCACACAAAAGAAAATCAGATAAATAAAATGAAACAGAATAAACAAAAACATTTTAATGGTTTCATCAGCAGAAATCGAGAAATTCTGAAGCAATAACCAGATAAAAACAAGTACAATAATGGTTGGGACAAAAAGAAGCATGATAACGCTGACGATTCCCAGTATTTTACCCCTTAATAATTGTTTCCAGCTAATTCCCTGACTCAAAAGCAGTTTTAAAGTTCCGTTTTCACTTTCGGCCGCGACCGCATTAAATCCCAGGAAAAAGATCAATAAAGGCAATAAAATTTGTAAAACCATCGCAATACTGATTTCACCAAACCGAAGCAGACTGTTCGAAAATCCGGCTTCAGAGAAATTGGCAGTATTTTGTTTGTGCGCTTCCAGAAAAATGGCATTCCCAAAAAACGGTTCCATTCCAAATTCAAAAATACTTAAAGGTGTACTTTTTCTGAATGCAAAATTTCCGTAATGCGCCATTCGGTGCGGGTTTTTGTCAGGATTTTTAAGCCAGTCTTCCCTGGATTCATGTTGGTATTTTTCGCTGGTTTCGTTTTGATTGGTATAATTCTCCCAGCCAGAAAACGCAGCATAAAGTAAAACAATCCCAATAAAAAGGGTAATGATAAAGACAGCCGTATTCTTAAAAACGGAATTCTTTAAATGTCCGGCGATTAAAACTTCAGTATGTAATGATTTCATCCCAATTAGAATTTATAAGTTACGGTCAGGCTAAAATTTCTGGGAGCTCCCGGAAATAGTCTCAAGTAATTCTGAGCACCTAACCAATAGGTTTTGTTGAATAAATTACCCGCATTTAGGGCAATTTGCATATTGCTTTTGTTTGGTTTGTAATACAATGCAGCATCAAAAATCATAAAATCAGGAAGTGTGAAAGCCCTTGTAAACCAAGGCACTTTGCTGCTTTGATATTGCATCCCGAAACCAACGCCCAAATCTTTTAAAGACGAATCAGAATTGAAATTATAACGGGTCCATAAATTGGCACTGTTTTTTGGCGTATTTTGTTTTCTGGCACCAATTAACGACACATCACGATCGTTGGTAATTTGAGCGTCAATATAACTGTACGAAGCGTTTATTTGCCAGTCTGCCGTGATATAACCTGCCAGATCACACTCAAAACCTCGGCTTCTTTCAGCACCTCTGGTTACCAATAAATCAGGATTTGCCGGATCATTGGCATTCATTAAAATATTACGCTGATTGATTTCGTAGATTGCCGCATTAAAACTCATCGAATTATTAAAGAAGGTCGCTTTTACACCCACTTCTTTCAAGTTACTTTTGAGAGGATCGAACAAACTTCCGGGAGATAAACTTCCTGTTTGCGGCATTAAGGTCACCGTATTTGATTGTGGCTGATAGCCTTCAAGATATGTCGTATAGACATTAATTTCATTGTTTACGGCATAAGTCAAACCTACACGAGGCAACAAAGCCGATTTTTTTACCGTTATTTCATTATTAGATTTGTAATTGGTAATGTCCTCAAACCATTCGTTACGCACACCCAGTAAAAAAGTAAATTTTTCCCACTGAACCTGATCCTGAATATATATAGCATTTGTAGTTGTCAATGCTGATGGTAATGCATTCCTGACGTTCAGTGTATAATCGTTGGCAGTTGTTATGGTGTAAGTTGGGTTGTTTAAATTAAAATAATTGACGTTTGGTTTTGGCAAAACTACTCCTTCAATCGTTGTGGTTTGATAATTTACAGCATTTGCAGGAACAAAAGCACTAGCGACAGTTCCGTCTTTTAGTAAATAACCTCTTGCAGCATTTTGTCCTCCGCCTTTAGTTTTGTTCCAACTGCTTAAATCATAGCCAGCCAATAATTTATGCCTGATTTTTCCGGTTTTTAAATCGAAATTAAAATACGTACTTAAATTGTCAATGTCCCAATATTGCTGGCGTTGAACAAATTGCATCATCGCTAAATTTGTTACCGGCTGATTGTTCATATCAACAGCAAAACCATTTGTTGTTCTGTGTTCCTGAAGATTCTCTGTCCAGGTTTGTTTCATGTACTGCGCATTAAAACCAATTTTAGAGCTGAATTTATGAGCCAAACTGGTAGTGAAAATCATTTCTTTCGATTTAAAAAAGTCACCAGGAGCACCTAAATTCAAACTTATTGGTGTTTTATTTAAGCTCGTAACTCCGGCAACAGCACCAAATATAGGTTGACCGCGGTCCAGAATTCCTGTCATATCGCTCAAAATCAATTCAGTATTGATAGCGGTTTTTTCATTTGGGATATAACTGAAGGAAGGAGAAATCAAAAACGATTTATTACTAACGAGATCACGAAACGATTTCGCTTCCTGATACGCTCCGTTTACACGGTACAAAAGTGTTTTAGAATCATTTAAGGGTCCTGTAAAATCCAAAGTTCCACGTAAAGTGCTAAAACTTGCAACACTTAAACTGATTTCCTTTCGATCAACAGCCAAAGGTTTTTTGGTAACAAGATTAATACTCCCGCCAGGATCTACAGATGAAAATGTCGCACTCGACGGACCTTTTATTACTTCTATCCGTTCGATATTATTAGTCAAAGGCTGTAGAAAATAATATTGACGTGTTCGCATTCCGTTGATAATCTGACCTTCTTCGTTTTGACTAATGCCCCGAATTGTGTATTGATTGTAGTAACTGGACGGAATTACGCCACTTGCCATTTTTACTGCATCGGCAAGATAAAATGCGCCTTTATCAGCAATTAATTCTTTTGTTATTGTCGATATTGATTGCGGAATATCTTTGTTGAGTGCTGCAGTTTTTGTGGCTGCAAATGAATAATCGCTATTGTATTTTTTTGATGAACGGCCAACAATTTCTACGGTTTGCAATTCGTTTTTTGCTATTTTAGTGGAATCCTGTGTAATAGTGTCCGTTGTTTTTTTATTAATTGTTTGAGATTTCACGCAGTGCGTCCCAATTATTAAAAATAAAAAAGGATATATATGTTTCATTTTAATGAGGATGGAATTATTCTTCCTTTTATACTGTTTGTAAATACAAATTCTCGAGTTCATTTGCTGATATCTTGTTAGCTTCGATTACCGTTACTAAGTTTCCTTCTTTCATGATGCCAATATGCGAAGCCACTTCTCTTGCTCTGAAAATATCGTGCGTAGCCATTAAAATTGCAGTTCCATCTGCGGAAAGTTCTTTTAAAATTTGAGAGAATTCATTTGAAGCTTTTGGATCTAATCCGCTTGTCGGTTCATCAAGCAGCAGTACTTTTGCCTTTTTGGCAATTGCAATGGCAATACCTACTTTTTGTCGCATTCCTTTAGAATATCCACCAAGATTTTGATCATGTGCGGCAACCTGCAAACCGGCTTTTGATAGAAAATAAGCCAGTTCTCCTTTAGAATATTTAAATCCGGCAAGAGAAGAGAAGAATTTTAAGTTTTCTAAACCAGTAAGATTGGGGTATAACATTACTGTTTCAGGAATATACGCGACATATTTTTTAGTTTCCTGAGCATTTTCTACAACTGATATATCATTGATTTTGAGATCTCCGCCAGTTGGTTCTATAAAACCTAAGAAAAGATTGATAGTCGTTGTTTTTCCGGCACCATTCTGACCTAAAAGCGCAAAGATTTCGCCTTTATTAATGGTTAGATTTAATTTATTTAAAGCGATAGTATTGCCATATTTCTTGGTCAGATTTTCAGCTATAAGCATAGTTTTTATGTATTTGGAATGATTATTAATTTTTAGTCGCAGTCGCATTGACGGTCATAGTCGTAGTGACAGTCGCTGTTAGAGAATTAAATTGTGAGGACAGGGATAGTTTACTACTGTTTCTGTAGAAAGAAATTAATTAGTATTTGAAAATAAGAATGACATTTTGCCTCTTTTTCAACACGATTTCTTGTGGGAATAGAATGCGTCAAATGAAAATGCAGTCATTTTCCTTTTACCAATTGAGAACAGGTAAGAGGGAGTAATTTTCGAAAATAAAAATGTAGTAAGCTAAATTAGGACAGGAGGTGCTCTAAGAGCAAAAAGGCTGCCTTTAAAAAATGTAGATGTATCTCTTGTATAAAAGTATACATAAGATGTTTCAGGATTTACTTTATGAAAGTATAAAGTCTCAAATGAATTTGGAATAAAAGTACTAAAAGCAAAGTGACAAACGTGACAATGACTATCAACAGAATGGGTGTGTGTTATTTGCTTTTGACCATCAACATATTGATGATCACAAGGTTTATCCGTTAATTGTTTGTAAATGTGTTCGTAAGAATGTATCGTCTGAAACAGCATTGCGAACAATACGGTTAAAGACATAAAAAGATTAATTAGGAGAATTTTCTTTTTCATTCTTGTTTTGGAAATCCTTTGTTTATTGCGAATATGTGGGTTATTAACTAACGCAACTTAGTTGCAAATATAAGCATCTTAATTAAAAAAATACTGGAATTGAATAATAATTTAAAATTATGAATAGAAAATTTTACAATATGAAACATCAAATTACTTATCTAATACTTCTTGAAATGTAGGTTTTGAAGTTTTTTTTTTTTTTAAACTTAACGTATAATCCTCAACGTATAGAAAAAAAATCTTTTTCTGATGCTTCGGTTCGAGAAATTGACACTATTATTCCTATTAACAAGGTTCTTTTTTGTTACAAATCTCAATAATCTTTAGTGTGACCGTTATAATATTTCTATTTTTACTAATAGAGTATCATTATCAGCTTAGATAATAATTGAATTTTTGATTTGGCATTAGCTTCATAAAATGCCAATTTTCGCTAACGGGCTTTCTGCTCAATAAAAAATAAATTATGAAAATAGGATTAATCGGATTTGGAAAGACTGGAAAATCAGTAGCATCAATACTACTTGAAAATAAAAAATTTTGTTTAGAATGGGTTTTAAGACAAAGTACTGTTTTAGAACACAGATCTGTTCCCGAATTTTTTGGAATTCAGTCAGACGAACCCGGATTAATTTATTCAAGCTCTAAAACTACTATGGAAGAATTACTGGATAAACATCCAGTTGATGTGATTATCGATTTTTCGTCTAATGAAGGTATTTATACTTATGGTGAACTTGCTGCAAGCAGAAACATTAAAATTATCTCAGCAATTTCCCATTATAAAGATAAAGAATTGCAGTTATTAAAGAAATTAGCACATAAAACGACTGTATTTTGGTCTCCAAATATTACACTTGGGGTGAATTATCTACTTTTTGCGGCTAAGTTTTTAAAGAAAATTGCACCGTGGGTTGATATTGAAGTCAATGAGGAGCATTTTAAAACAAAACAAGGAACTTCCGGAACAGCTGTAAAAATTGCCGAAGCTTTAGATATCGATAAAGAAAACATCAATTCAGTCAGGGCAGGAGGAATCGTTGGAAAACATGAAGTTATATTTGGATTCCCATATCAAACAGTACGTTTAATTCATGAATCGATTTCAAGAGAAGCTTTTGGAAATGGAGTTGTTTTTGTAGCTGAGAACTTAGAACACAAACAAAAAGGATTATATAATTTTGAAGATATATTGACGCCTTATTTTGCTGTTTAGCTTACTTTGTGGTTTACCACGAAGACGCTAAGGCACAAAGTTTTTCTTTTTTAAGTTTTTAACCTTAGCGTCTTTGCGATTTTGCGCGAAATTCTCGTTGAAATAACAAAAAAACAATACCCGACAAGTTTTTAAAACCTGTCGGGTTTATTTGTATGCGCTAATTTTATATAATTAATTTAAATATACTTGATATATCAAATAAATAATTATATTTGACATATCAAATACATTTAAAGATAAAGAGTTTAATATGATTCAGAAAACCCCAACAGGAACAGTTTTATATACCATAGAACAGACCATTAAAGAATATCGGAAAATTTGCCAAAGGAATATACAGAAGATCGCAGATGACATTACAGTTGATCAATGTTTAGTACTTATTATTCTAAATGATAATACGACGATTTCTCAGATAGATATTGCAAAATTAATATTTAAGGATAATGCATCGGTTACAAGGATAATTGAGTTAATGGTTAAAAAAGATTACTTGACCAGAGAAACGGATGAATTAGATAAAAGGAAATCTAAACTGATCATAACTGAAAAAGGTAAAAAAACAATTGTCTTATTGGCACCTGTTTTTAAACTTAACCGCAAAACAGCTCTTAACGGATTATCGCTTGATGAAATCGAATTACTGGACAAAATCCTCCACAAAATAATTTCAAACTGTAAAACTTCGTAAATATGAAACACCTTTTAACTTTACTATTGCTGTCAATATCAATGATTTCGGTTGCACAAAATGATATAAAAGAAGAACATAATCTTACTGAATTAAGTAAAAAACAAATTATCGATTCGCTGACCAAACAACTTGAGGAGTTTTATATACGACCAAATGCAGTTGGAGAGATTAAAAAGAAACTGAATGAGAAATATAAAAAAGGTGTTTACAGAGATATTGTAAAACTAAATGAATTTGCGGGTAAACTAAGCTCAGATCTTATAGAGGCTAGCAAAGATTTACATTTTGGAGTTGTGTATGATCCGGAATGGACGGAAAATCATCTAAGAAAAGAGAATAAAGAGGTACAGAAAAAAATTAAGGCCGAGGAATTAGCAGAAGCTAAAAAGAAAAATTTCGGTTTTCAACAAACACGAATTTTAGAAGGAAATATAGGCTATCTAAAGTTCGATTATTTTGAAGATCCTGCAATAGCAAGTGAAACTGCAGCATCGGCGATGCAATTTTTAAGCAGTACAGATGCGCTAATTATCGATTTACGCCAAAATAATGGAGGGGCTATGGAGATGGGACAGTTTTTAAGCAGTTATTTTTATTCAGGGAAAGAGTTACCTCTTTATAAATATTATTATACCGAAAAAAACAGAAAAAAAGTCGAAAGAGAAATGTGGTTATTACCGTCTGTACCAGGAAAACGTATGGAGGATGTTGATATTTATATTTTGACAAGCAACACTACTTTTTCTGCTGCTGAATGGATGAGTTACTCGCTTCAAAATTTAAAACGTGTTACTATAGTTGGTGAAAGAACGGCTGGAGGTGCGCATCCAATTGATAGAAAGGTATTACCAAATGGTTTTTTTGTAAATATCCCTTTTGGAGAAGTCAACGACCCTATTACAAATACAGATTTTGAAGGAAAAGGCGTGATGCCCGATGTTTTGTGCAAAAGCGAAGAAGCTATAAATACATCTCATATACTGGCTTTGCAAAAGCTTTCATCAAAAAGCAAAGATTTAGAAAACAATCTCGATTGGTATATTCCTATCATTAAAAACAGACAAAAAAAGGCAAGTGTTACTGATGAAATTTTAAAATCTTACCAAGGAAAGTATGGGAAAGTCGAACTGAAATTTGAAAACAACAATTTGTATTACAAATGGAATAATATAGCAACTTTATTACTGATTCCTTTGGATCAGGATTTATTTCTGCTGGATGGAATAGATGATTTCCGTATACAAATTGTTTCTGAAAATGGTGTAGTAACAGGGTTTAAAAGAATTTATCAGGTTGGGCAGGATAAGTTCTATAAAAAAGAGTAGCGATTAGTGTCTATTGACTAGTAATTATAATAATTATAGAAAAAGGCTTTAGCCAAAAAACGACATTTGGCTAAAGCCTTTCCAATGACCTTTATTAAACTCCAGCTAAAGCTGGAGTCTATTCAAAACTTTGCGACTTTTCGACTTTGCTAGATTCTTTTTTTTAAGTACAAATCACTTTCTAAAAATCAAAGCCTTAGTATATTCCGCATTCATTTTGGCGATCGAAAGGATAGAAATTCCTTGCGGACATTCGATTTCGCATGCCCTTGTATCAGAACAATTTCCAAAACCTTCAGCATCCATTTGCTGAACCATTGTTAAAACCCGTTTTGATGCTTCTATTTTTCCTTGCGGAAGTAAAGCCAAGTGTGTTATTTTAGCACCAACAAACAAGGCAGCACTGGCATTTTTACAAGTTGCCACGCAAGCACCACAACCAATACAAGCCGCAGCATCAAAAGAAGCTTCAGCAGTTTCGTAAGAGATAGGAATACTATTTGCTTCCGGTGCCTGACCAGTTGAAGCGCCAATAAAACCTCCGGATTCAATAATAGAATCAAAAGCAGAACGATCAATTTTTAAATCTCTTAAAATAGGAAATGCTTTTGCACGAAAGGGTTCAATATAAATAGTATCTCCATCTTTAAAACTCCGCATATGAAGCTGGCATGTTGTTGTGTTCTTTAATGGTCCGTGAGCTCTTCCGTCAATCATAACGCCACATTGTCCGCAAATACCTTCTCTGCAATCATGATCAAATTCAATGACACGTTCTTTTTTCTGAATGAGCGATTCGTTCAAAAGATCGAGCATTTCCAGAAAAGACATATGTTCAGAAACCCCGTCAATTTCGTAGTTTACCATTTCTCCTTTAGAAGAAGTATTGAGTTGTCGCCATATTTTAAGATATAGTTTCATATTCTTAAGCTTTTGATTATTTGTAACTTCTAACTGCCAGTTCAACCGATTCGAATACGAGCGGTTCTTTGTGTAATTCAGGTTTTTGTGCAGCGCCTTTCCATTCCCAAGCCGATACGTAACAAAAATCAGCATCATTTCGAACAGCCTCACCATCCGGAGTTTGATATTCTTCTCTAAAATGGGCACCACAGGATTCTTCTCTTTGCAGAGCGTCATGGCACATTAGTGCAGCCAATTCGATATAATCAGCAATGCGTCCGGCTTTTTCAAGTTCACTGTTTAAAGTATCATCTCCTGTTATGAGCAAGTCTTTTTCAAAAGAAGTTTTTAGAAGTTTGATTTCATCTAACGCTTCTTCGAGTTTTTCCTTACTTCTCGAAAGTCCACATTTTTCATAAAGCAATCGTCCTATTTTTTTATGAAAGTGATCTGTTGAAAGTGTTCCTTTACTGTTCAGGAATTTATCTAATTGTGCTCTTACAGCTTTTTCGGCTTCATCAAAAGCAGGATGGGCAATTGTATTTTTAGGAGCATTTAATTCTCCTGCCAGATAATTCGGAATCGTGTAAGGAGCAATAAAATAGCCATCTACACAAGCCTGAAGCAATGAGTTGGCACCCAGTCGATTTGCGCCATGATCAGCAAAGTTTGCTTCTCCCAAAGCAAATAAACCCGGAATTGTAGTCATTAATTCATAATCTACCCAAAGTCCGCCCATTGTAAAATGTGCCGATGGAGATATTAACATGGGTTCTTTGTAAGCATTGATCCCTGTAATTTTTTCGTACATCGCAAAAAGATTACTGTATTTAGCTTCAATATTATCTTTTCCCTGGGTTTTAATGGCATCCGAAAAATCAAGATAAATAGCATTTTTCATTGGTCCAACGCCATGTCCGGCATCAATTTGTTCTTTTGCCGCTCTTGACGAAATATCGCGTGGAGCCAGATTGCCAAAAGAAGGATATTTACGTTCTAAATAATAATCTCTTTCTTCTTCAGGAATTGTATTTGGGTTTCTGTCGTCTGCGGCGGCTTTTGGCACCCAAATTCGCCCGTCGTTACGAAGCGATTCTGACATTAAGGTAAGTTTTGATTGATTTTCTCCATGTTGCGGAAGCGAAGTAGGGTGAAACTGAATCCAGCTTACACCTGCCATATAAGCGCCTTTTTTATGTGCCCGCCAAATTGCTGAACTATTACAGCCCATGGCAAGTGTAGAAAGATAATATACTTTTCCGTAACCTCCTGAAGCTAAAACCACAGCATCTGCAATATGACGTTCGAGTTCTCCGGTTTCAAGATTTCGGGCAATAATACCTTTCGCTTTCCCGTCTATAACTACCAATTCCAGCATTTCGTGACGTGTATGCATAGTCACTTTTCCTAAAGAAACCTGACGCAATAAACCTTGATAAGCACCCAGTAAAAGTTGTTGTCCGGTTTGTCCACGTGCGTAGAACGTTCTTGAAACCTGAACACCACCAAACGACCTGTTATTAAGATATCCGGCATATTCCCTGGCAAAAGGAACACCCTGAGCAACAGCATGATCGATTAAAGCGGCAGAGCATTCCGCCAGACGGTAAACATTTGCTTCACGAGATCTGAAATCGCCGCCTTTTATAGTATCATAAAACATTCTGTACGTGCTGTCACCATCATTTTTGTAGTTTTTTGCAGCATTGACTCCACCTTGTGCAGCTACAGAATGTGCTCTTCTTGCAGAATCCTGAAAACAAAATGACTGAATATTATAGCCTTGTTCAGCCAATGATGCGGCACAAGAAGCTCCTGCAAGACCAGTTCCTACAACTATAATGTTCAGTTTTTTTCTGTTGGCAGGATTTACAAGTTTAGCTTTTGCCTTATAATTATTCCATTTTTCTGCAAGCGGGCCTTCAGGTATTTTTGAGTCTGTCATTTTTGTTTGTTTAAAATGAAACTTATCTTAAGAAGCTGTAATTTACTACAAAAAAATGAATTAAATCAGAGTGAATGTCTTTAAATTCAAGGATAAATGAAAAAAAAGTTAACAAATAGATGCATTTAAAATTGAAAGAGGAAGCAGGTTGCTGCAAAATCATCATTTCTTAAACCTGGGCTTCATAATAGCGAATATAGATTTCGAACTCCGTGGTTCTCTATCGTTAAAAATTAAATCCAACTGTCCCAAACCTTCAGGATAAAAACCAGGATTTTAATTTGAACATAATTATCTAATGCCCAATGATTTCTTTTCTGTGCAAAGTTCCCCATTCATTTAATGCTCCGATAACATTGTATAAAGTGTGGCTGTGTTCTGTTCTTGCATATTCAACAGTTGGCGGAAACGTGTCATAAACAGTTCTGGTAACCAGTTTATTTACCTCAAGATCTTTAAGTTCTTTTGAAAGCATTTTATCAGTAATTCCGTTTACATCTTTAGAAATTTCCTTAAATCGTTTTGGCCTGTTTGATAATGCAATCAAAATTGGCAGCTTCCATCTGCCGCTTAAAACTTCCAGAGCATCCCTTACAGGCAGTAATGCTGCCAGACATTCCTCTGGTTCGCCACAGCGTACTTTTTTTGTGAATTGGTTCTTTGTTTCCATAAGTTGATGTTGAAATTGATTTCACGCAGATTGATTTAAAAATCTGTGTAAACCTCTTATTTAAATGTCATTTTGTCTAATACTATCCTCAAGGATAGCGCTATCCTTGAGGATAGTACTATAAAAGAGATAGCAAATGTAGATAAGTTTGTATCATAAAACAAAATAGTAATAAAATGAGCAAAAAGATTCTGAATATAGTAACAAGCATCAAAGGAGATGCTTCATTTAGTAACCAATTATCCAATGCAGTTCTGGAAAAATTGTCAAGAGAATATCCGGGAAGTAACGTACAAACTTTTGATCTTTCTAAAACACCTTTACCTTATTTAAACGAATTGCAGCTTAATGCATTTTATACTCCTGAAGAAGCGTATACAGAAGCTCAGGTAGATTTTGTTAAACTTTCTGATGAAGCTATAAACGATTTATTGGAAGCTGATATTATCGTTATCGGAGTTCCTATATACAATTTTGGAATTCCGGCATTATTAAAAGGATGGATTGATCAGGTGGCAAGGCCAGGAAAGACTTTTAGTTATGGTGAGAGTGGACCAAAAGGATTGATAACGGGTAAAAAAGTATTCTTGTCTGTTGCGTCCGGTGCTGTATTTTCTGACGGTCCCTATAAAAGTTATGATTTTGCGGAACCGTATTTGCGTGTAGTTTTAAGTTTTTTAGGAATTACTGATGTAACGACTTTTAGGGTAGAAGGGACTGCAATTCCTGATTTTGCAGAAAGCGCCTTGCCAAATGCTTTGGCTGCCGTAGAAGAATTCACTTTTTAAATTGAAAATAAAAGTACGATAGTTGGACATTTTCGTATTTAGTAAACGCGACAGGTTTTTGAAACCTGTCGCGTTTGTCGTAAAATATCTTAAGATTTAAAATAAGATAAACATTTATAGCCAGCTCCATAGGAGCGACATATTTATAGATATTGAGAACAGGTTATTGAAATAAAGCTCCAGAGGAGCGATATAGCCATTTTTATTGACAACTTAATATACCACCCCGTTGGGTTCTATTGTATGAATTTTTAATTTTCTATAATTATATCGTCCCGCCGGGACTTAATATAAATTACATCAGATTAGTAAACCCGAAAGGTTTTGAAACCTGTCTAGTTTGTCTTAAAACGAGAATTTTGATCGTTGAATCTTTGTCAAAGTTTTTAAATTTTGACAAAGATAGTTGCGCATAATAAACCTATTTGGTTTGATGTAGTTAAGAATTGCGTTTAATTATTATTTCTCAATAATCATTGTAATTCCTTGTCCACCGGCAGCGCAAATGGATATAAATCCTCTTCCTGAGCCTTTTTGGTTTAATAATTTTGCCATAACACCAATTATTCTTCCTCCGGTAGCGGCAAATGGATGTGCTGCGGCTAAACTGCTTCCTTTTACGTTTAATTTTTCCCTGTCAATTGCCCCTAAGGCTTTCTTTAAGCCCAATTGTGTGCTTAATTCCGGACTTTCCCAAATTTTTAAGGTGGCTAAAACCTGAGCGGCAAAAGCTTCGTGAATTTCATAATAATCAAAATCCTGCAAAGTCAATCCTGCTTTATCGAGCATTCTGCTTGCAGCAAATAGTGGCGCTAACAAGAGGTTTTGCTGATTTTTGACGTATTCTATAGCTGCAACTTCGGCAAAAGTAATATAAGCCAAAACAGGGAGATTATTTTCTTTTGCCCATTCTTCGCTTGCCAAAAGTATACATGAGGCACCATCTGTAAGTGGCGTTGAATTTCCGGCGGTAAGTGTGCCGTTTGTTTTGTCGAAGGCAGGATTTAATTTAGCTAATTTTTCAAGAGTGCTGTCTTTTCTAAGATTATTATCTTTGTCAAGTCCGTTAAAAGGAGTAATCATATCATCAAAAAAACCTTCATCATAAGCTTTTGCCATGTTCAAATGACTTTTTAGCGCTAAGTTATCCTGATCTTCGCGAGAGATTTTATAATGTTTTGCCGTAATTTCTGTATGTCCTCCCATCGAAAGTCCGGTTTGGGATTCTTCGTTACGCGGAACTAAAGGCGTCAGATCTTTTGGACGTAATTTTAGAAATAGTTTTATTTTCTCGCCCAATGATTTTGCTTTTCTGGCATTGAGCAAAATCTTTCTCAGTTTTTCGCTCACGGCAATTGGCATATCACTTATTGAATCGACACCGCCGGCAATTCCGGATTCTATTTGTCCAAGAGCAATTTTATTGGCAATATATATAGCGCTTTCTATTCCGGTGTCACAAGCTTGTTGCAAATCACACGCAGGAGTTGCCGGATCAAGAGACGTTTTCATAACACATTCCCTAATCAAATTACTGTCATAAGTATGTTTGATTACAGCTCCTCCGGCAACTTCGCCTAATAATTTTCCTGTTAGATTGTATTTGTTTATCAGGCCGTTTAAGGCAGCAGTCATCATTTCTGTATTTCCAACTTCGGCATATGCGGTATTGGCTCTCGCAAACGGAATCCGATTATAGCCAACGATGGCAACTTTTCTAATTGTGGTGGTATTGTTCATAACTAGTTGTTTTCGAAAGATTTTAGACTTAAAGATAAGCAGACTTTTGTAATTAGATATTTTCAGATGATGATATTTTATTTTTTTAGGATGTTTATCATAATTAATATTAAATGTTATATTTATTTAGAATGATTAAAAATAATTTGGATTACAGGTTTTTAGCTATTACTTTTGCCAGCGAAATCAAAACCAAATAAAATGAATAACATGACCATAAAAAAAGTTTTATTTAGCCTGATGTTTTTAAGTTCACTATCTATGATGAGCCAGGAACTGGGAAAAATAACGGGAAAAGTCTCTTTAAGCGGTAACGTATCTGCAGAGAATGTTTCTGTCGTTCTTAAAGGAACAAAATATACCGCAATTACAAATGAACATGGACAATATGAGATTAAAAATGTTAAAACCGCGAGTTATATCATTAGTATTAGTGCTGTAGGGATTCATCCAGTCGAGGATAGGATTACGGTTACAGCGAAACAAACTACAATTAAAAACTTTATGCTTTCTGAAAGCCAGGAAGATCTTGATGAAGTGGTGATTACCAAAAACAAGTACAAGCAAGATAAGCCTTCGTTGTCATTGCGTCTTCAGACTCCTATCCTTGAGATTCCTCAGAACATCCAGATTGTTAGTGCTCAGACTTTGAAAGACCAACAAATTATTAGTATGAGTGACGGTGTGATCAGAAACGTGAGTGGTGCGGTACGTTCAGAGCATTGGGGAGATTTGTATACGAATATTAAAATGCGTGGTTCTCAAATTCAGGCTTTCCGTAATGGTTTTAATGTGGTTTCATCTTTTTGGGGACCTCTTACTGAAGATATGAGTTTTGTAGATCATATCGAGTTTGTAAAAGGACCGGCAGGATTCATGCTTTCAAGTGGGGATCCAAGCGGACTTTATAATGTGGTGACTAAAAAACCAACGGGAATTACTAAAGGTGAAGCTACTGTGATGGCAGGAAGTTATGACTTTTACAGAGCAAGTGTTGATCTTGACGGGAAACTGGATAAAAAAGGGAAATTATTGTACCGTTTTAATGCGGCAGCACAGAAAAAAGGTTCACATCGCCCTTTTGAACACAATGACCGTTATGTAATTGCTCCTGTGATCAGTTACCAATTTGATGACAAAACAAAAATTACGGCTGAATATAATTTTCAGTATGCTAATATGACTGAGATTGGTTCTTTCTACGTATTTGGTCCCGGATCTGACGGATATGCAACATTGCCTGTTGGATTTACGATGACGCAGCCAGGATTGCCGGATACGAATATACAGGATCACAGCGGATACTTGACTTTTGAGCATAAGTTTGATGATAACTGGAAATTGACGGCACAAACGTCTTATTTTAAGTATCTGCAAGAAGGATATAGTTCATGGCCAAGCGCAGTGGGTCCGGATGATAATATCGCAAAAGGAAAAGTGATTAGAAGAGTTGGTATTTGGGATGCAGATAGTAATATGTATTTAGGTCAAATATTTTTGAACGGAAAATTCAATACCGGATCAGTTACTCATAAAATATTGGCGGGTGTAGATTTAGGAAGCAAAGATTATATGGCAGATTGGGGACAAGGACATAATCTTGATACCGTAGACAGTCCATTTGATTTATACAACCCAAATTACGGAACACCATCTAATGGATTGCCTAATTTTGACCATACAACACCACTTTCTATAAGAGCAAAAGCTGCCGGTGGTTTAATGAATACGAATTATGCTGCAGGATATATTCAGGATGAACTTGGTTTTTTCGAAAACAAATTAAGATTGACTCTTGCTGCAAGATATACCTGGATTAGTCAGGCGAGTTGGGGTGATCCTGCAATAGCAGACAGCCATATTACGCCACGTGTAGGTTTAAGTTATTCTATTACAGATAGTTTTGCTGTTTACGGATTATACGATCAGGCTTTTATACCACAATCCGGTGTGATTTTAAGTGGAGAAAAAGTAAAACCTCTTACTGGTAATAATACGGAATTAGGTATTAAAAAAGATTGGTTTGACGGAGCCTGGAGTACTACATTTTCTGCTTACAGTATCTTAAAACAAAACGAACTTACATCTGATCCTCTAAACCAGCCCGGACAAATGTATAGTGTGGTTTTAGGCGAAAAAAGAGCAAGAGGTGTTGAACTTGATTTGCGAGGAAAGATTTTTGACGGCCTTAATATAATTGCTAATTATGCTTTTACAGAATCTGTGGTGTTAGAAATTGATCCTTTAGTTTCTGAGACCAGTAAAATATATAAAGGCGATATAGTTCCCGGATATGCTAAACATACAGCAAATGCATGGTTGAATTATAGTATTCAATACGGTACTTTCAAAGGTTTTGGCGCTTCTATTGGAGGGACTTATCTTGCAGGGCGTCTAACAGATAACTGGGGTACAGGTCTTGAAAAATTACCAAATTATTTTAAATTAGACGGAGGTTTATCTTATGATACTAAAAAGTTCAAAATTACTGCAAACGTATTTAATATCTTAAACGAATATCTTTACAGCGGTTCTTATGCTACTTTTCTTAAATCATATTACTGGCAAACAGAACAACCTATAAATTTTAGAGTAGGTGTAACGTATAAATTCTAATTGTTTTATACCCCAGATGACGCAGATATAAACGGTTTTTACTGGTTTTTTATTGTAGTAATTTGTAGGTCAAAAAAAAGCATCCGTCGATATGGCGGATGCTTTTTTATTTAAGGTTAAAATCCTTTTTTTACTGAGTTTTTAGCCGGCGGATTTTAACGGATTAAACTGGTATTTGCAGGTTTTTTATTAGAAAATTTTAAAAATCCGTGTTAATCCATTTAACCCGCATCATCCGTGGGCTAAATTCGCGTATTTTATCCTTGATGAATCAACGGGATTACTTTTGAGCCTATAAGTTCTATAGCATTCATTAACTGAGTGTGCGTTAATCCTGCATTATCCATTTGGAATGTAAATCTCGAAATTCCGCCAAGAGATTCACTGTGGCGTAAAATTTTCTCAGCAATTCGTTCCGGATCACCAACAACAAGAACACCCTGATCATCGATAAGCCCGTCAAACTTGTCCTTTGTTACCGGTGGCCAACCACGTTCCCTGCCTAATTTAGTCCAAAGTTCTGCATATCCCGGATAATATTCTTCTATCGCTTTTTGAGTTGTGCTTCCTACAAAACCTGGTGAATGCAAACCTACTTTAAGTTCTTCGGGTTGGTAACCAGCAGCTTTTCCGGCTTCACGATACAGATCGACTAATGGTTTAAAACGATGTGTTTGTCCGCCAATAACGGCAACCATCAAAGGCAAGCCTAAAGATCCTGCGCGAACGAAGGATTCAGGAGTTCCGCCAACGCCTAACCAGATAGGGAGTTTTTCCTGTAATGCTCTTGGGTATATTGGGAGATTGTTTAAAGCCGGACGAAATTTCCCTGACCAGGTTACAAATTCATTGTCTCTAATTTGTAATAGCAGATCTAATTTTTCACTAAAAAGGGCATCATAATCATTCAGATTAAATCCGAAAAGGGGATATGCTTCAATAGAAGATCCACGGCCTACAACAATTTCAGCCCTTCCTTTCGAAATCAGGTCGAGTGTAGCAAAACTTTGATATACCCTGACAGGATCAGCAGCGCTTAAAACCGAAACGGCACTCGATAATCGAATACGCTTGGTTCGTGCTGCGGCAGCGCTTAAAATAACGACCGTAGCCGAATCTAAAAACTCTTTTTTATGATGTTCTCCAATTCCAAAAACGTCAAGTCCGGCTTGATCTGCCAGCTCAATTCTTTGCAGTAATTGTTCCATCGCATCGACACTACTCAAAGTGTTGTTGTCTCCGTACATCGCCGAAGCAAAACTGTCAATCCCTATTTCTATCATATAGTAAAGATATTAAATTTTATTTTTGCTCTTTCTTAAATAAAATCTAATTCAGTAAATGCAACGCGAGTTTAGTTTTTAATATTCAAATAGGCAGTGGTGAAGAATAATGGATTCACTAGAAAAATATCGGTTCTGTTTTTTTGGATTACAGGCATATCATGACCCGGAAATACAATTAATTCAGGACTTTTTAGTTCCAGATTTCTAATATTATTTCTGTTTTGTGCCGCTTTTTCAGGTTGGGTTGGCAATCTTTCAACATCAGTCGATTGAAGCCAGTCAGCATGTACAACCGCATCTCCTGTTAGTAAAACAGGACCTTTGTCTAAATTTACAAGAATCATTAAATCACTATCTGTATGTCCCGGTTTTTCTATTAATTGCAGGGTTCCGTCACCAAACAAATCGTACGACTTTCCTACTACCGAGGCACTTTCTTTGAACGCGGAAGCAGCTTTAAATTCAGGAAGACTTCCTTCTTTTGGTTTTGATTCGCCATTCATGATCAATTGCGCATTTTTAAAAGCATCAACAGTTCCTATATGGTCATCATGAAGATGCGAAATAGCCAGATATTTAATTTCATCAGGATTTACACCAAACCTTTTCAGCTGATTAAAAGACAGCATTTCTGGTTTTGATTTACTTTCAAACAAAAAAGACATTGGAAATCCTAAACCACTTTGACCTTCAAGAGCTACTTTTTCTGATATTCCGGAATCAAATAAAATATAACCAAACTTAGGATGTTTAATCAGATAGATAGGGCAGGGCCTCCATTTTTTGTAAGTAGGACTCAATGCTTTTGCCATTCGGTTGAATCCGGTATTAAAAACATACAATTCGATACCGGAATTTTTAGCAAAATCTTCATTTTGAATCTCCGGATTTTCGCCTACAATATTTGTTGGCCGGTATTTGATTGCAAACGAAATTGCAAACGAAATAAGAATCAAAACAATTGCAATTATTTTTACAGTGATAGAATACCATTTGGTTTTAGAATCAGTTTTTTCAGTTTGCTGATTATTCGAACTTAATATCAAAATACAAATAAGAAGTGTTATTACAGCAGCAAGCGGAATGTCTTGACACAGAATTATAAAGAATAAGGTTAATGGTATTGGAACCAAATAAAAGTATTTTTTAAAGTTTGAAGAACTTTGTTCTTTTGATTTATAGACCATCAAAGTAAAGAATAGAAGTAAAATTACTATTGCCGGAACTTCAATATAATCAAAGAATATTTTTCGGGCGTAAATCGTTAAATATTCGCTTGTCCAATAAATTAATACATTGCCACTTAAAGCAATCGCAATAAATAGTATTGCACCATTTTTAAAAAATTGTTGACGAACAAAACGACTGCTCCAAATTGCTATCAGTAAAGAAAAATAAATAATTACAAAATAATGCCCATACTTTACGGGTTGATCCGGCACTGCATCTTCAGCCATAAATTTTGCTATTTCAGAACCCTGATTGTTCCAAATTGGGATTAAAAATAAATATAAAAGAATTCCAATCGCGCTTGCAGCAATTGCGATCCTATCCGGGCTTTTTTTTAAGAACTTAAATAATCGTTTCATCTTTTTGTCATTTTAATTTTAAAATTATTAGACAAAATAACAATGATAAAAGAACCCTTGCATTTACATATGTAAAGGATTATGTACTATTTGCAAATATGTAATTTCAGGTTCTTAAAAAATATACACAATAGGAAACTGTACCCTTAAATTAAATGATTTTTGTATCTGTGTCTCATCTCTTTTACCCATTAATTTTGTTAAAAAATTAAATAAGTATAAAGATGAAAACTAATAATACCACCAACATTCAGTTTGATCAGATCAATATATCGTCTTTAAAATCAATTGTAAATATGTATCAAAATAAAATTAATGATACTGTTAATTCTGAAGCAAGATCCTTGCAATTAGAAAATAATTTTGGGCTTCCTTTGAGCGTCGCTTCTTTTGAAAACCGTGTAGTTGGTTATGCTTTTGTTGTAATTAATAAAGTGGGAGAAACTGAAATAAATTCCTATTGGGAAAAGGATTTTTATAGTATCGAAGTAGAAAAGGATTTAAAGTTTCATGCGGAAAATACTTTTAATACGACTTTTAAAGATCCGGAATTTCGAAATATAAAACTTCAAAATGCGACGCAAAGATTATTCAATTGGTTGAATTATTGTAATTAATATTATAAAGGATACAGATTAAATTTTTGTAAATTTATCAGGTACAGATAAAGCTTAAAAAAAATGGCTAAAGAGATTTTATATTTAAAAATCGCAAATACTATTCAGGAACAAATTTTCTCTGAAACTTTAAAAATAGGAGATAAACTTCCGTCGATTCGTGCTTTGCAAAAACTGCATAATGTAAGTCTGAATACTATAAAACAGGCATTTTTAGAATTAGAAAGTAAATCGTTGATTGAGTCACGACCAAAATCTGGTTTTTATATCAGTAAAACATCAAACAGAAAGTTATCGATTCCTACTATGAACAAGTTCAAATTATCAGGAAAACAAATTACCTCTGATGATTTGATTACGAAGGTTTTTGAGAGTTTGAAAGATAAAAGCGTCACGAGATTTTCGATAGGAGTTCCTGACCCGAGTTTGTTGCCTATTGCAAAACTCAATAAGGGACTTATGAAAGTGGTACGAAATCTGGAAGAAAGCGGTACCAGTTATGAACCGGTTCAGGGAAATGTAAATTTGAGACGAAATGTTGCAAAATGGGCTCTTGTATTAGAAGGAAAACTTACAGAAGATGATCTTGTAACAACTTTGGGCGCGATGAACGCTATTTACAATTGTTTGCTGGCAGTTACTAAAAGAGGGGACACGATTGCGATAGAAAGTCCGGTTTATTTTGGAATCATTCAGATTGCACAAAATATGGGATTTAATATTATCGAATTGCCTACGCATCCTACAACGGGTGTAGATTTAGAAGCTTTAAAAAAGGTTATTCATAAAATTGATGTTTGCTGCTTCATGAGTAATTTCAGTAATCCTTTGGGAAGTCTGATGCCGGATGAAAATAAAATGGAACTGGTAAAAATGCTGACGTATCATAATATTCCTTTAATTGAAGATGATTTGTATGGCAACTTGTACTTTGGTGCAACAAGGCCTAAACCCTGTAAATATTATGACGAAGCCGGTATCGTAATGTGGTGCGGATCAGTATCTAAAACTCTTGCACCGGGATATCGTGTGGGATGGGTTGCACCGGGAAAATTTAAAGATAAAATTATTAAGCAAAAATTAGCTCAGACAATTTGTTTGCCTTCTTTATATCAGGAAGTTATTGCTGATTTTTTGGAACATGGCAGATACGATCACCATTTACGAAATTTCAGAAGTACATTGTATACTAATTCACTTCATTTTCAGCGTACGATTGAAGACCATTTTCCTGAAAATACTAAGATTTCGCAACCACAAGGTGGTTCTTTTCTTTGGTTGGAATTAGATAAAAAGATCGATACAGCAGTTTTATATGATAAAGCAATCAATCAGAAAATAGGTTTCGCTCCAGGCAAAATTTTTACGCAACACGATCAATATAACAATTGTATGCGTCTTAATTTTGGTTTAGAATGGAAAGAAAAAGTAGAACTTGATCTAAAACGTTTAGGGCAACTGGTAAAAAACAATCTTTAAATCGCATTGTATTTTATACAATGTAAATTTTTCTTAAAAGCAAAGAAACATAGATTTTTTTAAAGACAAAATCTATGTTTCTGTGTATTGTATAGCTATAAGGAACAGTTTATAATTGTTTGAAGATGAAATCTTATTATTTTTTTAATGCGAAAACCCAAAGGAAACACTTATCAGGATAATCACAATAACGATTAGTGTAATTACTACATAGAGATAATCTTTCTCTAAAAGAAAAGAAAATAAGGATAGTAAAACACGCAATACAGGCGTTAGAAAAAGTAAAATAATCCCAACGAATATTAAAGATTCTCCATTTCCCTGAATCGCACCATTATATATAGCTGAAATTACTTCGAAGATATTGCGGTCATTTTCTTTAAAAACAGAATAGTTTTCGATATCGTTGCTATGTCCCATTAAGTACACAATTCCGCCAATAAAAGCAACAGATAATGAGATCCAGACACCGTAGCGCAATAAATTACCAATGATGGTTTGAAAATCTTTTTCACCAAATTTTTCGTGTTGCATAGCTTTAGATTTTTCCATTAAGTCCGTTATATATCATGTTAACAGCAAGCACAAAAATTAGGCATGCAAAAAAGATTCTTAGTTTTTTAGGATTTGTTTTTACCAGTACTTTTGCTCCGGCCATAGCGCCAAACAAAACACCAATAACAACCGGCATACAAATTCCCGGTTCGATATATCCTTTTTGAATATAGATTACAGAACTTGCCATTGCTGTAACACCCATCATAAAATTACTGGTTGTAGTAGAAACCTTAAACGGGATTCTCATAATATTGTCCATCGCAATAACTTTAAAAGCACCGGAACCAATACCCAGTAATCCTGACATCATTCCTGCGATTCCCATCATGCTGAATCCACCAATAACATTTTTGGTTCCGTAGCTAATAACCTCTCCGTCGTGCGAAGGATAAGTTCCTGCTAATCGAAGTTTTTTGGCTAAAGGAGATGATTCCAAAACAATATGTTCTTCTTTTTTTCGAAGCGAATTTATAGCCGAGAAAATTAAGGTAAGTCCAAATAATACAGCAATGAATGAAGTAGGAGCAATGGTAGAAAGTAAAGCTCCGCAAACAGCTCCTATAGTTGTGGCAATTTCGAGAAAGATACCCAGTCGCATATTTGTGATTCCTTCCCTGACGTATGCTGCAGCTGAACCTGAGGAAGTT
Source organism: Flavobacterium azizsancarii (assembly GCF_027980145.1). Classification (GTDB taxonomy): domain Bacteria; phylum Bacteroidota; class Bacteroidia; order Flavobacteriales; family Flavobacteriaceae; genus Flavobacterium; species Flavobacterium azizsancarii. The sequence continues at coordinate 715 of NZ_JAMZNK010000032.1, read as the reverse complement.
GCGATTACAGAAACTAAAGCCGCACCAATTGCATAATGAATATCAACGCCAAGAATGACTGTTAAAAGGGGAATTATGATAATTCCGCCGCCTAGACCTGATAATGAACCAATAAAACCTGCTAAAAAAGCACCAAGAATCATAATCAGGGTAAATGTAAGTACTGTCATTCGGATAAATTTTGTTGGTGCTAATTTACGAATTGATATTTATTCGGGAAGATTTTAGGAGCTTAAATAAAGCTTAAAAAAGCGAAAACGTTATTTTGGTAAGATTTTGGTTTCTTAATAAAGTGATTTTCTTTCCTGAACCTTCAACCTCATTTTAGTAGGCAGATGACCAAAAATCCTTTACAGCAATACTAAAATTCGACACATTGGTACCCAGAAAGAAAGCTGATTTCCTGAATAGAAAGCGTTGTATATAGTACCCAAGAGAAATCTCCTGTAAGGACTATATATAGTTTTTAAGTGTCTTATATTTATTTGGTAACAAACTATATAAAATTGGTTTTGCTCTTAATGAAGTTCCAGATACTCTGGTTTTTTTATTTTGACTCAGGTTTTATTTGTGTTGTTTACAAAGTTATCTGCAAATTAAGCCCATAAAAAGAGGCTGTCCGAAAAGTAATTTCGGGCAGTTTTTTTTTGTTTTACACATTGATTTTTCTTATATTTAAGTACTAAAATCAATGATTATGCAGCCAGTTTTTAAG
>NZ_JAMZNK010000031.1 GCF_027980145.1 Flavobacterium azizsancarii | reverse complement strand
CTTCAGATTCCACCTCGCGATGGACACCCTTGCATTCAGCTAACACTTCCCACTGTAAAGGTGTGTTCGGGACTTACACCCTAGAGTTATCGCCCATGCTGGGCACACAAGCAGGGAAAGGATACTTGAATAAGTATCCTTTCCCTTTTTTTGTCTATTTCTTTGATAATCAACAATGAGATTTTTAAATACCTTTTTTTTAAAAAGCGAAATAAAAACAAAAAACCGGTTATTAATTTACTTCATATCCCCCAAATTAAATTTAGAATTTTGGGATCCTTTCTCTCCTAAAATGACTTACCCTTTACCCTTCTTTTTTAATCTTAATTTTTATGATTATTTAATTTTCAAAATTCTGAATATCATCTAAAAAACCATCCTTTTTCTGGTCAATTTTTAGGAGGTTTCGTATTAATGAAAATTAAGCTTAACAATCCCTTTAATAAAATCTGATAAAGGTCATTTTACTGCCAAATAAACCTATAAGAAAAACCTTTTAATTATGAATCATTCAATTCTATAGTTGCGAAATTCATAATGTTTTACATAAAATTCAATTACAATAAAACCAAATAACAATTTAGCATAAAAAAACCTCAAATCCAGAAGGTCTTTTATTTCTAAAATATTCTAAACGAATCGTACGATTTTAAGTCAAAAAAAACGTTTTACATAATTTTATGTGCTCGAGAACATTAATTTTGTGTGTTCGAGCACATTTTTATTGTTTTTTCTTGTTTAATAAAAATATAATCGATAGTTTCGTCAGGTATTAATCTTAAAACTAAGTTAATTAAGAAATTTTTAAGGAGGATTTTGCACTTCGAAAACAAATAAAAACAGAAAAAATAACCAACAATTAGATTCAGAAAACGAAGTCGCAATTTTATAAGAAGGAACAATTTTATTAAAAACCAAATAACACACAAAATGAATTTTCCAGTAAAAAAAGAAATCTAAAACTTACAAACAAAAAGAACAAATTAATCATTAACCAAAACCATTTAAAGTATGAAATTATTAACCCAAAAAAAACCTAGAGATTTTCGGATTAACAATCTGGCTGGTAAAGAAATCAAACTCACACTTCTTTCCTTATTAGCTTTTACATTTCAAGCTTCAGCGGCTACATCAATAAATACATCATACAAAAACAGTACTTCGATATTTTTTGAAAAAACCGTAAAAGGAAAAGTAACGGATCAAAACGGATTACCTATTGCCGGTGCAAACGTTATTGTAAAAGGCAGCGCCAATGGTGTGCAAACAGATGTTGACGGAAGCTTTGCCATTACGGTTGCTGATAATGTGACTAAACTGATCGTAACATACATTGGTATGGAAGATCAGGAAGTAACCATTGGAAGCGCTCCTCTAAAAGTTGTACTAAAAGAAGTGGGACAAAAATTAGAAGAAGTTGTCGTAGGTTACGGTAAAGCAAAGAAAAAAGATTTAACAGGTTCTGTAAGTTCTATTGGTAAAGACAATTTAAACTTAGGCGGAACAATTTCTAATGTTGGTCAGGCTTTGCAAGGTCGTGCCTCTGGAGTTCAGGTACAACAAAACAGTTATGCTCCGGGAAGCAGCCCGTCGATTGTGATTAGAGGAGGAAACTCACTGAATACTTCTAATGCGCCATTGTATGTTGTTGACGGATTTATTACAAGTACAGGTGCACAAATTAGTCCAAATGATATTGAAAACATCCAGATCTTAAAAGATGCTTCGTCTACCGCTATTTATGGTGCACGAGGTGGAAATGGGGTAATTTTAATTACAACTAAAAAAGGAAAATCAGGTAAAATGCAGGTTGAAGCGGAAATTTCAGATGGTTTTCAGAGTATAATCAAGGAACCCTCTTTATTAAACGGACAACAATATGCCGATATCCAGAATGCAATTGCAGTTGAAAACGGCAGACCTCCGGTTTTTCCATCAAGTTTTCCTGTTGCAAATACCAACTGGTTTAAGGCGGCAACCCGTCCGGGAGAAGTAATCAACAGAACGATTACTTTTAGCGGAAGCGATAAAACTTCTAAATTTTTTCTTTCCGGAAATTATTTAAAACAAACAGGTGCTTTAGAGAATACAGATTTTACCCGATATACTGTGAGAATGGGTAGCGAGAAAAGATTTAACGAAAAATTAAATATGGGGGTCAATGTATATGGCGCTTCAAGTGAAGGTCATAATAGTGACTTTGGGGACAATATTTTATCTCCAATGTATTCTATCCAAACTGCTGCTCCTAATCTTCCTATTTATAATGCCGACGGATCGTACTATAAATATCAGGGAAAAGACAATGCATTAGCACTTTTATTGGAACCAACAGATCATACTATCAACAGATTGGTGAACGGAAATATGTTTTTGGATTACGAAATCATTAAAGGTCTAACGTATCATTTTGGAGCAGGTGCTGAATGGCAGGAAAACATTCAGGGAAAATATACTCCCAGAACACTGGTTGCCGGAGCTGCTCTAAACGGAACCGGATCTGAGGAGAACAAAACCTATTTTAGATGGAGTACTGAACAATATTTAACCTATAAATTCAATATAAAAGAGCAACATTCTTTCTCTGCAATGATAGGAACATCAAACCAAAAAGATACTTATGAGCGAATGAAAGCTTCGGGTTCCGGTTTTTCTAACGATTTGTTGACGTACTATAACCTTCAGGGTGCAGCGGTTTATTTGAAACCTGAAACTGAAAAAACAGAGACTAAACTTACTTCATACTTTAGTAGATTAAATTATGCTTTTGATGATAAGTATTTACTTTCGTTTACGATTAGAAAAGATGGATCTTCCCGTTTTGGTCCAAACAATAAATTCGGAATTTTCCCTTCAGGAGCCATTGCCTGGAAAATGACAAATGAATCGTTTATTCAAAAATTAAATACTTTCTCTGAGCTTAAGTTAAGAGCCAGTTATGGTATTACAGGAAATGACGGTATTGGAGATTATGCTTATATGAACAGACTAACCTCTTGGGGAGTAACAATTGGTCCGGGCAATTTTGTTGGTGGTACAGAACCAAATAACCTGGCAAACCCGGATTTGAAATGGGAACAAACTGCTCAAACCAACTTTGGTCTGGATATGGGATTCTTCAACGACAAACTTACCGCAACAATAGATGTTTACGAAAAAAGAACGACTGATGCCCTTTTAAATGTTCCTGTTGGAGGATGGTGGGGATTTGATGTTCAAAGAGTCAACTCAGGAACAATACAAAACCGAGGAATCGAATTGGGTATTAGCAGTACAAATTTCAGAAATGATAAATTTACCTGGACAACATCCTTAAATGTTGCCTATAATAAGCAGGAAATTATATCGCTTGCTGACAATGTTAAAATTATTAGTGCCAATACTTCTAACCCAAGCGGTACTGTTTCCGGTCAGGAATTTACAAGATTGGTACCCGGAAAAGAAATGGGTGAACTATACGGCTATAAATATGCGGGAGTAATCAAAACCGGAGAAACTTATGCCGCTCAGCCTCTTTCTGTAGCTGGAGATCCAAAATATGTAGATGTTAATGGCGACGGAGTTATAAATGCGGATGACAGAACATATTTGGGAAATTCTACGCCACATTACACTGCCGGATTAAACAATGATTTTAGATTTGGAAACTTTGATTTGAATATTTTCTTTCAGGGAGCTTTCGATTATTCTGTTTATAATATGACTAAAATGGTAGGTGAATCCTCTACAAGTACAGATGCTTTGAATCGTTGGGTTGCCGGTACAAATGAAAACACAGACATTCCGAGAGATGGTTACTACAAAAGTAAATACGGAAGTTATGTGAATTCAAAATTTGTTGAAGATGCTTCTTATATCCGTCTGAAAAATGTTTCTATTGGATATTCTATTCCGGAAAGTGTACTAAAACAAGCGAAGTTTATAGATAGTATAAGATTGTATGCTATAGGTCAGAATTTACTAACGATTACTAAGTATTCTGGAAATGATCCTGAGGTAAATGGGCATTTTTCTGCTACTGATATTACAAAACAAAACTTAGGCGGAGGAATCGATTTTAACTCATTCCCGGCTTCAAGAACGTTTATTTTAGGAATAAAAGTCGCAATTCACTAGTCTAAAAAGCTTTTTTAGTAACATTAAATTTATTAAAATGAAAAAATATACAATACTATTGCTTTTACTTACCGCCGGTGCACAATTTTCGTGCAATCAGGATCTTGAGCCTACGGTGTATAGTAATTTGACCAATACCAATGGTTTTCAAACTAAATCAGATGCCATTGCGTCGATCAATTCTATTTATGGCAGATTAAAAGGACCATCTGTGGGAGATAACTTTTCGTATTGGGCTACAAGACACTTCGCTTTGACAGATATTGCAACAGATTTAGGACATTGTCAATTTGGTGGAGATCCGGGACAATTGTCTTTAGGTACATGGAGTTCGACAAACGGCTTACTTCTGGAAGATTGGAAATCAATGTATAAGTTGATTGCCAATGCCAACTTTGCGATCTTCAACATTACAAAAATGAGTGGAATTACAGCCGCCGAAAAAGCTCAATTTATAGCCGAAGCAAAGTTCTTAAGAGCATCAGCTTATATGGATTTAACGGATGCATGGGGTCCGGTAATTCTAATCACCGAAGCTAATTTGGGAAATCCTAATTATTTAGATCAAACACCTCCAACATCTGTAGAAGAAATTGATACTTTTATTATAAAAGAATTGACTGAAGCTGCCGATGTATTACCTGTTAACTACAAAGAAAATGCTATTTATGGAACTAATGATGTAGGACGCGCTACAAAAGGTGCATCTCTTACCTTATTGGCAAAACTATATCTGCGCAGTCATGATTGGCCTAAAGTAGCTACTTTGACACAACAAGTAATGAATCTAAACGAGTACAGCCTTTTCCCTACTTATTTAGGTTTGTTTAAAGAAAGTAATAAATGGTGCAGCGAAAACATATTTTCTTCATTGAGTGATGCCAATACAAACGGAACGGAATTGTTGAATCACTTTGGGCCAACGGATCATCCGGTTGTTCAAAACAGATGGCAATATTATACTGTAAACTGGGATTTCTTCAACACGTTTGGTAATGAAGACGAAAGAAAAGAATGCTTTTTTCCTGAGTTTATGGGCAGCGATGGTTTACTGCACAAACAAGCACCTACGTTAGGCGCTCAACCACCAAAAGGCGAACTTTATATGCCGGATGTATCAACCAGAAAATACGCAGATGATGAAACTACTACTTATTATGATGGTCATAGTGTAAACATATTGCGTTATGCTGATGTATTATTAAGCAGAGCCGAAGCTTTGAACGAAATTAGCGGACCAACAACAGAAGCGATAGATCTTATCAATAAAGTAAAAGCAAGATCACATGCTAAACTTTTAGTTCTATCAGATTACACGCAATCATCATTAAGAGATGCTATTTTACAAGAAAGAGGATGGGAATTTTTCTTTGAAGGAAAACGCCGTCAGGATTTAATCAGAATGAACAAATATGATGTTCTTGTCAATGCGTATCACCTAAGAGTGGGTGAAGCAGCACAAGTCAAAATGCCGCAAAATAAGTATTATACTTATCCGCAAAGTCAGGTCGATCTTAATCCTAAATTAAGTAACGCCGACAGACAATAAAAAAAGTCCAATCAGGAATAGGCAGACTTTTAAAGCTGTCTATTCTTGATTATTTATAAAAAAAAGTACTTTTCTTTTTCATAAAGATGCCTTTCAGATGATCAAAAAATTTATAATAAAGTGGAGTTTTATTTTGGTACTGCTTGCATTTGTAAGCTGTTCTAAGAATCAGGGCAATCTTATCAAAAATATTACGATTGGAACTCATAGCAACAACGAATTGAAGATTCAGATCGATGTTACTACGAATGACAATGTTCAGGTATTTGCAGAATATTGGTCTGATCAAGAAGGAATAAAAAATAAGATAACAAGTCCGGTTTCAAAAACAGGTCTCTTCCACTCTTTGGTACTTTGTAATATTAGACCGGAAACAAATTATAGTTATCAATTGATTACTATCGAGAACCAAGAGAAAAATACAAGTAAAGTATACACTTTTAAGTCTCGAAAATTACCAGAATGGTTGCAAAAACAATTCAAGGCAAATTGCCCTAAACCCAAATTATTACCTGAGAATTTCAAAAAAGGCTTTATGCTTTTGGCGAAAAGAGAAACTCCGGGAGTTGCTTACATTGTAGATTATAAAGGAAATTTAAGATGGTACCATACTGTCGAAGGAACAGGATTTAAAGTTACTCATTTTACAAAAGAGCAAAGCATTATTGCCATTTTAGGAAAAAATGATGAACCAACAAGTTACGGAAGCGAGATTCTTGAAATCAATTTGCAAGGTGATACGTTAACCCATATTAAAAAAGGACAAGGTGATTTTAAACAAGTGATTCATCATGAAATCATAAAAAAATCAGCTAACGAAATTGTTACGATAACCGTAGATCAAAAGATAATGGATTTAAGTTCTATTGGAGGAAAAAAGAACGATACGATCAACGGCGACGGAATTTTAATTTTGGATAAAAAAGGAAAACAACTCTGGAAATGGAGCGTTTTTGATGATTTAGATCCAATGAAAGATAAAAATTTACTAAAAACAAAAAAGGACTGGACGCATGCGAACAGCCTGAATTATGATAAAGACGGAAATTTTCTGATCTCTTTTTATAACAACGGTCAAATTTGGAAAGTCGATTCTAAAACCGGAAAAGTTCTTTGGAAATTAGGTAAAGGAGGAAATATGAAAATGTCTGACGATAGTAATTTTTCTCAGGCACATGCCGCACACATAGATCCCGAAGGAAGTTTGCTGTTTTTTGATAATGGCGTCGATAAAAAACAATCCTCTGTCTTTGCCTTAAAAGTAGATGAAAAAGAAAAATCAGTAAAGCTCGATTTCCAGATAAAACTACCAAAAGATATTTACAATGACAGAATGGGAAGTGCTTATATGATTGACAAAGAAACCATTTTAGTTTGTTGTTCAAAACGACATATTACTGTTTTGACTAATAAACAAGGTGTTTTAATCTGGGCCTTAGAATCTGAAATTCCGCCATATCGCGTAGAGTTTATTCCGGAAGAAAAGATGAAACCATTTCTTTTCAATTAGATAAATATGTGCCGTTAGGCACTAAGTGTTGGTAGAAAATATGAATTGAATAATTTTAAGCGTGCCGCAGGTACACAACAAAATGATAGGTATTGCGTACCTAAAGGCACATTTTACTTTTGATTTGCATAAATACCTTTTACGTTTCAAAAAATTGTGGGTATAACAATATAAAAAAATACCTAACAGGTTTTGAAAACCTCTTAGGATACAACATAGATTAAAAATAGTAAACATGAAAAAAATAATTCTTATTGGTCTATTTTCAGCATTGCCAATTGTTGTTTTCAATTCCTGCCATACTTCAAATTCACAAACATTGGCGGCAAAAACTGCCGATGATGATTCGTATATCACTATTGATACATCGAAAATTTCGAATGACGAATTTGGAGAATCAGTACGTTACGGAAAAGAATTGATGCTAAAAACAGCTTATTATATTGGTCCAAATGGCATAAAAGGAAAATATTTAGGCAATAAAATGAATTGTACCAATTGTCATCAGGATGCGGGTACAAAACCCTATGCTTTCAATTTAATGTCGTCTCACGATAATTATCCGCAATATCGCGGACGTGAAAATAAGGTTCTCACACTTGCAGAACGCGTTAACAATTGCATTATGCGTCCGCACTCCGGAAAACCACTTCCGCTTGACGGAAAAGAAATGGTCGCTTTTTTATCTTATTTTAAATGGATCAGCAAATTTGTTCCAAAAGATGGTGATTTTAAAGGGGCTAAAAACTTAGAAATAGAATTTCCTGATGTAGCCGCAAGTCCCGAAAGAGGAAAAGCTTTGTTTGTTGAAAATTGTGCCCGCTGCCACGGAAATAATGGCGAAGGACAATATAATGCTGACAAATCAGGCTATACTTATCCTCCGCTTTGGGGCGAATATGGATACCAGCCGGGTTCGAGCATGCACAGAGTAATCAAACAGGCACAGTGGCTGAAAAGCAATATGCCTTATGATAAAGTAACACCAGAAAAACCATACCTTACAGATATTGAAGCACTTGATATTGCTGCTTATGTAAATGATGATGCGATACACTCAAGGCCAAATCCCAAAACATTTGACTATCCTAATAAAATGGGTAAACCAATTGATTATGCACACAGCCCTTTTAATGATAATTTTTCTGAAGAGCAACATAAATACGGTCCATACAAACCTATTGTCGCCTATTGGAAAAAAAATGGATGGAAAGCCGTTTACTAAATTTTTTAAAAATAAGCATACACTTAACTTGAACATTATATAAAATGAAAGCAAATCTAAAAAACACGCCAATTTTAAGTAGACTTTTGATTATGTGCCTTTGCATTGTCAGTATTCCATTGGCTGCACAAATCAAATACACGGATGGCAATGACAGCTGGAATCCTAATATGTTAGGAAATCATCGTGTTGTAGTCGCATTTTCCGGTACAGGAAATGTTGCCAAAACTACAATCGAATGGCGCAGAAGGGATGAAAATCCGGAACTCAAAAAAATTATTGTTCAGGATGCTACAGGTAAAGAAATCCTTAATACAAAAACAGAGAATATCAATCGAGAAAACGGAACGATTTTCTTTGAACCTGTTTCAGGAAAAGGAACTTATTACGTGTATTATATGCCCTATATTGACGAAGGTGATGCTAATTATCCTAAAGGAGTTTATGCCAAACCAGAAAATAAAGCAGATGCACAATGGTTGTCTAAAATAAAATCAAATGCAGCTGATAATTGTACCGTTACAGAAATTCAGAGTATAAATGCTTTCAATAGTTTTTATCCTATGGAAGTAATTGCAACTGCGGCTGAAACTAAAGATCTTATTGCTAAAAACAGCAGCAACACATTTCTTGTTTTTCCGGAAGACAGATTGTTTTCTATCCGAATGAAAAATGATTTACCACAAAGATGGATTCAAAAAGGAGTTCAAAGCACTTTTTCAGATACGGCATTAAAAGGCGAATATCTGGCATTTCAATTAGGTGTTTATGCTTTGCAGGATTTAAAAGATGTAAAAGTTACTTTTTCGGATTTAAAAAGTAGTAACGGAGAAACCATTTCATCAAAAAATATCAATTGTATTAATACAGATGGAGTAAAATATGATGGAAATCTTTTTGCTGCAAACGTTGCCGTTTCAAAAGGAAAAGTACAGGCATTGTGGTGCGGAATCGATGTTCCCCAAACTGCTGCTGCAGGAAATTATACAGGAAAAGCGACCGTTACCGCTGATGGAAAATCTACCGCAATTACACTTAAGATAACTGTAAAAAATGAGGTTACTAAAAACGGAGGAATCGATTCTCCGGAAAAAATGACACGCCTTAAATGGTTAAACTCAACTTTAGCCCAGGAAAATACAGTAATTGCACCTTATACCCCATTAATCGTAAAAGATAGCGAAATATCTTTATTAGGCAGAAAATTGATTTTAGGAACGAATGGTTTTCCAACCCAGATTCAAACTTTCTTTACTCCTGAAATGACTACTACAAGTACAAAAGCAAATGATATTTTGAGTGCGCCAATAGTATTTCATTTTATAGATGCTGCAGGAAAAGAAACTTTAAAATGGAAAAATACAGGAATCAAATTCACTAAAAAAGAAGCAGGAACTGTTTCGTGGGAAAGTACTTCTACCTCTCAATCACTTCAAATGGATGTAAATGCTTCAATTGAATTTGATGGTTTTTTACATTATACAGTAAAAATTACAGCTCTTGAAGATGCAGCTTTTAATGATATTAATTTTCAAATGCCATTTCAGCCTTCCTCTGCAAAATACATGATGGGACTAGGTCAAAAAGGAGGCGATCGTCCTGCAGCTTTTGACTGGAAATGGGATGTAGCACACAAGAATCAAGATGGTGCATGGATTGGAAATGTAAACTCAGGATTGCAATTTTCTTTAAGAGACGAAAAATACAGCCGTCCGTTAAACACCAATTTCTATTTGCAAAAACCTTTATTATTACCAACTTCCTGGGGTAACGATAACAAAGGCGGAATCACGATTACAACCAACCAAAAATCAGTTTTGGTAAATGCGTATAGTGGAGCCCGAAGCATGAAAAAAGGAGATATTTTGTATTACAACTTTACATTGCTAATTACACCATTCCATACTATAAACACAGATTTTCAATGGGATACTAAATTCTATCACAAATACAGCCCAATCGATTCTATTGCTCAAACTGGTGCAACCGTAATCAATATACACCATGCAAACGCGATTAATCCTTATATTAATTATCCTTTTATTGAATTTAAAAAGATGAAAAGTTATATCGATGAAGCACATGAAAAAGGATTAAAAGTTAAGATTTACAATACCGTTAGAGAAGTTTCTAATAAAGCTTATGAAACTTTTGCTTTAAGAAGTTTAGGTCATGAAATTTATTCTCCTGGAAAAGGCGGCGGATTCTCATGGTTACAGGAACATGTTGGCGATGATTATATCGCAGCCTGGTTTGTTCCCGAAATAAAAGATGCAGCAATCGTAAATAGCGGTATGAACCGTTGGCACAATTATTATGTTGAAGGAATGAACTGGCTGACTCAAAACGTTGGTATTGACGGTATTTATCTTGATGATGTTGCTTTTGACAGGATCACAATGAAACGTGTAAAAAGAGTATTAACAAAAGACGGACATCCGGGAATTATCGATTTACACAGTGCAAATCAGTACAACAAAAGTGACGGATTTAATAATAGTGCCAATTTATATATGGAACACTTTCCTTATGTAAATAAACTATGGTTTGGAGAATATTTTGATTATGAAAAAGGCCAACCTGACTTTTTCTTAACGGAAGTAAGCGGAATCCCGTTTGGGTTAATGGGCGAAATGCTGCAAGACGGAGGAAATCCCTGGAGAGGAATGGTTTACGGAATGACAAACAGATTACCATGGAGCGGTAACGCAGATCCAAGAGCCATCTGGAAATTATGGGACACTTTTGGAATCAAAGGTTCTGAAATGATTGGTTATTGGAGTGAAAATTGTCCTGTAAAAACTTCTAATGATAAAGTATTAGCAACAGTTTACAGAAAGAACGGAACGGCTTTAATTTCTATTGCAAGCTGGGCAGATACTGATGTAAAAGTAAAACTGAATATCGATTGGAAAAAACTAGGTATCAATCCTGCAAAAGCAACAATCATAGCTCCTGAAATTACAAAGTTCCAACCTGCTCAAACATTTACTGCAACGGACGAAATACCGGTAACAAAAGGAAAAGGGTGGTTATTGATTGTTAAGTAATGAAGAATTGAATGTATATTTTTTGTGCCGTTAGGCACTAAATGTTGGAAGAAAAAATTCGATTCGAATACGTAGGCGTGTCGTAGGTACGCGACAAAACGATAATCATTTCGTACCTACGGCACGCTAAATTTATCTCAATTCATTTTTTCTACCAAAATTTAGTACCTAAAGGCACATTTCAAATCTTGATTCATATTAATAATAAATCATTAGTGGAATTTAATAACACAAATTCCGCTAATTAGCACAAATTATTTTTTTTATTAGCTCCGGCGGAGCGTAATATTTATAGCCAAATTTATACGGTTGAGTCAAAAGCTCCAGCGCAGCGATATATAGGCTTTTATTATAATTGCCAAAAATATGTCACCCCCGATGGGGGTTTAACTGAAATAAATTTTTATTTCTATAAATATAACGTCCCGCTGGGACTTCATACTATCTAAAAAACCAAAAATAGCTCCATATGAAACTAAAACCATTTATATCCATTTTGCTCTTTGGAAGCCTGTTTGTCAACGCACAAAATAAACCAACCATAAAGGAATACAAAAAAGTATTCACCACCTATCCATTTTCAGATCCGGATCCAATTCCTAAACCAGATACCAAAACCTATCCGTATTTCCGTTTTGATGGTTTTACAGATAAACCGGTTCAGAAGGAATGGAAAGTAATCGAATTAGAAAACGATTATATCAAATTAACGATTCTTCCTGAAATTGGTGGAAAAGTCTGGTCGGCGATAGAAAAGTCTACCGGAAAAGATTTTGTCTACAACAATCATGTCATCAAATTTAGGGATATCGCAATGCGAGGTCCGTGGACAAGCGGTGGTGTTGAAGGCAATTATGGTATTATTGGACACACGCCTAATTGCGCTACTCCGGTAGATTATACCACCATCACCAGAGAAGACGGAAGTGTAAGTTGCGTGATTGGAGTGTTAGATTTATTGACCCGAACTTCGTGGAAACTAGACATCAATTTACCAAAAGACAAAGCTTATTTTACTACAAATTCATTTTGGTTCAACTCAACAGAAGCAGAACAGCCTTATTATACCTGGATGAACACAGGAATTAAAGCTTCAAACGATTTACAATTTATTTATCCAGGTCAAAGTTATATTGGTCATAACGGCGAGCATAAGCCTTGGCCAATTGATAAAGAAAATGGCAAAGATTTGTCATTTTATAAAAACAATGATTTTGGCGGTTACAAATCCTATCACGTATTTGCTAAGTATGATGATTTCTTTGGCGGATATTATCACGACGAAGATTTTGGGATGGGACGATATGGCAATCACGATGACAAACCCGGTAAAAAAATATGGATCTGGGGATTGTCACAACAAGGCATGATTTGGGAAAAATTATTAACTGATACTGATGGTCAATATGTAGAAGTACAAAGCGGAAGATTGTTCAATCAGGCGAGCGAAAACAGCATTTACACCCCATTCAAACAACGCTCTTTCGCCCCTTATCAAACGGATTCCTGGACTGAATATTGGTTTCCGGTAAAACAAACTAAGGGTTTTGTAAAAGCCAATAATTATGGTGCCGTAAACGTAAAAAATGAAAATGGCTGGTTGAAAATTTATTTTTCTCCACTTCAGAAACTAAATGAAAAACTGGAAATTTTTGATGACGGAAAGAAAATTTATTCTAAAGATATTTCGGTTAATACCCTGCAATTATTCAAAGATTCGATTCAGGTTACGGTTGACGAGAATAAATTAAGATTAACACTTGGCGAAAATAAACTGGTTTGGAATTCAGCTCCCGAAGATGGAAACCTGAATCGTCCGGTAGAAATCCCTAAAGATTTTGACAACAATTCGGTTTATGGATTATACCTTCAGGGAAAAAATTATATTGCCTTTAAAGACTATATAAAAGCAGAAGAAAAGTTAAACGAATGTCTTAAAAAAGATTCAAACTATGCTCCTGCTCTGTCAGATCTTGCCTCTTTACAAATTCGCAAATTGCAAAATAATGAAGCAGTTGTTTCGGCAAGCAAAGCTTTGGCAATAAATACTTACGATCCTGCCGCCAATTATTATTATGGTCTTGCAAATTTACATTTAGGAAACAGCATCGATGCAAAAGATGGTTTTGATATTGCTGCCTCAAGTGTTGAATTTCGCAGTCCGGCTTTTACGGCTTTAAGTAAAATTTATTTTAGTGAAAATGATCAGACAAAAGCTCTTGAATATGCGGAGAAAAGTCTGTTGAGCAATCAATATAATTTAGAAAGTTTGCAATTATTAGCCGTAATCTATCGCCTGCAAAATAACACATCAAAAGCAACCGAAACTCTAAATAAGATTAATACTGTTGATCCTCTAAATCATTTTGTTGGTTTTGAAAAGTTTCTTTGGGACAAATCAGATGCATCAAAAGAACATTTCGCTTCTTTAATAAAAAATGAAATGCCGGAACAAACCTATCTTGAATTAGGAATTTGGTACGAGCAATTAGGACGTAAAGAGGAAGCTTTAAAAGTTTTTTCTCTTGCAGCTCCAAATCCTGAAATCATATATTGGAAAGCATTTCTGGAAAATAAAGCAGTTGATTTGAGCAAAATTCAACCCGGAATTAGTTTTCCTTTCCGAGGAGAAACGGCTGTTATTCTTGAAGACTTAATTACAAAAAATAAGCAATGGCAATTAAAATACCATCTGGGATTGATCGAATGGAATCGTAATAATATTGTAAAGGCGAAAGATTTGTTTTTACAATGCGCTAATCAGCCAAACGATCCTGCATTTTATGCTGCGAAAGCTTCCTTGTTCAAAGATGATTCTCAATTGGTAATTTCCAGTCTTCAGCAAGCCATTAAACTAGACAATCAAGGTTGGAGGTATTATAAATTATTGGCAGAACATTATATTATCCAAAAACAATATGATAAAGCATTGGCTGTTACGGAACCATTTTACAAAAAACATAAAGAGAATTATTTACTGGGAATGTTGTATGCTAAAACATTGTTATTGAATAAAAAATATGCTGCTGCAGATGCTTTCCTTACCAAACTGGAAATTCTCCCATTTGAAGGAGCCACAGCAGGAAGACAATTATATCATGAAGCGAAATTAATGCAGGCTTTGGCAGAAATGAAAAACAAGCAATACAAAAAAGCTTTGCAATTTATTGCTGATGCGAAGTTGTGGCCTCAAAACTTAGGGGTAGGAAAACCATATGAGCAGGATATCGACGAAAGAATGGAAAACTGGATGGATTATCTCTGTTATACAAGTCTTGGTAATAATAACAAGGCAACGGAATCATTACAAAAAATTGTTTCTTTTGAGCCAAAACTAGACAACACTGTATTGAATTTTTTACCGGCAAATCAATTGGTTTCTGCCTGGGCGATCGAGAAAACTTCGTCAGCACAAAAAGCAAAAGAATGGCTCCAAAATCAGGCTAAATTATATCCGGACAATAAAATTGTTCAATGGAGTTTATTGGTTTACACGAAACAACCATCAGATATTTTAACTGCGGATGAAAAAGATGGTGAAGTACGAATTATCGAAAAACTTTAAGCGCTGTTGAGCATACTATTTAAACGCATAGAAACATAGTTTATAGCATTTTAAAAAGATGTTTCACTCAAAATAAATCACATATAGCTATGTGTTTAAAAAATACACTTACCGAAAAAATAAACTTTACAAAAAAATAAAATGAACAAGCTATTTATAAAATATTCCTTTTTTAGCCTTATCTGCCTGATAGGTCAAAAAACAATGGCTCAAAGTGCAGACCAAATCAAAGATCCATTATCTATTTATAGAGTTACGGCATTAAAAGTGAATGATTTAGTTCACACCAAACTAGAAGTCTCTTTTGATTATGGCAAACGCTATTTGTACGGAAAAGAGTGGCTGACGCTAAAACCTCACTTTTACGAAACCGATTCTCTTACTTTAGACGCCAAAGGAATGGACTTTAAAGAAATTGCTATTATCGATGGAAAAAAAACTATTCCGTTAAAATATACGTATGATAACGAACAGCTTTTTATCACTTTAAACAGAAAATACAAAAGCACAGAAAAGTATACACTTTTCATTAATTATACCGCAAAACCAGAGGAACTAAAAACAAAAGGCGGTGAATCTATCACGGATTCAAAAGGATTGTATTTTGTAAATCCTGACGGAAAAGGCGATAAACCGGTACAAATCTGGACGCAAGGCGAAACTGAAGCTTCTTCGTGCTGGTTTCCTACGATTGACAAACCGAACCAGAAAACAACATCTGAGATTGCAATGACAGTCCAATCTAAATACACGACTTTATCTAACGGTAAATTGGCTTCGCAAAAAGACAATAAAAACGGAACCAGAACGGATATCTGGAAAATGGAACAACCCAACGCTCCGTACTTATTTATGATGGCTGTTGGAGATTTCAAAATCTACAAAGACTCTTATAATGGTAAAGAAGTAAATTATTATCTGGAGCCAAAATATGCGCCTTACGCCAAACAGATCTTCGGAAAAACTCCAGATATGATGAACTTCTATAGCAAAATGTTAGACGTAGAATATCCTTGGGCAAAATACGCACAAATTGTTTGCAGAGATTATTTCTCGGGTGCAATGGAAAATACTTCTGCCACTTTACACGGGGAATATGTACAGAAAACTGAAAGGGAATTATTGGATGATAATCAGGAAAGTACTGTTGCACATG
This sequence comes from Flavobacterium azizsancarii, assembly GCF_027980145.1. Classification (GTDB taxonomy): domain Bacteria; phylum Bacteroidota; class Bacteroidia; order Flavobacteriales; family Flavobacteriaceae; genus Flavobacterium; species Flavobacterium azizsancarii. The sequence goes on along the minus strand of NZ_JAMZNK010000031.1, from coordinate 50,558 downwards.
AACTTTTTCACCAATGGTTTGGAGATTATGTAACCGCTGAATCCTGGTCGAACTTGACCATGAACGAATCGTTTGCCACTTTTGGAGAAGTACTTTGGCATGGTCATGATGCAGGACAAGATGCAGAAGACCGATCTCGTTATGAAAAACTACAAAACTGTTTGCGTTCATCCAAAGATGGAATAAGTCCGCCTTTAGCTCGTTTTCATTATAAAAACAGAGATGATATGTTTGATAATATCAGCTACTCAAAAGGTTCTATCATATTATATGCAGCAAAAAACCAAATGGGCGATGCAGCGTTTTTCAAATCACTTAATCATTATTTGACCACTAACGCTTATAAATCAGGAGAAACACATCAATTGCGTTTATCAATGGAAGAAATAACCGGAAAAGACTGGAGTCCTTATTTTAACCAATGGTATTATCAGGGAGGAAATCCAATCCTGAATATTGAATACGGATATGCCAACGGAAAAGCTACAATTGCGGTAAAACAAGTTCAGGATAATTCGGTTCAGACCTTTACACTTCCTCTTAAAGTTGATTTTTATGTAAACGGAACTAAAATCAGAAAAGATATTTTGATTGAAAAACGCGAACAAAATTTCAGTTATGACATTCCGTCACAACCGGATTTTATAGATCTTGATCCTGACAAAATTTTGGTTGGTCAGGTTATCGATAACAAAAAAGTAGCCGATTATTGGTATCAATACAAAAAGGTCCCATCGTATTATAATCGAATTGAAGCTATAAAATTTGCTTCAAAAGATAAAAGCCATGAAGCACAATTGATAGTATTGGCAGGTTTAGAAGATCAACAAGATGATTTGAGAGTACTTAGTATTAAAGCAATTGACTTAGGGGATAATCAAATAAAAGATGCTGCAATAAAAACCTTGCTGAACATTGCTAAAAACGATAAAAAGACAATTGCACGAGCAGCTGCAATTATAAAATTAGCTTCGACAAATGATAATTCATATAAAACATTAATAATTGAAAGTACCAAAAATCAATCGTATAATGTAATTGCTGCCGGAATCTGCGGATTATCAAAATTCTCAACTGACGAAGCTGACAAAGCTTTAGCGGCATTAGATGAGGATACAAAAAATCATGTAAATCCAATCATTAAAAAATTTAACAACCAAAAATATTAGGCAACTTTAGAGTCAAGTAAGGTTGTCTTGCAATTAGTATTTTTTAAATATTGTTTGTTTTTTGAAGCCCTCTCTTATCTGGTTCATTAGAGAGGTACTTTCAAAAAAAGAATAATTCCTTACAACTTTCAACCTAAACACAAAAAACTAAACGCAAAAATTAGAGTTTTCAGAGTAAATATTTATTGGTTAGTTAGTAGCACTAAGAGAGCGCAATTCTGAGCGCTCTCTTCTTTAGTTATACAAATTGCCCAAGTAATACTTAAAATAATAAAAAATGAAAAAAGTTTACCTTGCCTTCCTTTTTACTTTCTTTCTTTTATTCGCTGTATCGGCACAGCAAAAGCAAACTTTTGCTATAAAAGATGGAAATTTTTTACTGGATGGAAAACCGGTTCAAATTCATTCCGGTGAAATGCATTATTCAAGAATTCCTCAGCCTTACTGGCGTCATCGCTTAAAAATGATGAAAGCAATGGGGTTAAATGCCGTTGCAACCTATGTTTTCTGGAATTATCACGAAATAGCTCCGGGAGTTTGGGATTTTAAAACCGGAAATAAAAACTTAGCTGAATATATCAAAACAGCGCAGGAAGAAGGTTTATTTGTCATTCTTCGTCCGGGTCCGTATGTATGTGCCGAATGGGAATTTGGCGGTTATCCGTGGTTTTTACAAAATGTGCCCAACATGGTTATTCGCGGCAACAATGCAGCATATTTAGCCGCTACAAAAGCCTATTTTACCGAACTATATAATCAGGTCGCAGCTTTACAAATTACCAAAGGCGGACCTATTATTATGGTGCAGGGCGAAAATGAATTTGGTTCTTATGTTGCGCAACGTAAAGATATTGCGTTGGCTGACCACAAAAAATACAGCGCAGCCGTTTTTCAGCAGTTAAAAGATATTGGTTTTGAAGTTCCTTTCTTTACTTCAGACGGAAGTTGGTTGTTTGAAGGCGGGGCTCTTCCCGGTGCTTTACCAACTGCCAATGGCGAAAGTGATATCACCAAACTAAAAGAAGTTGTCAATAAATTCAATAATGGTCAGGGACCCTATATGGTTGCTGAATTTTATCCGGGCTGGCTGGATCATTGGGCAGAACCTTTCCCAACACAAACTCCAGAAGAAACAGTGCGCCAGACAAAGAAATATTTAGACAATCAGGTTTCTTTTAATTATTATATGGTGCACGGAGGAACAAACTTTGGCTTTACATCAGGTGCAAACTATGATAAAGAACACGACATTCAGCCTGACATGACTTCTTACGATTATGATGCTCCAATTAGTGAGGCCGGATGGGCAACTCCTAAATACAATGCTTTAAGAGAAATCTTAAAAACAGATAAAACGCCAAATGTTCCCGCAAAAATACCCGTAATTACAATTCCGAATATTACATTAACAAGTGCCGTTGATTTAGCTGATTTAAAATCAAAAATAACTCCGGTAATTGAGGCCAACCTACTAACATTTGAACAATTAAATCAAGGTGACGGTTATGTTTGGTATAGTAAAAAATTCACACAGCCTATTAGCGGAAAATTAGAATTAAAAGGATTACGTGATTATGCCATCGTTTATGTTAACGGAAAAAAAGTGGCTGAATTGAATCGTTACTATAAAAAGTACGATTGTGAAATTGAGGTTCCCTTTAATGCTACTCTGGATATTGTAGTTGAAAATATGGGCCGTATTAATTATGGTTCACAAATTAATGACAACAATAAAGGAATTATCAGCCCTGTAATTATTAACGGAGAAACAATTACCGGAGACTGGAAGATGTATAAATTACCTATGACTGACGCGCCTGATCTAACGTCTTATAAAAACTCTGCGAAACCCAACCGTCCCACTTTATACCAAGGCTCATTTAATCTTGCTAAAACCGGAGATACATTTCTGGACATGCGGGATTGGGGCAAAGGAATTGTTTTTATAAACGGAATAAACATTGGCAGATATTGGAGTGTTGGTCCTCAGCAAACATTATACTTACCGGGATGCTGGCTTAAAAAAGGCAAAAACACTATTGTGATTTTTGAACAAAAAAATGAAACCATTCAGAAAATTGTAAAGTCGATCCTTACTCCTATCCTGGAAGATCTAAAACCTGAAAAAGGTTTATAAATTAAATCAAAAAGCCATTCGATGTCGAATGGCTTTTTGATATATTTAATTCTTAAAACTACTTCCAGTTAAAAGTAATTTTCTTTTCAATTTCTGAGCTTAAACTTAAAAACACCGGACAAGTCATTGCTGCTCTTTCTAAGATAGTTTTGTTTTTTTCATCGTCAACACCCTGCATGTCAAAAACAATTTTGATTGCCCCAATTCTTCTTGGTTCAGCATTCATTATTTTCGTTACTTCGGCAGTCGAACCAATAAAATCTACATTTAAATCACGAGCTTTAATTCCCATGATCGTCATCATGCAACTTGCTAAAGCATTTGCAACTGTATCTGTTGGCGAAAAAGCTTCTCCTTTTCCGTTATTATCTAATGGTGCATCAGAGATGATTTCGCTTCCTGATTGCACATGAATTGATTTTGTTCTTAAATCTCCTAAATAGGTTACTTTTGATGTCATTAATTTGCTACTTTTAAAGTTAAGTCGGTATCGTAATATAAAATGTATACTCCTTTATTGGCGTGTCCGCCATCTTCTTTTTTATAAAATTGAAATTTATTGTCAACCTGTTCCGTTGTCATTAAATCTGCTGTTTCCTGATATGTTTTTCCTTGTACCAAACGCATCATCGTATCAAAAGTCACATCAAATCCGCGTGTTGCATATGTATTAGGGTTCACTTTATTTTTTAATCTGTATTCTTTATCAAAAATTAAAACTCCTGGCTCATCACTTTCGCGGGTTACAGAAGGATACATTAATTTTAGTTGTACTAAATTATCAAAACTAATTTCATCCGTATCAAGCGTACTGTTTGGCTCTAAAATAACCAGTTGTACCTGACATGTTTTTTTAGCATCAATCAGCGCTTTTATAGTCGCTTTTACCATAGCAGTATTTCCTGTTTCCATTACTACATAGTTCATTCTGTTTGGTAACAGCAAACTTTTTAGATTGGCTACATCCAAACCGCCTGTTTCTGTCAAAGCAGCAAAAACAACTCCTTTTTGGTTTTGTTTGATATAACTAATTACTGATTCTTTCTTTTTATCTACAACAGCCACTATGTTTCCGTTTTTAGAACGCATATAATCAAAAATGGCATTTCTTACAACATCATTCGAAGGGATTGTCTGGTACAAATTATCGATTGGATTTGCCTTATCTTTAGACAATGGAGAAATTACAGGAACATTATACATACGTAATGAATTGGCTGTAGCCTCTGCATTGTTTTGATAAAATGGTCCGATAATCGCATTGGCATCCTGCAATTTGTTTTGAGAGATTAAATTCGAAACATTCGATGTCGTTTTAGTTTCCTGAGAATCATAAATCGCAACATCAATTGGTAATTTTAAAGTTTTTGCAGAATCAATTGCCATCATTGCTCCTGAATAAAAGTCAAGAGTCATATTCAAAAACTTATCATTTTTAATACGTGTAGCTGTACTTGTTGTATCATTTTGCATTTTAGCTAAATTGAATGGCAATAATAAAACTAATTTTTTACGTTCGTTTTCACCTCTCTTTTTAGTCAGCTCCACCACTTCTGGATTAGCAGAAACTGTTTCAGATTTTACACGATCTACTATTTGTATACCACCTCCGGTATTTTCTGCTTGTTTTTCAATTGCTGGTGCTACAGGTTGCTGTTGTGCAATAATTGGAGATGGTGCTAAATATCCTGCAGGAACTTTTAAAACCATTCCTTCTTTTACACCTTCAGCAAGCGCCGGGTTTAATGCCGTCAGTTCTTCCTGAGTAATATGAAATGTTCTTCCTAAACTATAAAAAGTTTCTTTTGGTTTTACCTGATACTCCATATAGCTAGTCGCTTTTTTAGAAGTTTCAGCCGGTTTTACAGCATTGGTAACTGCCGGAACTGATGTTTCAGCTTTAGGAGCTTTTCCTTTTATCGTTAATCGGTAACCAATTGGCAAATTAGAAACAATTTCAGGATTGCGTTTTTCTAATTCTTCAATTGTTATTCCGTATTGTTTTGCGATCGAAAACTTAGTTTCTTTTGCTACAACATCATGATATACATATTTTTCCTGAACTTTCTCTTTAACCGTTTTTTCAGTTGCTGATACAGGTTTCGCAGTTGATCCTTTTGCAGGAATCACCAGTTTCTGTCCAATCTGAACACCAGTTTTTTCTAAAAAAGGATTTGCAGCTTTCAGAGCTCCGTCAGAGATACCATATTTTTTTTCGATACTGTAAAAAGTCTCCTTTGGTTGTACCTCATGAATTATTTCTTTTGTATTATTAACCGATTTTGCCACAGCTGTTTCAGGCTTAACCGCAGCAGATTTTGTACTACTGGCTGGAATCAGCAAAACTGTATTGGCTGAAATCCCTCTTCTCGCATCTGGATTTAGTGCATAAATATCATAAGGTGTAACCTTAAATTTTACAGCAATTTGGTTAATAGTTTCTCCATTCGCAACGGTATATTTAATGACCTTCTCTTGTGAGAAAGCAGAAAATGTTACAAAAAAAACAAGAAATAATAATGTTGAATAATATTTCATAAATAAGACTTAAAACAATTTAATTTTTAATTCAAAAACAAGTTACTAATTTTTCTTAAAAGCAAGATTCCTGCCACTTGTTAATTCTGCGCAAATTATTATCTAAGATCAATTTCTACCTTAGCAATAATTATCTCTTTATATAACTCATCTTCTTCTTTTTTCTTGCATTTATAGAGCACTTCTTCCATATTTTGGTACTTATCTGAGTAAACATAGTACGAAAGGCTGTTTATATTAAAGAAGAAACTAGCGTTAAAATCACCAGAATCAATGAGTTTCATAATGAACTTATCTCTTAAAGAAGAGTCTGTAAATATACCTAAAACTAAGTAATAGCCGTTTGAAACTTCTCTAAGATTATCATAAACTTCAACCTTAACCGTTTTATCGGCTCTAAGCGGATTTTCTTTTAGCTCGCGCTGCATTTCTTCCAGTGAAACTTGTTTTGAATTTTCTGCTGACTTGGTTTTATCCTGATTTTTAATCGCCTCATCCTGATACTTTTTCAATTTTAGCAAGGCTAATTTATCATCAAACTTTCGTGCTTCCATACTATAATAGGTGGCTTTACTAATATGACGTTTTATTTCAATTGTTTTTTGAGTATCCAGCGAATCGATTTTGGCAATTAAAATTTGATTTTGTGCATCGCCTTGCTCCTGCTGTATTTTATACCGCTTTACATCTTCCAGCGAAAGACGTTGCTGTAAAGATGCTACATTATTATTCTTTTCGTTTTCCCTAATTTTCTTCTTGTATTCCTGATTCTCTTCAAGCGCAATTTTTTCTACTTTATTCATTAAGCCAGCGTATACCTTTCGGTTTTCAGCCAGTTCTTTCTTTAATTGAGAAGATAATTCACTTGTTTTTCCAATGCTTTGATAAGATTGTTTCTCTAATCTCTTTGATTCATCCACATTCAAAATATCCATTCTTTTTAAATCAACTAAATCATTATTCATTGTGTTGACTAACGAATCTAATTTTGCCATTAAAATATCCTGCACATTTTTATTCGCTTCGAGAACCAATCGCAATTTTTCGACTGAATTTTCTCTCGAACCGTTCATATCATTCAGATTCAATTTTAAATCATTAATCTTTATAATTTTCTGGTTCATTTCTTTCTGAACCACCAATCGGTCCTTTAGATCTTCAAGTTCAACTGTCTTGGCTTTACCTTTTTCAACTACAACTTGTTTTTCTGCAAGAGCCAGCATCAGTTCTTCACCTTCATTTGCCGGTTTTACTTCCTTAGTATTGATCGCTAATTTATTGCCAACAATGAGTCCGTTTACAATTTCAGGATTCTGAGATTCTAACTGATCGATTGAGATACCGTATTTTTTAGCAATCGAAAATTTGGTCTCCTTAGGTACAACCACATGAAAAATAGTTTCCTGATTAATCACGCGAACTCTTCCGTCTAAAGTTTTTCTTTTGTTTGGAATTGAAATTGCCTGACCAATCTGCAATCCGTTAATAAGAAGGTCTTTGTTTAAATTTTCTAAATCCTGAACAGAAACGTTATATTGTCTCGCAATACTAAATAAGGATTCCTTGGCAACAACCTGATGAATTGCCTTTGAAGAAGTTATAATTTCAGTTTTTGGAAGATTTACTGCACTAGGAATAATTAATTCCTGACCAATCTGAAGTCCGTTGGCAAGAACCGGATTTGTATTCTGAAGGGTTTCAACCGAAACATTGTATTGTTTTGATAAGCCAAAAAGAGTTTCTTTTGCACCAACAATATGGGTAATTTGCTGGTTTGAATTTTCTTTTTCTACGAAGTGAACGGGAATCTTAATAATTTGATTGTCTTTGATTCCGTTTTGCGACTCAGGGTTGAGTTTGTAAATTTCATCAATAGAAACCTTATATTTTTGGGCAATAAAATAAGCAGTTTCTCCCTTTTGAATTTTGTGTTCAATTATCGAATCTTGCGCAATTATCTTATTAAAAGACAAAATAAGCACAAGAGAAATCTTTAAAAGTTCTCTCATAAATAGTAGGTTATAAAAAATTAAGGCGTTACAAATGTAACGCCTTAATTTGAAATATAGTTTATTCCCACTCAATTGTTGCTGGCGGTTTTGAACTGATATCGTAAACCACACGATTTACCCCTTTTACTTTATTGATGATGTCATTAGACACCTTCATTAAGAAATCATAAGGCAAATGAACCCAGTCAGCAGTCATACCGTCAGTAGATTCTACAGCTCTAAGCGCTACTACTTTTTCGTAAGTACGCTCATCGCCCATCACACCAACACTATTTACCGGAAGTAAAATTGCTCCGGCCTGCCAAACTTTGTCATAAAGTCCCCAAGATTTTAATCCGTCGATAAAAACGGCATCAACATCTTGAAGGATTTGAACTTTCTCAGGAGTAATATCTCCTAAAATTCTAATTGATAATCCTGGTCCCGGGAAAGGGTGTCGTCCTAATAATTCAGGATCTATTCCTAAAGTAGCCCCAACTCTTCGAACTTCGTCTTTAAACAACATTCTAAGTGGTTCTACAATTTTTAATTTCATATAATCCGGCAATCCACCCACGTTATGGTGCGATTTAATTGTTGCCGATGGTCCTTTTACAGATACAGATTCGATTACGTCTGGATAAATAGTTCCTTGTGCCAACCATTTTACGTCTTCGATTAAGTGTGATTCATCATCAAAAACTTCGATAAATACACGACCAATTGTTTTACGTTTGGTTTCAGGATCACTAATTCCGGCTAATTCACCTAAGAAACGATCTCCGGCATCTACTCCTTTTACGTTCAATCCCATTCCTTTGTATTGATCTAATACATTTTGGAATTCATTTTTACGTAATAAACCGTTATTTACAAAAATACAATACAAGTTTTTACCGATAGCCTGGTGCAATAAAACTGCCGCAACAGTAGAATCTACTCCGCCAGAAAGTCCTAAAACCACTTTATCGTTTCCTAATTTCTCTTTTAATTCTCCCACCATTTCTTCTACGAAAGCACCTGGTGTAAAGTTTTGAGGAACTTCGGCAATATCTACAAGAAAGTTTTTCAGCATTTTTGATCCATCTGTAGAATGGAAAACTTCCGGATGATACTGAATAGCATATGTCGTTTCTCCTTCAATTTTGTAAGCTGCAAATTCTACATCGTGAGTACTTGCCAATTTTACTGCATTTGTTGGTAAAGCCTTGATACTATCGCTATGACTCATCCAAACCTGGCTGTTTTCTGAAACTCCGTTAAAGAAAGTTTCTCCTTCCTTAATATAAGACAAATTAGCTCTGCCATATTCTCTGGTATTCGAAGCCGCTACTTCTCCACCGCTAAAGTGGGCCAGGTATTGTGCTCCGTAACAAACTGCCAATAAGGGAAGCTTGCCTCGAATTTGAGATAAATCAGGATGTGGAGCATCTTCTCCGCGAACAGAAAATGGGCTTCCTCCTAAAATTACGGCTTTATAAGGTGATAAATCACTAGGAAAGTGATTGTAAGGGAAAATTTCGCAGAATATATTTAATTCGCGAACTCTACGCGCAATAAGCTGAGTATATTGCGATCCGAAATCTAAAATAAGTACGTTGTGTTGCATGCGCAAAAATACTTTTTATATTCCAAAATGAAAAATCGGAACTGTGAAAAAATAATATTTTTTTTCATTGTTCCGATTTTTAGGTATAAATATTCAAAGGGACAAAGGTTCAGAGGTTTAGAATCTACAATTTTATTAAGTCTTTTCTTTATTCTTTTATCCCGAAGCTTCGGGATTGCCGCTTTGAACCTAAAAAAAGAAAAACTTAATCCCTTAGAACCTTCAAATCTTAGTACCTTCAAAAAAAACCATAACTCGCCAAAAATCGTATTTAAGAAAAAACCATACCTATGAAATCAAAATTAATTGTCATTACCCTTTTATTGTCTTTATTTTTAAATTCTTGCAGTACCGTTGATGACCTATTGAGTTTTAATATTTCTAACTCAACCTCGATTAAAATTCAAAGCACTTTTCCTGTCAATCTGCCATCAGAGATTATTACACCAGATGTTACGACAAATTCTTCAGCCGAATTTCAAAACAATAAAACCAAGGCAGGTTTAGTAAAAGATGTCAAAATAAAATCGCTTAAATTATCAATCACTGATCCTTCAGATAAAACATTTACATTTTTAAAGTCCATACATTTATACATCTCAACAACAGATTCTGATGAAATAGAACTGGCTTATCAGGACAATATCAATTCCAGCACGAATACAATTGACTTAATTTGTACCGATGCCCGATTAGATCAATACATTAAAGCTGATAAATATAAAATAAGAACAAAAGTTACCCTAAAAGAAACCCTTACGAAAGATGTAACCGTAAAAGCAGATATGAAGTTCAGAGTAACGGCAGATCCTTTCTAAAAGCTGCTATCCCGAGGCTTCGGGAATGAGTTGCTAAGGTTAAGCTTTTAATAAAATTATTGCAGCTCAAATCCGTTTTTATCCGCGTTTTTACGAAGTAAATCTCTCTTATCCGCGTCAAAATTAGACGCTGATTTTACTGATTCGCTAAAGCGAAAACGCTGGTAAAAACGGATTTTTCTAATTATTTTCTTGATTAAACTGTTAAATAATTTTATAGATTCCCCCTTAACTTAATGACATTGCCCGTAGGGACTGAGTTGCAAAGCAACAATCCCGAAGTTTAGGGACAGAGGTAAACAAAGTGCAAAAACTTTGTCCCTTTGAACCTCTGTTGCTTTGAACCTAAAAAAAAAAACTTTGTCCCTTTGAACCTTTGTCGCTTTGTGCCTTCAAAAAAAAACTTAGTAACTTAGAACCTTAGTCTCTCAGAATCTTCAAAAAAAATCCTTAAATTTATAAAACCATACCAAATCATTTTTACATCATAACCCAGTTTATCTTAAAAAGTAATCATTAAGAAAGTAAACCATAACCAATGTTTATACGATCTAATATTAATTTTAAAAATATAATCCATGAGTAAAATAGTTGCAGAACAATTAGTTGACATGTTGGTAGAAGCTGGTGTAAAACGCGTTTATGCGGTTACCGGCGATAGTTTAAATCATTTTAATGATGCAATACGAAGAAACGGAAAGATAAAATGGATTCATGTTCGGCATGAAGAAGTTGGCGCTTATGCCGCAGCTGCCGAAGCTGAATTGGATGGTTTTGCGGTTTGCGCCGGAAGTTGCGGTCCCGGACATGTTCATTTAATAAATGGTTTATATGATGCACATCGCTCACATGTGCCTTTGTTAGCCATCGCATCCACCATAAATACCCACGAAATGGGTATGGATTATTTTCAGGAAACAAACACAATCAAACTTTTTGACGATTGCAGTTACTATAATCAAATGATTATGACTGCTGAGCAAGCCCCGCGAATTATACAAACCGCCATACAACATGCATTAGGCAAAAAAGGTGTCGCTGTTATTGGTTTACCCGGAGATGTTTCTGAGTTAAAAGCGGTTGAAAGCAATATTTCGACTCAGTATTTTCATTGTAATCCCGTTATCCGACCTTCTGATCAGGAATTACAACATTTAGCAAAAGCTATAAACGAAAGTACAAAAATCACTTTATTCTGCGGAATTGGTTCTGACAAAGCACACGATCAGGTCGTACAATTATCACAACATATCAAAGCGCCTGTAGGATATTCTTTTAGAGGAAAAATGAGCATCCAACCCAATAATCCTAACGAAATAGGAATGACAGGTTTACTCGGGCAGCCTTCTGCTTATCACAGCATGCATGAGTCTCATTTGGTTTTATTATTAGGAACTGATTTTCCCTATGATAAATTCATGCCTACAGATAATAAAATCATTCAAATCGACACCAGCACGGAACGTTTAGGACGAAGAGCCAATCTCTATATGGGATTATGCGGTGATGTGGGCGATACCATTGAAGCTTTATTACCATTATTAGAAAACAAAACAGATGATAGTTTTTTACAGGCACAACTTAAATTTTATGCCAGTGTAAAAGAAAACATGAACATCTATATTAAAGATAACGGCGGAGAAGACACCATTCAACCGGAATATGTGGCACATATTATCGATAAATTAGCAACTAAAGATGCCATTTTTACGGTTGATACCGGAATGACCTGCGTTTGGGGAGCCCGTTTTATAAAAGGCACAGGAGAACGAACAATGCTGGGCTCGTTTAATCACGGATCGATGGCCAATGCAATGCCAATGGCGATTGGTGCAGCACTCGCACACCCTGAAAGACAAGTTATTGCTATGTGTGGTGATGGCGGCTTGTCGATGCTTTTAGGAGATTTAGCAACCATTAAACAATATAATATTCCCATTAAAATTATTGTCTTTAATAATCGTGCTTTGGGGATGGTAAAACTGGAGATGGAAGTTGGCGGACTGCCAGATAACGAAACTGATATGGTCAATCCTGATTTTGGACTGATTGCTCAGGCAATGGGTTTTCAGGGTGTAAATGTTCACAAACCCGAAGAGGTTCAGGGAGCAATTGAAAATGCATTCCTGCATAACGGTCCTGTTTTACTGAATATCTTTACTAATCCAAATGCCCTTGCAATGCCTCCAAAAGTAGAATGGGAACAAGTGGTAGGTATGGCAAAATCAATGACGAGATTAATGCTTGGCGGCAAAATGGATGAAGTTTTCGACACTGTTAAATCCAATTACAAACACCTGAAAGAAGGCATTTAAAAACAGATTTAAACACGAATTTCACTAATTTTCACTTATTCAATTTGTGAAATTCAATTTGTAGAATTAATTTCACAAACAAAATTTCTCCATTTAGTTTTGTGCAAATTCATGAAATTCGTGTTCATTTTAATACCTACACCTCAAATAAAAAGAAATATATTTTATGGATATCAATACTAATAAATCATACACCAAATATTACGTGATCGCATGGGTATTTGGTTTGGTTTTCTATTTTTTAGATTATGTAATACGCTCTGCTCCTGCAGTAATGCTCCCGGAGCTTTCTCATAGTTTTTCTGTCAGTGAGATAAGACTGGTAACCATAATTGGAACTTATTATTACACCTATTCTACCTGTAGTTTAATTGCAGGAATTGCTTTGGATCGTTTTGGAGCAAAATACTCGCTTTTTGCCGGAGCGCTTATTTTAGGAAGTGGATGTTTACTATTCATGATTTCAAGTCAATTTAGTGGTGTAACAGGACGATTATTTCAGGGCGCCGGATGTGCCTTTGCGTTTCCCGGTTGTGTATATCTTGCCAGTAAAGGTTTTTCGGCAAAATCTTTGGCGACTGCAATTGGATTTACACAATGTTTTGGAATGCTTGGAGGCTCAGCAGGACAATTTGTTGTAGGGCCTTTGATTGAAAAAGGAATGGATATTAATACCTTTTGGTTATCCGTTGGAATCTTTACTATCATTGTTGCTTTTGGACTTTGGTTTATAACTCCTGCAAACAGAATTGAAGAAAAGACAGTACCCGATCAAAAGAAACAAGGCATATTAAGTCCTTACAAAATTGTTTTTAGTAATCCGCAATCATGGTTATGCGGTATAGTTTCAGGATTATTATTTGCGCCTACAACTATCTTTGCCATGACGTGGGCCGTTGACTTTTTTCAGAAAGACAGAGCTTTAGATTTTCATACGGCAACAATTTCTAGTGCAATGGTAGCTTTTGGCTGGGTATTCGGATGTCCGCTATTGGGATATATTACAGATAAGATAAAAAAACGAAAACCCGTCTTAATATTTGGTGCAGTAATGATGATTTTAAGTTTCGTCCAGCTATTGTATTTCCCGGACGTGCTTCCTGTAAAAATCAGTATGTTTTTATTAGGCGTCGCTTCCGGAGCCGCAATGATTCCCTATTCTATAATCAAAGAAGCGAATCCCGATCATGTAAAAGGAAGTGCTACAGGAGCTATTAACTTTATAACTTTTGGAGTTACAACACTTTTAAGTCCATTATTCAGTCACCTATTTGGCAAAACCCTTGCAAGTAATCTTGATAAAACGCTTCATTTTCAGCAAGCAGGTTTATTCTGGATTATAGGAATCTCAATTGCTGTTATAGTAAGTTTTATGCTGAAAGAAACCGGTGAAGAGAAAAATGAACTTGTCATTGCAAAAGAATAAGCAAGAGACAGAAAATACAATTGAAACACATAGAAACATAGCTATTTGAAACCCAAAACCAGACGATTCGCTTATTTATAATACATCCCATCCCGACGTTCGATTTCATTAAGTTAAGTTTTTTTTGAATTGGCTCCAGCTTTAGCTGGAGTTAATATAATATCAATCTGAATGGCTTTAACCAAAAATACTTGATTTGGCTAAAGCCATCTTATTACGCGTATTCAATACTAGTAAATAAACTAAACGATTAAAAATCAAGCGACTATTTGTTTGAAAATTGGTTGGTGATAATTGCCTTAAAAAAGCTTAAATTAATGACATTGACCAAAGCCCAGGGACTATGTTTTTTTTATGTAAAAGCAATTAGCTGTTTTATTCTTCTTTAGTAACTACTATCGAAGCTTTAAAACCTGCTGCAAGATTGTCCCAATAATCATTGGTAACCAATTGTCCTTTGTCATCATAAACCCTGATTTCGGCAGTATTTCCACCAAGGGAACCAATATTTAACGCTTCAAAATCTAATTTATTAAAGCCGTTGTCCAGCATAATCTTGACTTCTTTAAAATTGGATTCTAAAAATATCTGGTCTTTAATCACTTTATCATTAGAAGATACTTTTACCAGGTCACCATCGATTGCACCAAAATCCCTTAGTTTCACAATAAAAAATTTCGATTTTGTTCTAAAATCTCCTAACGAAATATTTCGCCTCACCAATTGTCCACGACCTTCTTTTAGTCCGGCATCTTTTAATGCTTTGTCCAGATCTTTCTCCATTTTAGGTACAAAACGATCTCCCGGATTGGCAAATTCAGTTTCTGTAGACATGGTAAATTTACTTTTCTCTGCTCCTACCTGCAATTGAGATTTGGGAGTAATACTGGTATGTTCAAAAACATTTGGCGTCTTAATACTTGGCATATCCATATTATCAGCCTGAGGATCTTTGACTTCCGGCAAAGGCACTTTTTTGGGTTTTGCACTAAACTTAGGTGCCGGAATACTCTTGAATTTAGTACTAAATTCAGTTTGAGCTGATACGGTGACAGCTGTAAAAAATAATATGAAAAATAAAATGTGCTTCATTGAAAAAGTATTATCGAATCGGCTTTTATAATTTTTATAAAATCAAAGTATAGCATCACAAAAATAGCATAATTTAGTTTGGCTCTACAACTTTAAGACTATTATAACAATATATTAGGCAATTTTTTGGAATCAAAAAACCTGCCAAAAAACAAGAAGCCCAAATTAAAATCAAATATTACCAAAAACAGCATCCGATTTTTTTATCCGATTTTTTATATTAAAAAGAGCTTCATGATTTTGATAATTAGCAACTTATTCCTTAACTTCAAGGCTTTAATTTATCTTTATTAAAACACAAGCAAATGGATTACATTGACTATTATAAAGCATTAGGAATCATGAAATCAGCTACAGAAGCTGAGATCAAAAAAGCATATCGAAAATTAGCCCGCAAATATCATCCTGATTTGAATCCGAATGATAAGGAAGCCGAGAAAAAATTCAAGGAAATAAATGAAGCAAATGAAGTTTTGAGTAATCCTGAAAATCGCAAAAAATACGATAAATACGGAAAAGACTGGAAACATGCTGATGAGTTCGAAAAAGCTGGTTACGATCCTAACCAGCAACAATATTCAAGACAACAACAAGACGGAGGTCAGAGTTATTCAGATTTTGGAGGCGATTTTGCCGGTGGCGATTTTTCTGATTTCTTCAATTCTATGTATGGTTCTGCAGGAAGGAGCTCAAGAGGACAGGCAAAATACAGAGGACAGGATTTTAATGCCGAATTACAATTAGATCTTACAGCTGCTTATACAACTCACAAACAAAACCTGACTGTAAACGGTAAAAATATCCGAATTACAATTCCGGCAGGAGTTGAAAACGGGCAAATTATAAAAATTCCAAATCATGGTGCACCGGGAGCAAACGGCGGACCTAATGGCGATTTATACATTACTTTTTCAATTGAAAATAACTCCGATTTTAAACGAGAAGGCAATAATTTATACGCCGATGTTGATCTTGATCTATACACCGCAATATTAGGTGGAGAAATCTATGTAAATACTTTTGATGGAAAAGTAAAAATAAAAGTAGTTCCGGAAACTCAGCCGGGAACGAAGGTTAAATTGAAGGGAAAAGGTTTTCCTATTTATAAAAAAGAAAATCAATTTGGAGATTTATACATCACGTATACCATAAAAATCCCAACAAACTTATCCGCAAAAGAAAAAGAATTATTCCAGGAATTAGCTAAATTAAGAAATCATGAATAGTAAAAACTTAATTCAAATAAAACAGTTTTGTCTGTATCACGAAATTGACAATACGTTTATAACAGATTTACACAATTATGGGTTGGTGCAAATTATTATTCTCGAAGAAGACGAATATCTACAACCTGAACAATTGCCAGCTGTCGAGAAAATGATCCGCCTTCATTATGATCTTAAAATTAACTTAGAAGGTATTGACGCGATCGCCAACTTATTAAATAAAATCGAAGTCCTGCAACAAAATCTTACAGCTACTCAAAATAAACTTCGCCTTTATGAACACTATCAAATAGAATAAGGAAGATATTTTGTTCAAATTAATTTTAACACATAGAAACATAGCTATTGTTGGTGTAAAAGAGGCGTTATATCTATATTTCTATGTGTTAAAACATTTTTTTAGCATTACGCTCAACAGGCGAAGAAAAATAATTCTGTCCCCAAAAAATATCACAAAAAAGAATGATTTACGAAGGGATTTCAAATGAATCGTACTCCTTTTCATCCTCATATTTTATAAATTGCAGCGAAATTAACTAACCTGAATTTGATTTTAAAGAAATAAAACAAATTCTATAAAATAGAAGAAATGAAAAGAGAAAATATCTTAACAGGATCACCTTGGGAAGACAAAATGGGATATTGCCGTGCGGTAAGAATTGGCAATATCATCGAAGTTTCTGGAACTGTAGCAATTGTTGATGGCGAAAAAGTAAAAGCTGACGATGCTTATGCTCAAACCTATAACATCCTGGAACGTGTTGAAAAAGTTTTGGAAGATCTGAATGTTGGAATGAAAGATGTCATCAGAACCAGAATCTTTACAACGGATATCACTTCTTTTGAAGAAGTGGCAAGAGCTCACGCTTCATTTTTTAAAGATATAAAACCTACAACGGGTTTTTATGAAATCAGTAAACTGGTGGCACCTGAATATTTAGTTGAAATTGAATTTACAGCTGTAGTGCAGGGATAATTTTTTTTTTGCTGCGAATATTTTTTTGCCACAGATTAAAAGATTTAAAAATATTTTTTGGTTTTTTTTTAATTAAGAGGCTTTAATTCGTGAAAATTCGTGAAATTCGTGGCAAAAAACTTTTTACAATTAATGGTATTTTCAAAACTAAAAGATATATTCCTGACCACTTTCAAATGGATTTTGATATGCATTTTTATAGGTGTTTTTTCAGGATCTGCGTCTGCGTTTTTCTTAGTTGCCCTGGAATGGGTTACACAATTTAGAATTCACCACGACTGGATTATCTGGCTTTTACCTTTTGGAGGATTATTAGTGGGGCTGAGTTACTATTATTGGGGCGAATCTGTTGTAAAGGGAAATAATTTATTATTGGAAGAATATGAAACGCCCAAAAAAGTTATTCCGTTTAAGATGGCTCCTCTGGTACTTTTAGGAACCTTACTCACACATTTATTTGGAGGTTCTGCAGGTCGTGAAGGAACTGCCGTACAAATGGGCGGCGCAATTGCTGACCAGTTTACCAGACTTTTTAATTTAGACAATGCTGAACGCAAAATTTTAATTATCCTTGGAATCAGTGCTGGTTTCGCATCCGTTTTTGGAACTCCTATCGCTGGAGCTATTTTTGCCTTAGAAGTTTTATATTTCAGCAAAATCAATCTAAAAAGTATTATCTTATCTTTTCTGGTGGCGTACACAGCTTATTTTACTGTCGAATTCTGGCAGATAAAACATACGCATTACAGCATTCCTGTCGTTCCAGAAATTAGCCCGACCACTTTATTTTATGTGATTATAATTGGCTTTTTATCTGGTTTGGCCGCTTTGCTCTTTTCGAGAAGTACTCACTTTTGGAGTTCTATTTTTTCAAAAAACATTAAATATCCCCCATTACGCCCATTTATTGGCGGAATTATTTTAGCGATTGCGATTGCAGGTTTTGGGTTTACAAAATTCGCCGGATTAGGCGTTCCGGTAATTGTAGATTCCTTTTCAAATGCCAACCCATGGTATGATTTCCTGCTTAAGATTTTGTTTACCGGATTTACTTTAGGAGCAGGTTTTAAGGGCGGAGAAGTAACTCCTTTATTTTTTGTAGGTGCTACTTTAGGAAGTGCTTTGTCATTAATTATTCCGCTGCCAATTGCATTCCTGGCTGGTTTAGGCTTTGTAGCTGTCTTTTCAGGAGCTACCCACACTCCTATCGCCTGCACGATTATGGGTATGGAACTTTTTGGCATTCAACCCGGGATTTTCATTGCTATCGCTTGTACAATCGCTTATTTTTCTTCAGGTTCTGTGGGAATTTATAAATCACAAATTGTTAAGGGAGCAAAATATAAGTTGTACCAGAAATGGTTTTAATATAGTTTTTTAGCCGCAGTTTTCAGTTTTCAGTCTCAGTCTCTTTCTTAGTCATAGTTACAGTCTCAGTTTTCAGTGCAAACTCAACGAATCATTTTATATTTTCAACACATTAAACACCAAACAATCAATTGAATATTTTGGATTTATAATTTTCTAACAAAATAAATCCAGCACTAAAAAATCCGTTTAAATCTGCGTTTTTGCTTTAGCGAATCTGTTTCATCCGCGTACCAATTTAAATTCCAAAAATTAAATTCCAAATTCCAAAAGAAACCAAATTAATCTTCTTTCCATTTCTTTTTTGAATCTCTGCGATTTCTTTGAGAATCTCTGCAAAATAAAATTTCAAAACCTACAATTTACATCTTACAATTCACAACCGACATAAAAGTGTGTTAATCTGTAAAATGATTTCAACATTACATTAAAAAAATGTAAATTCGCACACTATGAAAATACAAGATATTCAAGCGATACAATTGTTACTCGCAACCCCAAAGAAAATCGCCATAATTCCGCATAGAGGTCCTGACGGTGATGCTATGGGTTCAACCTTAGGTTTATACCATTTTTTATTAAAAAACAATCATCATCCAACTGTGATTGCGCCAAACGATTTCCCTGATTTTTTAGCCTGGCTACCAGGTTCTGAAACGGTAAAAATCTTTGAAAAAGACACTGAAAACTGTACCAAAATATTAGAAGAAGCTGAGTTAATCTTTACACTCGACTTTAATGCTTTTCATCGTACGGGTGAAATGGAACATACTTTAACGAAGCTTACGGCTCCGTTTATTATGATCGATCATCATCAAAAACCGGATGATTATGCTGCCTATACGTATTCTGATACTTCATTTGGATCGACTTGCGAGATGGTTTATAACTTCATTTCTTTTTTAGGAAAAAAAGAAGATATCGACAAAACTATTGCAACATGCATTTATACTGGAATATTAACTGATTCTGGTTCATTTCGTTTTCCGGGAACAACGGGAAACACGCATAGGATCATTGCTGAATTAATTGATCTGGGAGTTGAAAATACACAGATTCCAATTTTATTATTCGATAACAGTTCATACAGCCGTTTGCAATTATTGGGTCGCGCATTACAGAATATGAAAGTGCTGGAAGCACATAAAACTTCATATATGTCGCTTACTCAGGCAGAACTGGATTCATTTAATTATGTAAAAGGTGATACTGAAGGCATCGTAAATTATGGCCTTAGTATAAAAGGTATTGTTTTTACTGCTATTTTTATCGAAAATAAAGACGAAAAGATCATCAAGATTTCTTTCCGTTCGCAAGGAGGTTTTGATGTAAACCAATTTGCAAGAGATCACTTTAATGGTGGCGGACATAGCAATGCTGCTGGTGGAAGATCAGAAGTTTCGATGGAAGAAACCCTGAAGAAGTTTGAAGATTTAGTAAATAAACTAAAAATATAACCTCATATGAACTACTTAAAACGAAGCATCTATACCCTGTTTTTTGCTGTTTTATTGGTAAGCTGTAAACAACACGAAGAAGCGAGACGCCCTATTTCTCAAGCTTCCGGTATTTTTATGAAAAAATCGGCTGACCGTAATAAAAAACTGGTAGCCAATGAAGAGGATGTGATTAAAAAAATAATCAAAAGTAATCCCAAGATAAAATATTACGCCACAAGAAAGGGATATTGGCTGTATTATGACGAACAAAATACGACAGATACTGCAACACCAAGAAAAGGAGATATCGCTTATTTTAATCTGGAAGTAAAAGACATAAACGGTAAAATTATTTACTCTGAAGCTGATCTTGGTCCGCAGACTTATTATGTAGACAAGCAAGATATCATGATGGGATTACGTGATGGTATTAAAATGATGCATAAAAATGAAACTGTAACATTCCTGTTTCCTTCGCATATTGCTTACGGATATCATGGAGATAACAAAAAAATAGGTCCAAATCAGTCTTTGATCTGTACTGTTACGCTTCGTAATTTTGTACCGGACCCAACAGCAAAAACTGCACCTGCAACAGGACAAGTTCAAAATTCAGCACCAAAAACCGTAGCTCCAAAAGCTGCAGCCCCAACGAAAAAAGATACAATAAACCCATAAAAACAACATTTTAAAAATGAAAAAGAGTATTTTATTATTACTAGCTGTTACTGTTAGCTCATTATATTCTTGTAAGGACGAGCACAGCAACTTACCTGATGGTTTATATGCTGATATTGAAACTAATAAAGGACATATTATTGTAGAATTAGATTATAAAAAAGCACCTGTAACAGTGGCCAATTTTGTAACCTTGGCCGAAGGTAAAAATGAGTTTGTTGCAAAGGATTACTTAAAAAATAAACCTTTTTATAACGGACTAAAATTTCATAGAGTTATCGAGGATTTCATGATTCAGACCGGAGATCCAGAAGGAACTGGTTCAGGAGATACAGGATATAAGTTTAAAGATGAGATTACAGATTTAAAATTTGACAAAGCGGGTGTTTTAGCAATGGCTAATAATGGTCCGGGAACCAACAGCAGTCAATTCTTTATCACACATGTTGAGACTCCGTGGTTAGACGGAAAACATACGATTTTTGGCCATGTTGTAGAAAAAGGTCAGGAAGTTGTAAATCAGGTAAAACAAGGTGATACTATTGTTGCCGTAACTATTATAAGAAATGGAGAAGCTGCTAAAAAGTTTGATTCAGTAAAAGTATTTAGCGATTATTTTTCAGAAATTGCTAAAGAAAAAGGTAAATATAGCGGAGCTCAAAAAGAAAAAGTAGCCTATTTTGCTTCTGTGAAACCAAAAACAACTAAAACAAGTTCAGGTTTAGAATATTTAATTACCGAAAAAGGAACAGGTAAAAAACCTGCTGCAGGAGCTCAATTATACATTAACTATTCAGGTTTTCTTGAAGATGGTACTTTGTTTGACTCTAGCGTTGAAGACGTTAATAAAGCTTTTGGAAAATTTGATGCAGCAAGAGCAGAACAACACGGTTACCAGCCAATACCGTTTCAGGCAGGCCGTAAAGACGGTATGATTCCCGGATTTATTGAAGGAATCGAACAACTTTCATTTGGAGATAAAGCGATTCTTTTTATTCCTTCTCATTTAGCTTACGGAACAACCGGAGCCGGAGGAGTTATCCCGCCAAATGCGAACATTATTTTCGAAATACAATTATTAGAAAAGCCACAATAATTATATATAAAAGATTAACATAAACGTAAATCCTTAACATAATGAAGTTTAAATTTTTATTTTTATTTTGCCTGGCAGTAGTAAATATTCAGGCTCAGACAAAAAAGCCTGTGGCAAAACCAAAGGCTCCGGCAGCTAAAACTGCAGCAAAAGCAGCACCTGCTACAAATCCTAACGATGGTATTTTTGCCACGATATCAACTACAAAAGGCGACATCGTTTTATCTTTAGAGTATGTAAAAACTCCTGTAACCGTTGCTAACTTTATCTCTTTGGCAGAAGGAAATAATCCTAATGTAAAAGTAGAAAAACTTAAAGGCAAGCCTTTTTATGACGGTTTAAAATTTCATAGGGTAATCAATGATTTTATGATTCAGGGTGGAGATCCGGACGGAAATGGTTCAGGAGGCCCGGGATTTGCTTTTAAAGATGAATTCGTAGAAGAACTTAAATTTGAAAAAGGAGGCGTTCTTGCTATGGCAAATTCAGGGCCTGCTACAAACGGCAGCCAGTTTTTCATCACGCACAAAGAAACCCCATGGTTAAACGGAAAACATACTATTTTTGGTCATGTAGTTTCAGGAATGGACAATGTAAACAAAATTGTGCAGGATGATATTATGACAAAAATTACCATTACCAGAAAAGGTGATGCCGCTAAAAAATTCAATGCCGTAAAAGTTTTAGCAGATGATGCAAAAAAACAAGAAGCTAAAAAAGCTGATTCTCAAAAAGTAGTGACTGAAAAACTTGCTTATTTTGCTGCTAATAAAGCTAAAGCTACAACAACTGCATCTGGTTTAAAATATGTAATTACTAAAAAAGGAACTGGTATAAAAGGAGCTGAAGGATCAAACATTTATTTTCACTATGCAGGATATTTTGAAGATGGAAATCTTTTTGACAGCAGTATAGCAAGCGTAGCAAAAGCTTATGGTAAATACGATGCAAACCGTGATGCCCAAAAAGGATATCAGGCTTTTCCGTTTTCTGTAGGTAAAAAAGACGGAATGATTCCTGGTTTTATCGAAGCATTAGATATGATGACTGACGGAGAAAAAGCAATTTTCTTTCTTCCTTCAAACTTAGCTTACGGAGAAAAAGGTGCCGGAGGTGTAATTCCGCCAAATTCGACTTTGATT
Source organism: Flavobacterium azizsancarii (assembly GCF_027980145.1). Lineage (GTDB taxonomy): Bacteria > Bacteroidota > Bacteroidia > Flavobacteriales > Flavobacteriaceae > Flavobacterium > Flavobacterium azizsancarii. The sequence goes on along the minus strand of NZ_JAMZNK010000031.1, from coordinate 27,538 downwards.
TTCGAAATCGAAACATATCAGACTCAACCTGCCGCAAAATAGTTTTTTTACCTTATCATAGAAAGTCAAACCCATCAAAATATAATTTTTTGATGGGTTTCTTATTTTCATGTAATCCTGTCAAATTCATAATTATACAATAGAAATCAAGTATAAAACTAAATGCATAATAATGTTTGTACTCATATTTTATTAAATCCTAAACAAAATAACTTACCTTTGCCGGCTTTAATTTTTTAATCAAACAAGTTAAGATGTCACAAAACAACGTATTAAAGGGAGTATTTTTAGTAGCAATAGGCGCTACAACTTACGGAATGTTAGCCACTTTTGTAAAAATGGCCTATACAGAAGGATACACCACTGCCGAAGTAACTACATCTCAATTCATATTAGGAATCATTGGTATTTTAATAATCAATGCATTCCAGAAAATTAAACACAAAGACAAAGTTAAAAAAGCAACCAAAAAAAATATTTTAAGCTTAATGATTGCAGGAACTTCGTTAGGAATGACAAGTTTGTTTTATTACTTAGCCGTAAAATATATTCCGGTTTCGATTGGTATCGTTTTATTAATGCAAACCGTTTGGATGGGTGTATTACTTGAAATGATTTTAGAAAAGAAACTGCCTTCTAAACAAAAAGTAATTGCTGTACTTATAGTGCTTGTTGGTACCGTTTTAGCCACCAATATCATTCATAATGATGTAGTTCTGGACTGGCGCGGCCTTGCATGGGGAGTTTTGGCAGCTGCATCTTTTACTACAACTATGTTTACTGCAAATAGCGTTGCTACAGAGATTTCGTCTGCACAAAGAAGTTTATACATGCTTTTAGGAGGTTCCATAATTGTATTTTCGTTTGCAATTGCTACTCAGGTTACTCCTTTTAACTTTGAGATTTTTATGAAATGGGGAATTATCCTTGCCTTATTCGGAACTATTATTCCTCCAATGTTAATGACTGCAGGTTTTCCCTTAACCGGAATTGGATTGGGAAGTATCGTTTCTGCACTTGAACTTCCTGTTTCTGTAATGATGGCTTATGTATTATTAGATGAACAAGTAATTCTTTCTCAATGGATTGGGATCGTTTTAATTATTCTTGCCATCATTATTATGAATGTAAATTTCAAGCGTAAAAATTAACTTATTTTATGTGTTGTTAAAAAAAAACTACTTGTAATGTAATAATTGTTAATTTTTTTATAAATTCGTGATAAACAATTACATATCATGAATTTACCCTGGCATTTATATTTAATGGCACTGCTCTATATTATTGCCGGACTAAATCATTTTCGAAACCCCGGAATGTACATAAAAATCATTCCGCCTTTTTTTTCAAACCCCAAATTAATAAATATTTTAAGCGGAGGTGCCGAATTTATATTAGGCATCCTTTTAATTGTTCCCTTTACTATGCATTTTGCTGCATGGGGAATTATAGCATTGTTAATTGCTGTATTTCCTGCCAATCTTTTCATGTATCAAAATAAAAAAGCAAGTTTTAGTTTACCAAAGTGGATTTTATTTGTACGCTTGCCCCTACAGATCGTTTTGATTTTTTGGGCATACCAATATACCCTTTAACAATCAACTATTAATTAAAATTATTTTATTATGAAAAAATTATTTGCAGAGTTTTTTGGAACTTATTGGCTAGTTTTTGGAGGTTGTGGAAGCGCTCTTTTTGCCGCTGGAGTTCCTACGTTAGGAATTGGATATGCTGGTGTTGCGCTGGCTTTTGGTTTAACTGTTTTAACAATGGCATATGCCGTTGGACACATTTCGGGCGGACATTTTAATCCTGCCGTATCATTTGGTTTATGGGCCGGAGGAAGATTTCCTGCAAAAGATTTGTTACCTTATATTATTTCGCAGTGTATTGGCGCTCTTGCTGCTGCCGGAACGTTATTTATTATCTGGACAGGTAAAGCTGGCCATGCAATCGACAATACAAAAGCCGGAGTCTTTGCCTCGAACGGATACGGAGATTTTTCTCCTGATGGCTATTCATTGCAATCTGCTTTTATAGCTGAATTTGTGCTTACTTTATTTTTCTTATTGGTCATTCTTGGTGCTACAGATAAGTTTGCTAATGGCAAATTTGCCGGTATTGCAATTGGTTTAGCACTAACTTTAATTCACTTAATCAGTATTCCAATCACGAATACTTCTGTAAACCCTGCAAGATCTTTATCGCAAGCGATATTTGCTGGTGGACAACCATTGTCTCAAGTCTGGTTATTTTGGGTTGCACCAATTTTAGGAGCAATTGTAGCCGGTTTTCTGTATAAAACATTATTACAGAATCACGATCCGGCTTAATCAAATCTACTTGTAACTTAAAAAAAAATCATATGGCATTCTTGTATTTTTTACTTATAGGAGCAATTTCCGGATGGCTGGCTGGTCAGATCTGGAAAGGAGCAGGATTTGGACTGCTGGGTAATATTATTGTTGGAATTGTTGGCGGAGTTATTGGTGGCTGGATCGCCGGTAATCTTGGTATTGGAGGCGGAGGTCTTCTTTGGCAAATTTTAATTGCTGTTGGAGGCGCCTGGGTATTATTGTTTATAATAAGCCTCATTAAAAAATCATAAAATATTTCACACTATAATTTACATTTTAAAGAGAAAATCGAATATATTTATATTTGGTTTTCTCTTTTTTATATGCCAATAATTCAGAACAATCTACTCATAACAAACAGATTAAAACTTTATTAATCTAATTTTTTTAATTTATGAATGATATTACAGCATATTTTAGTACGATCCCGTCTTTGCACCGAAGCTTAATTTTGGTTGGCGGAATCACTGTGTTTTGGTTAATAGAAAACACTTTCCCATTGTTTCAAATGAAATATCAAAAGTGGCAGCACGCAGGAATTAACTTCTTTCTGACATTTACCACTATAATTGTCAATTTTGTTCTTGCTTTCATCCTGATTCAAACTGCAAATTGGGCAACTAAAAATCATTTTGGAATCCTGAATTGGCTGCCTCAAATACCAATATGGCTTTACATCATTATCGGATTACTTTTATTAGACCTGATTGGAGCTTATTTAGCACATCTTGTTCAGCACAAGATAAAATTTTTATGGAGGTTTCATATTGTACATCATACTGATACCTGGATTGATACAACAACTGCCAACAGACATCATCCCGGAGAAAGTGTCATTCGTTTCGTTTTTACAACTCTGGGTGTATTAATAGTAGGAAGCCCAATGTGGATGGTATTCTTATATCAAAGTTTATCTGTTATTTTTTCGCAGTTCAATCATGCGAATATTTCTTTACCCAATAAATTAGATATTTTTTTAAGTTATTTTATCATTTCTCCCAATATGCATAAAGTTCATCATCATTATGTGCTGCCCTACACAGATAGCAATTACGGAAATATTTTTTCGGTTTGGGATCGTCTTTTTGGCACTTTTACCACCTTGCCAAAAGAAGAATTAATTTATGGATTAGACACTCACATGACAGCCGAAGAGAACAATAAATTGAAAAATTTATTGCAAATTCCGTTTCAAAAATCAAGATCCATAAAAAACAGTTAAAATCATTAAAAAAAAACTCCCACATCGCACCAACTAATTATTTTTTTTATTAATATTGATACTTAAATTGAAAATCAATCTATTAATCATTAACACCTATTTTGAATTAATTTTCACGTGATGAAAAAGAGTAACCGTAAAGAATTGAATTGGGAACAAACCGAAAAACTTGTTTCGTTAGCCTTAGAAGAAAAAAATCCATTTGAGATCATTAAAAAGGAATTTGGATTGGCAGAAAAAGAAGTTCTGGAAATCATGAAAAAGAAGATGCCACTTGAAAAATTTGAGATGTGGAAAAAGAAGGCAGTTGCAAATAAACCAAAACCAAAACCCGTTAAAATAGATGATTTTGATGAAGATTTGGATGGTAAATATTATATAAAAAACAAACTAGACTAAGACAGAACTCCTGAAATTCAGGAGTTTTTTTTATATTTTTAATGTCAATGTAACTTTTTCAGACATTACAAGTCAAATACAAATAACTAAACGCAAACAAATGAAAAAAATACTTTATACCTTGGTTCTTGCAGTAACACTTTGGAGCTGTAAAACAGGAAGTTCATCCGGCGCTGCAAAAAGCAATGTTGTAGATGTTACCATTAATCTTATCGATGTAAAAGACGATAAAGTTTTGGTAACTGTTACGCCTCCACAAATCAAAACCGACGAAATAATTTATAGTATCCCTAAAACAGTTCCGGGCACCTATTCTACAGATAACTACGGTAAAAATTCAGAAGATTTTAAAGCTTTTGATGCTAAAGGAAATCCTTTGACAGTAAAAAGAATCGATGATAATTCATGGTCGATTTCTGATGCAAAAAAATTAAAAAAAATCACTTACTTAGTAAATGATACTTTTGATACTGAAAAAGGAACGGGATTTGGTAATGACGATATTTTTTCGCCAGCCGGAACCAACATTAATGCAGGAATTAACTTCATGATCAATACACACGGTTTTGTAGGTTACTTTCAGGATAAATTAGATATTCCGTACAAAGTTACCATTACCCACCCTGAAACACTTTGGGGAGCAACTTCAATGACAGATGAAGATGCCAGCAATACAAGCGACGTTTTTACGACACCTCGTTATGCAGTTCTGGTCGAAAACCCAATCATGTATTCTAAACCGGATTACACCACTTTTAACGTAAACGGGATGGATATCCTGATCGCTGTTTACTCTCCTACCGGAAAATTTACTGCTGAAAGTATTACCCCGGAAATGAAAACCATAATGACGGCGCAAAAAAACTTTTTAGGCAAAGTAAATGCAACTAAAAAATATACCGTTTTATTGTATTTGTCAAGTATGGCAAAAGATGATGCACACGGTTTTGGAGCTCTTGAACATCCTACAGCAACTACAGTTGTTCTGCCGGAATCTATGCCAAAAGAAAAACTGATAGAATCGATGAAAGATGTCGTTTCTCATGAGTTTTTTCATATTGTGACTCCACTTACTGTGCACTCAAAAGAGATTCAGTATTTTGATTATAACGCACCAAAAATGTCTGAGCATTTATGGATGTATGAAGGTGTAACAGAATATTTTGCGAATCTTTTTCAAATCAATCAGGGTTTAATTGATGAAAACGAATTCTATACCCGTATTGCAGGCAAAATCGAAGAAGCAAAAACGTTAAACGATACCATGTCATTTACCAAAATGAGTGCAAACGTATTGGTACAGCCTTACAAAGACCAATACTTAAATGTGTATCAAAAAGGAGCTTTAATTGGGATGTGTATTGACATTATCATCAGAGAAAAAAGTAATGGCGAACGAGGTATTCTGGACCTGATGCATAAATTAGCAAACGAATATGGTGTTGAAAAACCATTTAATGACAATGAACTTTTTGCTAAAATTACAGAATTGACTTATCCTGAAGTTGGCGAATTCTTAAATAAATATGTAGCAGGAACAACGCCAATTCCATACGATTTTTATTTGGCAAAAGTGGGCGTTACAAAAGCGTCTGAAAAAGTTCCGGCATCAATTTTCATCAAAGGACAAACTCCTTATATTGGTGTTGATCCGGCGACTAAAATAATAAGCGTACGTCCTGATGTTGACCTGAATGTATTCTTTACGAACTTAAAGCTTAAAGCCGGCGATGTAATCGTTGCTGTAAACGGAAAAACATACAACTTAGATAACATTTACGACTTGATTTCTGAAAGTGAAAACTGGAAAGAAAACGATCCGATTACGCTTAAAATAAAACGTAATGGTAAAGAAGAAACTGTAAAAGGAACCGTGAAAGTACCATTTGAAGAAAAAGAAACTTTTAAAGCAACTGATGCTTCAAAAGAGAAACTTAAAAATGCATGGTTAAAAGGATAATTTCTTTTCATCTGAACATAAAAAAACCGACAAGTGATTGTCGGTTTTTTTGTTTATTTAAGTCCTATTTGTCATTTCGACCGAAGGGAGAAATCACACTAGAAATTCCGCAAAGTAGTTCGCCAATCTTTGTCGATTTACGCGTGTGATTTCTCCCTTCGCTCACTCTGACAAAATCATGCTTATTTCTTCACCGGAAACTTCCAGTCAAACTCGTCTTTACCGTTGATAATCGCACCGATTTCGAACTTTACCACTTCGTCGAATTCTGTTTGAAGAATAAACCAATTGTCTTCATTGAAATAGTTCTCGAAAGTATCAAAAGTTTCCTGAGTGTATTTTGTAATTTCTTTTGTTGCCAAATCTTTCTTTACATCCGCAATTTTTCTTCCGATTAACTTGAACCCGAAAACTTCAAGATCATTGCTTGAAGCTACTAAATAACCTAATTTCAAGTCTTCTTCCTGATAAAATGTCAATCTGATTTTGTGTGCATTGTATACAAAAATCACATTGTCATCTTCGTCTACATAATTTTTGTCCGGTTTTCCCAAAGCAGCCGTTACATCATTTTGCTTCATTCCGAAAAGCAATTTATCAATTCCTGATTTTAGATTTATTTTCATATTTACTTTTATTTAAAGTGCAAATTTCGGGAAGTTTTTGCAAACTAAACCATATTGTTTACTTTTTATCAATTATTCTAAAACTAAAAAACTTAATTACGAATTATATTGTTATTTTATTCGTCCAACTTTTTTAGCAACTTTTATATAATCTTCAGATTCAACAAAATCTATGTGCTCTGAAATTATTTGTTTTAAAGAACCTCTTTCTTTTTCAGATATCTTTGTTCCAAATTCAGCAGATTTAATCTCTGAAAGTATTTCTTTTTCCAATTCTGATCTTATTTCAACCTCCTTTTCATTCAAAACCAGACTGCCTGGTAATTGCTCCCTCAAAGCCCGACTTGAAAAAATAACTTTTTGTACAAATTGAACTTCATAAAAGGTTGATTGATTCTTTTTTATTTCTAATATAAGAGTCCCACCATCCATACAAACACCTACATTTTCAATTATTATGTTCTTTTTCATATCAAAATTTAACTTGCTAATAATTCTAAATGGCCGAATGAACAGGGTGACACTAAAATGAAATCAGTATAAATCCGTTTAGCCCGATAAATCCGTGGGCAAACTTTAATTTTAATAATTCTTTTTATTCGGTTTGGCACTCATATAAAACGTAATTTTCCCACCATTAATAACATCTGCATGTTTTAAGAAAGGTTTGTCTAATTGTTTTCCGTTCAAAAGTACTTTACTCACAAACACATTTTTATCCGATTGATTTACGGTTTCAACTTCAAAAGTTTTTCCGTTATCTAAATTAAAAACAGCTTTCTTTACCAACGGACTTCCCAATGCATATTCATCAGAACCCGGCGCAACTGGGTAAAATCCTAAACTGCTAAAAATATACCAGGCACTCATTTGCCCAAAATCGTCATTTCCGCCTAAACCGTCAGCACCATTTCGGTACATTTTTTTCAGGATCATTCTGATTTTGTCTTGTGCTTTCCAGGGCGAATTTGTCCAATTGTATAAATAAACTACATGATGCGAAGGCTCATTTCCGTGAACATAGTTCCCAATGATTCCTTCTCTTGTAATATCTTCTGTGTTTTCAAAATATTTATCCGGCAAATGCATACTGAACAAAGAATCTAATCTTACGTTAAACTTATCATTTCCTCCCATCATTTTGATCATTTCGGTAGGATCCTGCGGAACATACAAACTATAATTCCATGAATTTCCTTCGATAAAACCTTGTCCGTGCGTGTCTAATGGATCAAACTCTTTTTTGAAAGTTCCGTCATTTAATTTAGGACGCATAAAACCAGTTTTAGAATCGTAAACGTTCTTATAATTTTTAGATCTTTCGATGAATTCGTTATAAACATCGGTTTTCCCTAACTTTTTTGCTGCCTGAGCAATCGCCCAATCATCATAAGCATATTCTAAGGTTTTAGAAACCGAAGATCCGTTTTTATCTTCCGGAACATACCCCATTTTCATATAATACTCTAACCCGTCATAATAAGGCACTTTAGCCGTATTAACACAAGCCTGAAGTGCTTTTTCTCTGTCAAAATTTCCATTCCCTTTTACAATCGCATCAGCAATTACTGAAACAGAATGATAACCAATCATGCACCAATTCTCATTGGCATAATGCGACCAGATTGGCAGCATTTTGTGCACACTTTGATCTGAATGCGCCAACATCGAACTGATCATATCTGAGTTTCGGGCGGGCTGAACCAAATTAAATAAAGGATGTAAAGCTCTATAAGTATCCCACAAAGAATAACTCGTATAATTTTTAAAGTTCTCCGCCTTATGAACGTTCATATCCAGACCTTTATAGTTTCCGTCTAAATCCATGTATTCTGTTGGACCCAAAAAGGCATGATACATTGATGTATAGAAATTGACTAAATCTTCTTTCTGAATAGTTTCAATCTGAATTTTATTCAATTCGTTATTCCAAACTTCCTGACTTTGTTTTTTTACCTTTTCAAAATCCCAACCCGGAACTTCCTTTTTCATATTCTCCAATGCTCCGGCAGAACTTACAGGAGATAAAGCCATTTTTATTTTGATTTTCTCTCCTTCTTCAGTATTAAAATCAAAAAACAATTTCAGGTTCTGACCTGCCATTTCTGGAAAGTTTTTGGTTTGATCAAACCTTCCCCAAAAACCTTTGTAGACACTTTTTTCAAGAGGCGCTTGTCCGTAGCTTTTAATTGGCTTACTAAAAGACATGGCAAAATAAACTGTTCTGGTTCTCGCCCAACCATTAGTCTGGCGATATCCTGTAATCAGAGTATCGTTCTCAACGCGAACAAATGTCCAGACATTCTTTTTATCGTAATTGTAAATTCCGGAGGTCAAATCGAGAATAATATGCGCTTCATCTGACTTTGGAAACGTATATTGATGCATTCCAACTCGCGTTGTTGCCGTAAGTTCAGCCTTAATTTTATGATCTTCAAGAAAGACGCTGTAATATGCAGGCTCTGCTTTTTCGGTTGTATGTGAAAACGCAGATCGATAACCCGATAATGGTTTTGAAGCTACTCCCGGATTCAATTGCAGTTTTCCGGTTGTGGGCATAATCAAAAAATCTCCTAAATCAGAATGTCCTGTTCCGCTAAAATGGGTGTGACTAAATCCCACAATCGTTTTGTCTTCGTATTGATATCCCGCACAAAATTTATAGACATCGCCATTGTATTTTCCGTTTAAACTGTAAGCAATCGTATCGGTTTCCGGACTTAACTGCACACTCCCAAACGGAACCGTTGCTCCAGGGTAAGTGTGCCCCATTTTTGCCGTGCCAATCATGGGATCAACGTACTGAATCAGATTGCGTTTCCCGATTGTTTTTTTCTGTGCATTTGCACCATAACCAAACATCAAAAATGACAATCCAAAAAGAAAACTTTTGCAATTTATTCTATTCATAAGATATTTTTTAATCATTGTTTTTTGCCTAAAAGCTGTATCAGATATTTACTAAAACGATTTACCAATAATTTCAGGATAGAAAATTACAATAAAATATGCTTTTTAAAAAATATAAATTGTTCCAGACTAAAATGCTTTTAAATATCTTTGAACTATCCAAAAACATCATTTATATATGAAAAATTACATTTTATTTCTAATGCTTTCTTATACTACATTTGGTTTTTCGCAAAAAACAGACAGTTACAGATTGACAAAACAAGAAATCAATCAAAAGGAGCTCAATCAACTTTCTGATTTCCCGATTTATAAAGCATTTGAATTAGATGATAAAAGTGGTGTGTATGAATTGCTTTTGTGTGAAAACAAAAAGAATATTACTCAAAATGACACTTTAAACACTAAAATTCAGGCAATATGTGTCATGGCTGATCATGGGGGTTTTCTTGAAAAATGGAGAATCAACGATCTGCTTGAACCCACTGATCCAAAAGAAACTACGATTTGGTTCTGGACAAAATATTGCAACACAAAAGATCTTGATGGCGATGGCTACATAGATCCTGTAATTGTGTACGGAACAAAAACGGAGTATGGAGGAATAAGACGCGTTAAAATTATTACTGTCTATAAAAACAAAAAATATGTAATACGGGCTGTAGAATGTGACCTGGATTACTGCAGAAATTTCAAAAAAGATAAAGACTGGAATTTATTACCTCAAAAAATAAAAACCCACATTGATAATTTAGTTGTAAAAATGAGAAAAGAACAAGGTCTTATTTTGCAGGATGGATAGCAAAGATTAAATTTCAATTTTTTTAATTCCAAATTCCAAAATGGGAATGGGAATGGAAATGGGAATGGGAATGGCCAAATCATTATTTATTATTTATATCTAAACTGGACTAAAGTCCAGCCCTATAATATGGATCGAAGCTGCGGTTCTTTGTTAGAGTATTTGTTTTAGGTTTTCTTTTACCTCATCGAACCACTCGTTTCTAAGAATACTTAAAACGATCGAATCACGGCGTATTTCTTTATTTATTGTTGGCATATGATTTCTTAGAACGCCTTCGACTTTACAGCCAATACTTTTCATGGCGGCAATACTTCGTTCGTTAGCGTTATCAGCACGAAATTCTACGCGTTCCATTCCAAGTGTTTCGAAAGCAAATTGAAGTAATAAATATTTGCAATGTTTGTTGAGTCCGGTTCCTCTAAAAGCTGAACCATACCAGGTAAATCCTAACTGAAGGGTTTTGAACTCCAGATTCATATCGTAAAATCGCGTTGAACCCGCGTATTTTTGAGTTTTTTTATCGAAGACAATAAACGGAAATTCTCTTTTATCTTCTCGGTTTTTTATTGCCGATTGAATGTATTTGATCAGATTTTCTTTTCCGTCTGCTCCAACTAATGAATATTTCCAGGTTTCGGGTTCATTGATCGAAATTTCTAATAGATTATAGACATCGGATTCTTGTAATGGACGTAATAAAACTTGTTCGTCTTCCAGGATTATATTGTCTGAGAAATTGAAATTTATATTCATTTTTTTATTTTTTGCGACAGATAAAATTGATTTTAAAGATTAAAAAAAACTTTAATGTTAGTGTTTTCTGGTTTACTAATGTTGTCCCTACGGCACAAATGAGGAATTCGTAAAATATGTTTCTACCAATATTTAATCTCTACGAGATAATTATTTTGCTTGGTATATTTCGTTGATCTACATCTCCACAACATCTAATGTCTACGATATATTTTACTTTGATTGTCATATTTCGTTGATTTACATCTCCCAATATCTAATCTCTAAGATATAATTATTTTGTTTGGTATATTTCGTTGATCTAGATTTAGCGACATCTAATTTCTACAATATGTTTACTTTTATTGACATATTCGTGGATTTAATTTAAATTTAATTACCTGATATTTTCTTTAACAAAATACTTACTCCGATAGGAGTTATATATTGGTAGAAAACAAAAGGAGGATCCGTAAAATTGTCCCGTAGGGACTACACTTACTAATCTATAAAATATTTATGTTATGTATTATAACTATTTCACTAATATCAAAAAAAATACTCAAAGATTCGTAAAGTTATACATCAAATTAATGAAATCGTTTATTATCCTTAATGCCTTTAATTTGCCAAAGGATTCCCAGAAATAATCCCACTGCGTTTCCTAAATAACTAAAACTATGCATCTCAGAAACTGCAATAAAACTTTTTACATTATGAATTTGAAGTGGAAAACAGCAAGTCGAATATAATCTTGAAAAACCAAGAAACCCATAACATAATCCTATCAAACCAAATGTAATTGATGTCCCTAAGATAACTAAAGTTGCCTGTTTTATGCTTTTTATCATTTGCCTGATATTTGAATAAAATAAGCTTATAATGGTAAATACAAGACCTGAGATTAATCCCATCCACCAAGTTGACCAGGCACCAATTATTGAAGCTGTTAATCGCGGAGTGTCCTGACCATATTGAACAAAGCCAAATCTTTCAAACAATACTTCTGTAAAAAACTCATTAGAAACAGAATATGTAAATTGATTGTGAATTGCACCATAAAACATTGCAATGATAATACTCAGGAAAATAGAAGTTATAAATACGAGTGTTTTTTTTATCAATTTACAAATAGTATAATATCAAGATTACTTATTCACTCATTTCATCATAACGCTCGGGAACTTGCGGATCATATAACGGACATTTGAATTCTTCCATCACCTCTACCAATTTATTCATGGTTTTGCCTTCGGTTCCGTAACAGTCGATTTTGACACTTTGAGGTGTTGTGATTACCTGAAAAGCGCCTTTTCCTGAAGTATTTTGCCAGCTGTTTTCATCGACTTTTTCCCATTTAGAGAATACCGAAGCGATTCTGTTCATGATCACCTCAACCGGAAGCGTTTCAAGACCTTCAACGTGTTCTTTTTCTACAAGAGCTTCATAAACTTCCTGATGGTTTAGGTAAACCTCTTCTAAATATCTCCAAAAAAGTAATTCGTACATAGCCTGGTGTTTTTTAGCCCCGATAGTAGTGAAAATCCTTTTGTGCCGGGGTTCGGCACGAAAGATTGTAACGGATAGCGGGATTAGCTCCTAAAAAAGCTAATGGTTATTATTTTTATAACGTAATCATTCTTAATCTTAACTAAATTGAAGACTGAAAATGGATTTCGAGGGCTTCGACTTCGCTCAGCCTGACATTCGGCATTTGAATTCGCATAGTTTTCTATCAACTTTGAGGGAGACGCACTGCTGTGCGCCTCTACACCTTAGATGATGATTAAATTCTAATTTTTGTTTTAATAGAGATCAGAATCTTTATAACTTAGAATCTTAGCAACTCAGAACCTTAGAACCTTTAAAATATTAATATACGAATGTTCCGTATTCGCTGGTAATAGTAAGTTTTTTAGCATCTGCTGCTTCTACTCTACCTACGATTTGTGCATCGACATTGAACGATTTTGAAATCGCAATAATGTCTTGTGCAATGTTTTCAGGAACATAGATTTCCATACGGTGACCGCAATTGAAAACCTGATACATTTCTTTCCAATCTGTTTTTGATTGTTCCTGGATTAATTTGAACAATGGCGGAACCGGAAATAAATTGTCTTTTATAATATGTAAATTTTGTACGAAATGCAAAATTTTAGTTTGTGCTCCTCCACTGCAATGCACCATTCCGTGAATTTCGTTTGGCGTATAAGTGTCTAAAATTTTCTTGATAATTGGCGCGTAGGTTCTTGTTGGAGAAAGTACCAACTGACCTGCGTTTATTGGGCTATTTTCTACCTCATCAGTTAAGTTTACCTGACCTGAATATATTAATTCTTCCGGAACAAGGGCATCGAAACTTTCAGGGTATTTTTTTGCTAAATATTTTCCAAAAACGTCGTGACGGGCAGATGTTAATCCGTTACTTCCCATTCCGCCATTATAGCCTTTTTCGTAAGTTGCCTGACCAAAAGATGTCAAACCAACAATTACATCGCCAGCTTTGATATTTGCATTGTCTACAACATCGCTGCGTTTCATACGGGCCGTTACGGTAGAATCTACGATAATAGTACGAACAACATCCCCAACATCAGCAGTTTCTCCGCCAGTTGAATGAATGGTTACTCCAAAAGATTTTAATTCGTTGATTAATTCTTCTGTTCCGTTGATGATTGCCGAGATAACTTCGGCAGGAATTAAGTTTTTGTTTCTTCCTATTGTTGATGAAAGTAAGATATTATCTGTTGCGCCAACACATAATAAATCGTCGATGTTCATGATTAAAGCATCCTGAGCAATTCCTTTCCAAACCGAAATATCGCCTGTTTCTTTCCAGTACATATACGCCAGAGACGATTTTGTACCCGCTCCGTCAGCGTGCATGATTAAGCAATATTCCTCGTCCTGGGTAAGGTAATCCGGAACGATTTTGCAAAATGCTTGAGGAAATAAACCTTTATCGATATTTTTTATGGCGTTGTGTACGTCTTCTTTTGATGCCGAAACACCTCTTTGTGCGTACCTTTTGCTAGAATCTGAACTCATGAAACTTAGTTTGTGTTGATGTGGTGCAAAGATAATCCCTTTTTTTAATTCTTTGGACTATACTATTTAAAATTGAATATTTTGATTCATAAAAAAATTCGGCAGGTTAGATAACGCTGCCGAATTTCTTAAGTAAAACCGGTTTAAAATTTTGGTTACTATAAATTATTCCCAATCTGGCATTGCCGCTCCAGAGAACAAGACTGTTCTGGAATTGACAACTCCTATCGTCGTTTTTACGATGCTTTTTGTCGAAAGACCATCATTTGATGTATTAGTAAAAATTAATTCTGATTCGTTTGGAGAATAGCGAACATCCAGATCATTTGTTCCTAAAGTTTTTTCTGTCAGGATTTGAGTTAAAACTCCGGATCCAAAACTATATTCGAAAATTTTAGAATCCAGCTGACGATAGTTTAAGTTTTCGAAGCCTGCTACATCTCTGGTATAAACTAACTTTTGTCCGGTAACTGAAAAATTTAATCCGCCAACCGCTCCTGTTTGTCCTGACAAAATTGTAGCTGTTACAACTCCTGATGGATTTATGATATAAATTTCAGCATTATAACCATTGGCATCATTTACTTTTAAAGCAATTTTTGATCCATCGGCACTCCAATCACATTCGGATATAAATTTACCATTAGGTGTTTGGAATACTTTAGTCAAACCACTTCCGTCATTATTAATTTTGTACAATTTGTCGAAGTTAGGATAGATAATTTCACTTCCTGAAGCATTCCAGGAATAGCCTATATAATCTGAATTAAAACCCGCAACAGGAACAGAATTTGTTATTTTCTTAACTTCGGTTCCGTCAAAATTCATTGTATAGATATCATTTTGAGAACCATTTGTTCCTATAAAGGCAATTTTCTTTGCCTGATTGTTTCTTCGTGGGCGCCAATAGTTTTTAGCAGCACTTGTTAATTGATATTGTTTACCGGCATCATCAGCAGTAAAAATGACATTGTTATCGTTTATATTTTTGACAAACAAATATCTGGTTGCCGGAAAAGCAAGGGTAGTAAACGAACTTACAACGCTTAAAACAGGAGTATTTACTCCATCAGTAACTTCAATCTGCCAATAGTATTTTGTACCATAAATTAAATCTGTCAGGGTTAATTTTGGTCCTTTTATGGCATCATAAACTTTTATATCGCTGTTACTATCATTTCTAAGAGTAACTTTAAAAGTTAATTCATCTTTATCCGGATCTGTAGCTGTCCATGTTAGATCTAATGATACTGCCTGGGCTGTACTATTATCAATTGGACTTACCAATACGGGAACTGTTGGTGGTTTGTTGTTAGCTGTAGCTTTTTTAAGTTCAAAAACAATTTCTGAAGTATTGTTTGCTGTAACGGTTGTGGCTTCAAATTTTGCCACAAAACCATCTTTTTGAGCCTGAAAGGAGTATTCTCCCACTTTTACGTTGGAAACCGTAAATTTCCCTTCAGCATCTGTAAAAACTGTACTTGTAGTTGGGCTCGAGAGTATTTTTACATTTTCCATAGGTTCAAAGGTATCTGCATTAACGACTCTTCCGCTAACGGTACCATATCCCAGTTCTCCTATTTTCTCTTCGCTACATGAAACCAAAAACAATAAAAAAAGTACGCTTGCTATTTTGTATAAATACTTCATTATTAATTTGTTTTTAAATTTAAAATCTTTAGTTATATCTTAAAATTTAGTCTTGAGACTTTTATTTTTTCTTTTTTGCGAAATAATAAGTAAGTCCTATCCCAAATTTATAATAGTAATCATCTCGTGTTCCTGCCTTTATATAATCGACGTTATCACTAAAATTAATATTTTGCTCTGCAAATAACTTTACTCCTATTTTATCTGAGGCCAGATATTCAAGACCTAAACCGTATTGAATTTTACTATATCCATTTTCAAATTTTCTATTTGTGGCATATCCTCCTCCGCCATACAAATAAGGTGTAAAACGATCTTTAGGGAGTAAAAGCCATTCGAGATTAAGATCATAGGTGATATAACCAACGTCGAGTAAATTTTTATTGGCGAGATTGACCACATTTGTAGATGCACTGATATTAAAACCGGGCGTTATAAAGAATTTTAAAGCTCCCCGCCCAAAAGGTCTTAAAAGCGGATCCTGATAATCTCCGTCCATCAATGTTGCCCCACCTGAAATTTCGATAGCAAATTTACTTCTTCTGTTTTCTAATTCTCGTCCGTAAAGTGATGTAACATCGGCAGTTTTAGTTTCTTCAGCATAAGCTTTCAGCAAATTATCAACTTCCCATTTTGGTGCATCTGCCTGCCAGATATTATCTTTTATTCCTTCTAAAACAAGAGATTCAACAGCTTTTTCGATTGCTTCTGTTACTGCCATATGCACAGGTTCGTTTGTAGTATATCCTGTTTCAACTTCTAGCAATCTTTTAAAATTTACATATCTGAATAAACTTTCATCAATTGCCTGAGACAAAATGGTTTTGGAGATATAGACTGATTTTAAAATTTTTCCGTTCGATGTTGAGATCATTCTTAAATAAACCGTAACACGATCCTGACGGTATTTTACAGAAGCCCCGGCTCCAAAATATCTGGCCCCAAAACCTCCGGTGATAATATTAGAATCATACGAAACGATTCCACCCTCTAATAAAACTCCGGCATATAATAAAGGTGTTAACTGGGGTTCGTTAGGATTGGCGTTTTTTACATATTCCTGACGTGTTGCCCGAATCAGATTTCGTTCCTGTAATAGATTACCAATATTTTCGCGCTCAATAGGCACAAACCATTTCGAATCTTCAAGCGCTTTTATTAATATTGATGTTGCGCCCTGAGTTACGGCAGTACTAAAACTGCTTCCGTTTTCCTGAGGTTTATATTGTCCTGTCTGGTCTCTGAATTTATAGACACCAACGACAACGGGTTCTTTTGGTTTTGGCAAATCTTTTAGCAATGAAGTAGCAGGAGTTCCTTCTCCTAAAATTGCTTTTTCGACTCCGGTTGGCTGATTAAAATAGGCACCGCAACCCGAAAAAAGAAATCCGAATAGAATAAGTAAGTAGTGATGTAATCTCATATTATTTATTTGGGATGATGACTTGGGTTTGTTCTCCTGTATTGGTATCTAAAATATTTAGTGTGAGTCCGTCTGCAGATGGGTAAACATCTACAGAATAGCTTCCAAAAGTATAGGAACCTTCCTTAATACCATCAGTACCAAATTGTTGTTTGTAGAGAGAACTGGAAATCTGACTTAATAACTGGGCATTTAAATTTGCTTTAAATCGTTCTAAATCAGTTTGTGGTGTGGTTACGGCAGTTTTATCTTTCTGCTTATTTTGAGCTTCTGCGCTGCTCAAGAGCCATTGATAATTGAATGTATCGCCTCCAAAAGCCGGATTTACCGGTTTATAAACTAAAGCCTGCGCGTTTATAAACGGAGAAAGTAGTAGCGATACTACGAGGGTTATAATAAATTTCATGACGCTAATAATAAATTAATACTGAGTGAAATATTTTCGCTGTTTTTCTTTTTCTTTAAAATAAGTAAAGGTGGCATTTACAGATTCCTCTGCAACGGCGTCTAAAAATTCGTCATCCGGTCTGGCTAAAAACTCATAAATAACCTCATTATCGATGGTTATTGTTATGGCTGTATTTCTTGCAAAACTATATTCTTCACCTATTGTTACTATCTTTTCAGCATTTATTCCAATATCATTGTACCTGTAATAATACCGATCATAAAAATCTTTACCAATTTTTGTTTTGGTGTCATCCGTAACAATTCCTCTTAACACAAATCCGTCAACAGGAAGAACTATTACATCGGCTTTTTTTTTTCCTCACCCAGAACTACACGATCTTTTGCTATTATTTGCTTGTCTTCATCATAAAACAATAATAAAACGATTACCTCATCATCTTCTGAAAGATTGATTTGTGAGGTTGATAGCTTTTGTCGTTCATTGGGCTGTAAGGTAAAAACACCAACTTGGTCATTATTAGACTGATTATTACTTTTACTATTGTTTTTTATAACAGACATTTTATAGGCAGCACTTCTGATTACATCTGTAAGATTTTCAGCAGTACCTGTAATTTTTACATTGCCTTCGATTTTCTCTATTTCCAGTTTTGCTTTTATTTTGTCCTGGGGAACCTGACCATATAGTATGGCAGTAAAAAACAGAAATAAGAAAATAATATGTCGGTATAGAAAACGCATGTTTAAATTTATTTATTGATAAGAATTATCGAAGCTCCATTTCCTGTCTGGGTAATTTTCATATTCTTAGACATTGAATTGGTTCCGATATTTTGAATGTTTTGATTGTCTCCTTTTTGGATCATTTCCATATTTACATTATAATTGGTATACAATGTAAAATCTGAAATTTTGTTATTATCTCCTCTTTGCACTACATTTTGCGTGATTGTTTTAGCATTTTTATCTAAAAGTAATTGATTACTATCTCCAATTTGATTGACAGCAACTTTGGTTTCTTTTGATTTTAAAAATGCTGTCACTGTATTTAAATCTCCTATTTGCTGTATGTTAATACCGGATTGGATTTTTTGATTTAAATCATTTTGAGCTTTTTTATCCATTGAGGAAACGACACTAAATGCGACTTGTTTTGAATTAAAAACAGCCGAACTATAGTTTTTAAAATCTGAATCATCCTCTTTTTCCTGCGCATTGAGCACTGGCAAAAAAAGTAACAGAATTATACTATTTAAAATGAAAGCCTTCATCTTTATTTATTTAAAATTAAAAAATGAGATAGTTACGTTCTGCAACTATCTCATTTGTTTTTTTACAGTATTAGTTACTTTGAGTAACAGTTATTGTATTTGTATTTCCTTTTGAAAATGCAATACTGCTGTGAGAAGCTCCTGTTTGTAAAATAGTTGCAATATTTTTATTACCTATTTGTAATACATCTTCAGTTAACTTAGTACCGTTTTGAGTTGATGTTGCATTATTTTCATCTCCATATTGATAATGGTTCGAAGTGTTTTTATCAGCTGCAGTTGTACCGCTTGGAGAAGTTTGAGTTTGTAAAGAAACATTTTTAACCCCTCCCTGACTTGCATAAGCTACATTGTTATCTCCGTTTTGAATTTGAGTTGCTGAGTTCTCGCTATGAGGTCCAAACGGAACAAGCACTCCTGCAACATGCCCTAACTGAGTAGCATTGAAAGGAAGCCCTGTTGGTTTCTCATTTCCTGTTGTACCCTGGTCAACGGTAGCAGTGTTATTATTTCCTGTTTGAGTTTGAGTTGCAGTATCATGCCCTCCAAGTGCAGAAGGATGAGAAGCTTCAGCTATTTGATCTTGCCAAACTGTAGCTTTGTTCCAATCTCCTGTTTGAGTTTGATACGCTTTGTTATCATGATTACTCTGAGAAATAAATGCACCATTGTGATCTCCTTTTTGTTTTACATCAGCTAAATTGCTTACAGCTGTATAAAGCCCTGGCTGAATTCCCTGATAAACTTCTGATTTGTTATTATCTCCTAATTGATCAACAGTAGAACCATTTGTTGTTCCGTGTTGATTTACAATACCAGTGTCAGTGTTACCCACTTGATTTACTGATGATGTGTTTCCCTGTGCAAAAGCCGCTGCCCCTACAAATAGCATCGCTGAGACGCTTAAAATTACTTTTTTCATAATAGATATATTTAATTGGTTATTAATACAACTTATTATGTAGGTCAGTGTGATTTGGGGAAATCATCGCATCAAAAATTTTCATTCGAAAATAAAATTACAACCCTTTATTTTCTTTCTTCATGACCAAAATTAGAAAACTTATCCAAAATCAAATCAAGTATAAATACCTATTTTACAATATCATAACCACTTTTCGATGAACTGTAAAACTATCTCGACGAACTACTAACATCTGCAAAAACATAAGTAGGAAATTACTTTATTATTGCAATTTATTTACAATTACCCCATTAGATCTGTTAAAAAACATATTGATCGTGCTTTATTTTAACATTAAAGCAAAAAAAAGCCCACCTTAATTCGATGGGCTTGGTAGAACTGTTAAATTATTATTTATTTTGTAAACAATAGCTCTCTGTACTTAGTTAATGTCCAACTTTCGTCGTCAACTAATAGCTCTAATTTGTCACAATGGTTGCGAATATCTTCAAAATAAGGCTTCACTTTATTGCAATAAGCCTCTGCCATTTTTTGTGCATCGGTTAAATGGTTTGCCGTTCTTCTCTCATCTGTCATGGCCAATACTTTAGAATTGATTCCTTCAATATGACCAGAAATTTCTTTTATTAAAACAATTTGCTCTTTTGCAATCGTTTCAAACTCTTTACCAAAAATCTCTTTTAATCCTTTTACGTTTTCGATTAATGTATTTTGGTAACGAATTGCTGTTGGGATAACATGGTTTCTTGCGATATCTCCCAAAACTCTTCCTTCGATCTGAATTTTCTTAGTATACTCTTCTAATTCTATTTCGTAACGCGCTTCGGCTTCAACATGGTTTAGAATTCCTAATTCAGAGAACAAATCCAATGCCTGTTTAGAAACTTTGGCTTTTATAGCTTCCGGAGTCGTTTTAAAATTACTTAAACCTCTTTTTGCTGCTTCTTTCTCCCAAGCTTCGCTATATCCGTCACCTTCAAAAAGTATTTTTTTAGATTGTTTGATATACTCTCTTAATACATTAAAGATAGCATCATCTTTTTTCATGTCTTTCGAGTCGATTAAAGAATCTACTTCCATTTTAAAGTCTTTTAATTGTTTTGCTACAATTGCATTAAGAGTTGTCATCGCGTTTGAACAGTTGGCGTTTGAACCCACAGCTCTAAACTCCCATTTATTTCCTGTAAAGGCAAAAGGCGATGTTCTGTTTCTGTCTGTATTGTCTAATAATACGTCCGGAATTTTCCCAACAACATTCAGTTTTAAATCTGTTTTTTCTTCTGGAGATAATTTTCCAGTTGTAACGCTTTCTAACTCAGATAAAACTTTGGTTAGTTGTGCTCCAATAAAAACAGAAATAATTGCCGGCGGTGCCTCATTTGCTCCTAACCTGTGATCATTACTTGCTGTTGCAATAGAAGCTCTTAATAAAGTTTCGTAATCATTAACTGCTTTTATGGTATTAATAAAGAAAGTAAGAAATTGCAAATTACTCATTGGCGTTTTACTCGGACTCAATAAATTAACTCCTGTATCTGTTGCCAACGACCAGTTATTGTGTTTTCCTGAACCGTTTACTCCTTTAAAAGGTTTCTCATGAAATAATACTTTAAAATCATGACGTTCTGCCACTTTCTGCATCACATCCATCAATAAAGAGTTGTGATCTACGGCAAGATTCGTTTCTTCAAAAATTGGTGCCAGCTCAAATTGATTGGGTGCCACCTCATTATGACGCGTTTTTACCGGAATTCCTAACAACATACATTCCTGTTCGAGATCTCTCATATACGTTAAGGCACGAGTTGGGATTGATCCAAAATAATGGTCGTCTAATTGTTGTCCTTTTGCAGAGGTATGTCCTAATAAAGTCCTTCCGGTCATCATCAGGTCAGGACGAGAATTTGCCAGTGCTTTATCAATCAGGAAATATTCTTGTTCCCAACCTAAAGTTGCCGTTACTTTTTTTACATTTTTATCGAAATACTTACATACTTCTGTAGCAGCTTCATCTATTGCAGAAAGCGCTCTTAATAACGGAATCTTATTGTCTAAAGCCTCACCCGTGTAAGCAATAAAAACGGTTGGAATACATAAAGTTGTTCCGTAAATAAATGCAGGAGAAGTTGGGTCCCATGCTGTATAACCCCTGGCCTCGAATGTATTTCTGATTCCGCCATTCGGGAAACTTGAAGCATCCGGTTCTTGTTGTACGAGTTGTGCTCCGCCAAATTTTTCTACAGGATCACTCCCGTCATATGAAACTTCGAAAAAAGCATCGTGTTTTTCTGCGGTTGTTCCTGTAAGAGGCTGAAACCAGTGTGTATAATGTGTAACACCCTTAGATAATGCCCATTCTTTCATTCCCATGGCAATATAATCTGCCAGTTTTCTGTCTATTTTAGTTCCATGCTGAATTGCATCTCTAACTCCTTTTAAAGCATCAGAAGTCAAAAACTGCTTCATCGCTTTTTCATTAAATACATTTGAACCAAAAATGTTAGATTTTCTGTCTATTTCTTCAAAATGTACTGGCTTTCTTGTAGAAGCTTCTTGTAAAGCTTGGAAACGTAATGTTGACATGTATTTAAGTTTAAAATTTATAATAGTTTTTAGTAAA
This sequence comes from Flavobacterium azizsancarii, assembly GCF_027980145.1. Taxonomy (GTDB): domain Bacteria; phylum Bacteroidota; class Bacteroidia; order Flavobacteriales; family Flavobacteriaceae; genus Flavobacterium; species Flavobacterium azizsancarii. The sequence continues at coordinate 5,176 of NZ_JAMZNK010000031.1, read as the reverse complement.
AAAGAAGAACAAATATAAACAAATAAAAACCCTGTTTAAAAGATAAATTTCAGAATTTTCTTCGATGATTTTTCAACGTTAGAAGCTTTTCACAAAGAATAATGAATTTGATTTTAAGAAATATAACAAAATAGCTTAGTATTCTTCATTAAATAAACATTTTTTCATAATTCCTTAACCCTAAATCCCGGCAAAGAAGAGTAATTTTTACGAATTTATTTTTTAAAGGTGTTAAAAATTGCTTTTTTAAAAATATACCCCTCTCAAAATTGCGCTTATCTAAAAAATAATAGTCCACTAAACAAAACAGCCCCCTAATTTTTACGGCTAAAAAAATAAATCTATATTTGACCCAACGAAAAAAACAAAAAAATTAATTTATATTATTATGGCTAAAATTAAGTTAGAGTACATTTGGTTAGATGGATATGAACCAACTCAAAATCTTAGAAGTAAAACTAAAGTTGAAGAGCATGAAAATTTCAAAGGAACATTAGAAGAACTTGGAAATTGGTCATTTGATGGTTCATCTACAAAACAAGCTGAAGGAGGATCTTCAGACTGTCTATTAGTTCCTGTTGCTATTTATCCTGATCCAACTCGCATAAACGGATACTTGGTAATGTCAGAAGTTATGTTTGCTGACGGAAGACCACACCCTTCTAACGGTAGAGCTACAATTGATGATGATAATGATGATTTTTGGTTTGGTTTCGAACAAGAGTATTTCATCATGGATACTAAAACTTTATTGCCATTAGGTTTCCCTGTTGGAGGATATCCCGCTCCACAAGGTATGTACTACTGCTCTGTAGGTGGAAAAAACACTCACGGAAGAAAATTAGTAGAAGAACATGCTGACCTATGTATTGCTGCTGGTCTTAACTTTGAAGGAATTAACCAAGAGGTTGCCTGCGGACAATGGGAATTTCAATTATTCGCTAAAGGTGCTAAAAAAGCCGGAGACGAAATTTGGGTTGCCCGTTACTTATTAGATCGTTTGACTGAAAAATATGGTTACTATATCGAATACCACCCAAAACCACTTGGAGATACTGACTGGAATGGTTCTGGAATGCACGCTAACTTCTCTAATGAGATATTAAGAACATGTGGTTCTAAAGAAACTTACGAAAAAATATGTGAAGCTTTCCGTCCTGTTGTTAAAGAACACATTGAAGTTTACGGAGCTTACAACGACCAACGTTTAACTGGTAAACATGAAACTGCTTCTATTCACGATTTCTCTTATGGAGTATCTGATAGAGGAGCTTCAATCAGAATTCCTTTATACACAGTTCAAAAAGGATGGAAAGGATACCTTGAAGACAGAAGACCAGCTTCAAACGGTGATCCATACAAAATTGCTGCAAGAATTATCAAAACTGTAAAATCAGCGCTATAATTTAAAGCTTATATTATATCTTAAAAGTGTCCTCTTAATTGATGGCACTTTTTTTTGTTTAATCATGTATCAGGTTCAAACCCGACAGGTTTTAAAAACCTGTCGGGTTACAAAACATACCTTAGAAAGCCAATTGTCAGTTCGGGCGGGATCCAGAATTTTCATTGTTTTCAATAAAGTCGATCGTAGCGAGCATTTCGACTTCGCTCAATGGGACAGAACGTTCTCAGAAGCAAAAAAACAATCAAATCCCGATTGTCAGTTAGAGCGGAGTCGAGAACCTTTATAGTGCCTGAACAAAATCAGTCATCGCAAGCATTTCGACTTCGCTCAATGTAACAAACTATATCAATTAAAAAGTCAACTTTTCGATAATTAATTTTTAACGTTAAACTTCAAAAACTATCTTTGTAAATCATTTAAAATAAGCATTATGATAGTCTGGACTTTGTTTTTATTGGGTGTTGTTTTGATTCTTGCTTTAGACTTGGGTGTTTTTAATAAAAACCCACATATTATCAGTACTAAAGAAGCAAGTAAGTGGACTCTTATTTGGGTAACATTATCCTTCCTGTTTTCCGGAGTCATTTATTGGCTTTATACTACAGATTATATTGAGAATCCGGATAATCTAAAACCAGCCGTAGCTTCGATGAAGTTCATTACAGGTTATTTGATTGAACTGTCCTTAAGTGTCGATAATATTTTTGTAATTGCGATTATTTTTGCGTCTTTCAAAATACCTCAAAAATACCAGCACCGTGTTTTATTCTGGGGAATTTTAGGCGCAGTTGTCTTTCGTGGATTAATGATTTTCTTTGGTGTAATGCTGATCCATAAATTTGCCTGGACGACTTATTTGTTTGGTGCATTTTTGATTTTTACTGCCTTAAAAATGTTATTCTCCGGCGATGATGATGACTTTCAGCCCAAAGATTCTTTTGTATACAAAACACTTGGAAAAATTATTCCGATCACTGCTGAAATGGATGGTGAAAAGTTTTTTATTAGTACAAAAACTGCGAGAAGAACCGCAACACCTTTATTTGTTGCCTTGATTGTTATCGAGGTTATGGACGTTCTTTTTGCCGTAGATAGTGTTCCTGCAATTTTAGCAATTACATCTGATCCTTTTTTGGTATTCAGTTCTAATATCTTTGCAATTCTGGGGTTACGTTCTATGTACTTTTTCTTAGCCAATATGCTGGCAAGATTCAGTTTCTTAGAATACAGTCTAGTTGCTATTTTAGCTTTTGTGGGATTAAAAATGATTCTCCACGATTTTATCCAGGTACCGGAATGGGTTTCATTAGGTTTTATTGCTCTTTCGCTTCTAGTGGGGATTTTGGTTTCTTTGAAATATGGAAAGAATAATGAGGAAACTCAGAAATTAGACGAGTAAGTTTATTAGAAAGATATATTCATAAAAAAAAGGAAATCATTACGATTTCCTTTTTTTTTATAAGCAAATTAAATAAAAATAAATATAATCTTATTATTTAACACTAAAAATTAAGATTATACCTTTATAATAAATATATTTAACTCATTATAAATCTTTTAAAAGCCTTTTATCATGAGAAAAAATTACATTTATCTCGTTCTATTACTTGCATTCAATACAGGAATATTCGCGCAAAAAGTTATCCTAACACCCACAGCAGTAAATGGAGCAAGTGTAAGCAGTAGCGGACCAATTAATTTAGGAGGCACACCTTATTCGACCGTTTCATTAGGCATACGAGTTGAGATGCCGTCAATTCCTGGTAATACCGGAACCATTAGCATCTATTCTTTAAATGGACTAAATGCCAATGTCGTTGCTGGAGGTAATGGCGGATCTCTAATTTTTAACGAAGGCAATGTAGCTTCGAGAAGTTTTGTAGTAAACTTAAACTGGGGTGACTTTCCTACTTCAGGAGGCTTTATTTATGCAGAATACAAAACAAGTGGTAGTGTTACTTATAAAAGTGGTTATATTGCTGTTATAAAAAATGCGACAATAGGTGGAGGAGTTGTAAACCCGCCTGCAGATGCTCTTAACCCTTCAAAAATACCGAATAGTTTATGTTGTAATCAAACCATAAGACAGGGAGACAGACCCGCACCTATTACAGGTTCTCAATATTTAGATCCTTATGAAAACTACATATATGGTATAAATAGTCGATGGAACGCTGCCAATGCTAGTGTTTTAAATTTAGATAATAATACTAAAACTTTATACTTAGATTACACAACAGAACTCAAAAATATAACAGTAACAAGAGAATTAGGATATAAAGGGAATAATGAATACCCAAACAAAAGTAATACTATAACTATTACTGTAGTTCCTAATCCAATCCTTAAAACTAACATTTTTACTAATGAACCTTTAAACTCAGATGGATTCATTGAATTGTCAAGTGTAAAGAAATTGAGTATTGATGGAACTAGCTCATCAGTAAGTTTAAATATTTTACAGGATCCATATCATATTGCTGGAAGAACTGATAATATTGTGAATGTAGACGCGTATAAATGGGAGTATACCAAAACAAATATAGCACTTGGAGGACACAGAACATGGATTACCATACCAAACGAAAATTCTGGTAGTTTAGATTTTAGAATTCCTTTAGAAGATTCTAGTTTAGAAGATAATTATTACTTAATAAGAAGAATTGCAGTTTACAAAAATATAACAAGAGTAAGTGAGCCCCTAAAAGTTTTAATGAGAGGGGTGCGTTATGAGAATACTATATGTTGCGACCAGACTTTAAAAATATCCTCTCTTACTGAATACGAAAGTCCTGCTACAATAACTGGCTCAATTCCCATAGTAGATAATATAAATATTGTTGGAACTGATTTTCTGATCACATCTATTTCATATCAATGGCAAAGCCAAACAACTGAAAATCGAAAATCTATTTGGTCGAATATCCCTAGTGCAACATCAAAAGATTATCTTCCTCCATCATCTTCACTAAAAGTAATCAGCAATGGAGGACGTAGAGGTGTTTCTGCCTTTAAATTTGAATCTTCTTTTAATTTTAGAAGAATAGCAATAATTCAATATAGAGTATTTAATACAAAATGGATTTATGGAACTCTTTCAAGCTACAGCAATGAAACATCTTTAACAGGAAGCGCTAATGAGCCTTACACAAAAATATACCCAAATCCTACATCATCAACTTTAAATATTCAAAGTATGCAAGATATTTCAAATGCAAAAATAAGAATTACAAATATTATGGGAATTACATCTAACTATAATTTCTCAATAATAAATTCAAATTTAATTAGCATAGATGTTTCACAATTAATAACTGGTACATATTTCATCAGTATTGATACTAGAGACAATTTTAATAGTACATTTATAAAACACTAAACAAACTATGCACTGAAATTGCAGAGGTTTGTTTGAGGAGAGACTAAAAGTCTATCTATTTTAAAACCTCAATAGCAATTTTAAAAACTAGTCTAAGTTAATTGAAAAGTTAATGTTTTATTTTTTACGCATTACTAAAGTACTGCAAGAGTTCGCCGTGATCTGAGACCAGTAAAACTTTAACAAAAGAGGTTGTCTGAAAAGACGACCTCTTTCTTTTATTATACTAGTAGATTTACAGAGTGTTTCTTGAAAAATGTAAATTTGGGCTAAAATGGGGTCTTCTATAAACTTTTCTAAAGCTTCTACGAGATCAAAAATGAGGTTAAAATTGCCCAAACGGATTTTAGCGATCCATTTAGAAAAGTTGTGAGCAATAGCAATCAGGC
>NZ_JAMZNK010000030.1 GCF_027980145.1 Flavobacterium azizsancarii | reverse complement strand
AATGAGGCTTAAAAACTGGCTGCATAATCATTGATTTTAGTACTTAAATATAAGAAAAATCAATGTGTAAAACAAAAAAAAACTGCCCGAAATTACTTTTCGGACAGCCTCATTTTTTTTTCAGTCTCAGTTTCAGTCTCAGTTTTCGGCTTGCGCTCCACTGAATGCTGAAGCTGTAAACGGAGAATGAACACAGCTATTTCAAAATGCCTTCAACAGCCTGAACAGTTGTAGCGTGATAACCAGATTTTGCTTTGTCAAAAATCTTTTTCGCCCAGGCTTTTCCTTCCGGTGTTTTTGCCATTTCTTTATAAAGCATCATAACTGATCCTGTTCTGCTCGTTGCAATTAAGAATTGTTCAATTGCAGGATATGCTGCTGCATATTTATAACGAATAGATGGAATAAACCATTGACGTTTGATGATGAAATTACCGCCTTTTGTAAAGTTAAATTCAGTATCTATTGCTTCCATCTCTTTTGGTGTAATATCTGTTGGAAGGTGATCTATAAAATACTGTTTTTCTGTAGTGGTAGTTATTTTTTGACTTAATCCTTTAACGCCTGTTTCTCTCCAGCTTTTTTGAAGTTTGTCAATAGCATCAAAATCTACTGAATTTACCGGAGTAATATTAGATGGAATTCCCGGTTTGTAAATCCAGTCTTCTGCTTTTATTTTATCTGCAAGTGCTTTGTCTCCTTTTATAAGGTTTTCATTGTAGTATTTAATGAAATCTTCTGTGGTGATGGACTGAAAAGCGTGTGCGTCGAAATAATTTTTAATGAAAACATCAAATTTTTCGCGTCCAACTGCATTTTCAATTACTCTTAAAAATGCGTAACCTTTTACATATGGAATCATGCTTATTCCGTCGTCAGGATTTCTTCCTGTCAAAGATACTTTCAGTCTTGTGTCGGGATTTGTATTTCCTAGCTCAGCGATATTGTCAACTAATTCTTTGCGAACAATAACATTTTGCATTTCAAATTCTTTTTCCCCAAAGATAGCTTCTCCAATTCTGTGTTCTACATAAGTAGTGAAGCCTTCGTTTAACCAAATGTCGTCCCATGTTGCATTGGTTACTAAGTTTCCACTCCAGCTGTGTCCTAATTCGTGTGCCAGTAAACTGGTTAAAGAACGATCTTCTGCAATAACTCCCGGAGTTAGGAAAGTTAGATTAGGGTTCTCCATTCCGCCATAAGGAAAACTTGGAGGTAGAACTAATACGTCATAACGTCCCCAACGATAAGGACCGTACAATTTTTCGGCAGCCACAACCATTTTTCCAAGTTCGGCAAATTCCCAGGCAGCTTTTTTGATTAATGATGGTTCTGCATAGACTCCGGTTCTGTTGTCTATAGATTGAAATTCGAGATCTCCTACGGCAATTGCCATTAAGTACGACGGAATTGCTTTGTCTTGTTTGAAGGTATAAACTCCGGTGTCGTTTTTCTTCTGTGGATTTACGGCACTCATTACAGCTAATAAATCTTTAGGAACGGTAACTTTTGCATTGTAAGTAAAACGGATTCCCGGCGAATCCTGGCAAGGAATCCAGGTGCGTGACCATACACTTTCTCCTTGAGAGAAAAGGAAAGGTTTCTTTTTATCTGCTGTTTGTTCTGGTGTTAACCATTGCAAGGCAATAGCCTCTTTTGTGGTGCTGTAGTAAATGTTGACCTTCGTAGTATTAGGTTCGATTGTAATATGAAGTGGTTTTCCGTGGAATTCTACATCCTTTCCTAATTCAAATTTGGTTTCTTTTTCGTCGTCGCCTAAAGTTACTTTGGTAATATTAAGTGTGTTTTCGTCGAATATAATTTCATTTCCTTTACTGATGTTGTCAATTAACCAGGAAGCTTTTCCGGAAATAGTTTGTGTATCAAAATCGACTTTTATGTCAAGATCAAGATGTTTTACAACGGCAAGTTCTGGTTTAGAATAACTGTGTTCATCTGTAACGGCAGTTGTCTTTTCTGTTTGGTCCTTTTTCTGACAGGCAATTATGGTCAGGAATAAAGTGGCAAGGATTAGTTTTTTCATTTTACGAAGTATTGAATTTGAGGATGAAAATTAAACAAAAAATCCCGTTTTGAATAAACAAAACGGGATTTTATTATAAATAACCTTCTCCCGAAGCTTCGGGATGCTCGGGTTGACATGAAAAAATTATGCCAACATTGTAACCGGGCTTTCGATATATTGTTTTAATGTTTGTAAAAATTGAGCGCCTGTTGCACCGTCAATTGTTCTGTGGTCACACGCTAATGATAACATCATTGTGTTTCCTACTACAATCTGACCGTTTTTAACTACTGGTTTCTCAACAATTGCACCTACAGAAAGAATTGCAGAGTTTGGTTGGTTGATAATTGAATTGAATTCAGTGATACCAAACATTCCAAGGTTAGATACTGTAAAAGTACTTCCTTCCATTTCTTGTGGTCCAAGTTTTTTGTTTTTAGCTCTTCCTGCAAGATCTCTTACCGAAGCTCCAATTTGAGATAAACTCATAGCATCTGTAAATTTCAATACAGGAACTACTAATCCGTCTTCAACAGCTACGGCAACACCAATATTAACATGGTGGTTGATGATGATAACATCTTCTTTCCACTGAGAGTTAATTTTTGGATGTTTTTTCAAGGCCAAAGCACAAGCTTTAATTACCATATCGTTAAAAGATACTTTTGTATCCGGAACACTATTGATTGTTGCTCTTGCGGCCATTGCATCATCCATGGTTACTTCGATCACTAAATTGTAGTGAGGAGCTGTAAACAATGATTCTGCAAGACGTTTTGCGATAATTTTTCGCATCTGAGAGTTTTTGATCTCTTCTGTGAAAACTTCTCCGGCAGGAACAAATACTTTTGGTGCAGCAGGAGCGGCGTCAGCTTTTGGTGCAGCAGCGGTTGCTGTTGCAGCTGGTGCTTGCGCAGCTGGAGAGAAGTTTTCGATATCGCTTTTTACGATACGTCCGTTTTCTCCGGAACCTTTAACCTGATTTAATTGGATTCCTTTGTCAGAAGCGATTTTCTTCGCTAATGGCGAAGCTAAAATTCTTCCTCCGTTTGAAGTTTCAGCAGCAGCTTCAGTTGCTTTTTCAGCAGCGGGAGCAGATTTTGTTTCTTCAGCAGCAGGAGCACTTGCAGTTGCAGTACCTCCGGCAGTATAATTATCAGCAATTCCTGAAATGTCAGTTCCTGCAGGCCCGATAATAGCTAGTAAACTATCAACAGGGGCGCTGTTTCCTTCTTGAATTCCTATGTATAATAATGTTCCTTCATTGAAAGACTCAAACTCCATAGTTGCTTTGTCAGTTTCAATTTCGGCTAAAATATCACCTTCTGCAACAGCGTCGCCTACTTTTTTCAACCAGGTTGCTACTGTTCCTTCTGTCATTGTATCACTCAAACGTGGCATAGTTACAACTACAACACCTTTAGGAAGTTCAGTTGCAGCTTTTGCAGCTGGAGCAGGAGTTTCTGATTTTGTTTCTGCAGCAGGAGCAGCGTCAGCTTTTGGTTCCGAAGCTTCGGAACTGGCAGCAGGAGCTTCACCACCAGCTAAAAGAGCAGAAATATCTTCTCCTTCTTTACCAATGATCGCTAATAATGAATCAACCGGAGCAGTTTGCCCTTCTTGAATTCCAATATGTAAAAGAGTTCCTTCGTTGAAAGACTCAAATTCCATTGTTGCTTTATCTGTTTCAATTTCAGCAAGGATATCACCTTCGCTAATTTTGTCGCCTACTTTTTTTAACCAAGTCGCTACCGTTCCTTCCGTCATAGTATCGCTCAAACGAGGCATTGTTACTTTTATCGCCATAATATTGTTATAGTTTATGAGGTGTAAATGGATAGTCTTCTTGTGCGTAAACTACATCATACAATTGCTGTAATTCAGGATATGGAGATTCTTCAGCGAATTTCACACATTCTTCAACCAAATCTTTAACTCTTTGGTCAATTGCTTCGATTTCCTCTTCTGTAGCATATTTTTGATCCTTAATTACATCTAAAACCTGAGTAATTGGGTCAATTTTTTTGTACTCTTCAACCTCTTCTTTAGAGCGGTATAATTGTGCATCAGACATTGAGTGTCCTCTGTAACGGTACGTTTTCATTTCAAGGAAAGTTGGTCCGTCTCCGCGACGTGCTCTGTCAATTGCTTCAGTCATAGCTTCAGCAACTTTTACAGGATTCATTCCGTCAACAGGTCCGCAAGGCATTTCATATCCTAAACCAAGTTTCCAGATATCAGTATGGTTTGCAGTTCTTTCTACAGAAGTTCCCATTGCATAACCGTTGTTTTCAACGATAAAAACAACTGGCAATTTCCATAGCATAGCCATGTTGAAAGCTTCGTGTAGTGAACCTTGTCTTGCTGCACCATCACCAAAATAGGTCATAGTAACTCCGCCAGTTTCAAAATATTTATCAGCAAAAGCTAAACCAGCTCCTACCGGAATTTGTCCACCTACGATTCCGTGTCCTCCGTAAAAACGGTGTTCTTTAGAGAAAATGTGCATAGAACCTCCCATACCTTTAGAAGTTCCTGTTGCTTTTCCTAAAAGCTCAGCCATTACTCGTCTAGGATCAACACCCATACCAATTGGCTGAACGTGATTTCTGTAAGCAGTAATCATTTTATCTTTAGTCAGGTCCATAGCGTGCAAGGCACCTGCTAGTACAGCTTCCTGACCATTATATAGGTGTAAAAAACCTCTAACTTTTTGTTGAATGTATAATGCTGCAAGTTTGTCTTCAAACTTTCTCCAAAGTAGCATGTCTTCGTACCACTTTAAATATACTTCTTTTGTAACTTCTTTCATCTGAATTCTTTCTTTTGCTAAAGTTTGTTTGTGTTATCAATTGTTGCCTATAACGCAAAATAGTTTCCTCCCACAAATTTGCGCCCGAAAGGTCGGGATGCAAAAATAAGACATTCCTATTAAGAAGTAAAATTTAAACGTCACTTTTTGGCTTTTTTTTACAAGAACTTTTTATCAAACATAAAAGGGAGCAGATTTTTTAGGGATGCTGATTTGTAAACTTCGCCAATTTCTCCCATAAAAAAGATTTCTATAGGGGTCTCTTGCCTGATTTCGTATTCTGCAATAGATTGGCGGCATGAACCGCAAGGTGGGATTGGTGCTGTAGTTTGATTGGTGTCTGAAGCTGCTGTTATGGCAATTTTTAAAATTTTGGCTTCAGGGTAAATGGCTCCTGCGTGGAAAATGGCTACACGTTCTGCGCAAAGTCCGGAAGGATAAGCTGCATTTTCCTGATTTGATCCTAAAACTATTTTTCCGTTATCTAATAATAATGCTGCCCCAACCCTAAATTGAGAATAGGGTGCGTATGCTTTTTTGCGAACTTCGACAGCCTGATTCATTAAATCCTGAATGTCTGCTGAAAGTTCTTGCAGTGTGTCGTAAACTATAAATGATGATGTAATGCTTATGTTTTTCATTTGTTTTTATGGGAAAAAAAATCCAAATTTCTAAGAAATAGAAATTTGGATTGTTATTGAATTTTTATTTTTTCTGTTTAATAAACTTCGTATTTGTCACCAAAGTTAAAGGTTAAAGAAAAACGAAGTGTGTTTTCTAACGGATTTTTTATTTTTGATGTCGAAAATAAGTAGGAAACATCGACTTTAACAACATTGTATTTAAATCCGGCTCCTAAAGAAAAGAATTGTCTTGCTCCTTTTTGTGGGCTTTCATGAAAATATCCTGCTCGTAATGCAAATGCATCCTGATACATGTATTCTGCTGCTACACTGTAGGTAATTTCTTTTAATTCTTCGCTGAAACCTCCCGGTGCATCTCCAAATGATTTAAAAATCCCTGAAACCCAACCGATGTCATTATAGTTTTTGAAGTTTGTGGCATTTGCCTTCTCCTGAGAGATGTCTCCCGGGTCATCATAATCGCCATCTCCATTTGCGTCAACAGGAGTTCCCGGTCCTGGAGGTGTTGGCACTAAAAGTTTAGTAAACTCAACACTAAGTGCTACCTTATTAGAATCATCGAAAATAAAATCGAAACCTCCGCCCAGTCTAAGATTAGCCGGTAAAAAGTTTGAGCTTAAATCATCATTGTCATAGCTTATTTTTTGACCCAGATTTTGCATGTTGAAACCTGCTCTCCATCTTCCGTTAAAATTTGAGTAAGCAATTTCTTCAGATTGATAGAACCCTGCAATGTCTACTGCAAAAGTACTGGCGGGTGAAGCATCAACATCTTCTGAGGCAATTTTTAAATTGGAACGAATGTATCTTGCGGCAACTGCCATCGAGAATGTTTCGCTTAACTTCAAAGAATATGATCCGTCTAATGCGAACTCGTTTGGTGATACTATTCTTGCGGCTTCATTAGGATCGCCTGTTGTTCTTAATTCAATATCTCCAAAACCAAAATAACGAAGACTGCCGGCAAAGGCACTTCTGTCATTTATTTTGTTGTAGTACGTGACCTGTCCAAGAGAAATGTCATTGGCTAAATCCGTTAGGTAAGGGGTATAGCTAATTGAGAAGCCCTGCTTGTCGACTGCAAAAGCATATTTTGCAGGGTTCCATTGCTGAGAGAAAGCATCTGATGATGTCGCTACACCCTGATCAGCTAAACCGGCTGCTCTGGCATCTGCTGCAACTAACAAAAATGGGACTCCAGTCGTAATAGGTCGATTTTCCTGAGCCTGTGCTTTAAAAAGAATAAAAGAACAAATTAAAAGTAGTGATATTTTTTTCATTTAGGGAACTTAACTTATTTATGATACAAATATATATATAATTATAAGATGACAAGCTTTTCGTACTTTTCTGCCTTTTTATTTCTCAAATTAGATTTGACCGTAAGTTTATAAAGATAAACTTCTTTATGATTTAGTGGGTAAAATCGCCTTTTTGTGTCTCAGATTGTTTTGCTGAATAAAAAGCTTTGTATTGTAATGATCTTGATTTTCGTCCAGACTATTTTTCTGTAATTATCATGGTCAGAGCCTGGACAACCAAAGGTTTGCAGGGATTGTGTGAAAGTCAGAATCGAAGTTTAGGTAGAAAATAGATTAAGATAATTAAGAACGGGAGCAAATGGTTTGTATTCTGTAAAGATAAAAAATGTTTTAATTGTAACTGGATTGTTGTAAATATCCTGACTTGTAAGCTAATGTTGTATGTGCCGGTAAAACTTCAGATCTTGTTTTATTCGATTCCGCTTTTTGTATTGATTCCGTTTTATCTTCAGGAAGTGCCAGTAAAATGGGGAATTTGTTTTCATTCTATCTGGTACAAAAGTTTTGTCGTTAGTATATAACTTAACTTTTGGTCTAATATTGTTCTGAGGCTTATTTTTATACGTTTCTCCTGTTTAATCAGTGTTGCGTCTTTATTCGTTTTTTTAGGAATTTAAAATGACATTGCAGGGCTATATCTAATTATTAGGTTAGAGCAGAGATTGTTTTTAATTTATTGAAGAGTAAAGTCGACGAAATTCTTGCCGTCGATCGATAAAAATAATTTTTAAAACCAAAATCGCTACATATATATATATATATAAGGTGCATTTTGTTGGTCTGATGAAATTGATAGTCGCCAGAAGTGTTTGGCTCTAAAGAGCGGTTTGCTTCCTTATTATAGGTGTCGGTAAGAGGAAAGATTGTCTTGTGTCTCCTGAAGCAGTTGTTTTTAATCTGTTATTTAGTTTTAGAAGGATGTTTTCGGGTAATAAATCATCTAACTCAGGAGCTGAAATAGGTTCTTGTAAAATGGATGTTATTTGTGCGGAACTGGCGTTTATGTAGGTTGATTCGTTCAGGTTAAACGGTAAAGTTATGTTTTTTTTAGTAGTATCGCGTCAAAAGCTACTGCTTGAAAAGTAAAAGATCATTATTTTTAAGTAACGAAAAAATAGTTCTTTTTTATTTTGTTAATCTCGTGCGAAGCTACTGTTTATCTGATGAAATTAGATAAGTGGTGCTAAGAAAAAAAGGAGGATTATGGATTGTTTCAGAGGTGAATCAGAGGGTTTTGGATTAAAAAAAAATTAGTAAGTAAAAATATAGTGTTTCATGTTATAGTAAATAATAAAAAGTATATTTTTGCGTTCGTAATTATAGGTTATTTTCTGGTAAAAAACAGTTAAATAAAATTATTAGAACAGATGTTGCTAATTAAACGTTAATTATTATATTGCAGCACCTAAATTTATCACCTAAGAATGAGTATGAAAGTAAACAAAATTGTAGTCTTGCAATTAATGATGTCAATGATATTGATGTTAGGCACGGCTAGTTGTAGCAAAAAATCGAGTTCCAGTCGTGCTTCCAGAGCTACTGGTTGGGATGTAGATAGTCAGAATGGAACTGCTGCCAGAAATGCAGGAAAAAAACAACAGGCTGGTCCTGGTTTGGTTTTTGTTGAAGGGGGTACATTTACAATGGGTAAAGTACAAGATGATGTTATGCATGATTGGAATAACACAGCGACCCAACAGCACGTTCAGTCATTTTATATGGATGAAACAGAAGTTACCAATGGTATGTACTTAGAATACCTGGAATGGTTAAAGAAAGTTTTTCCTCCAACAGAAGAAAACTATAAAAATATCTATGAAGGAGCATCTCCGGATACTTTAGTATGGAGAAATCGTTTAGGATATAATGAAACGATGACTAATAACTATTTAAGACATCCTTCATATGCTAACTATCCTGTAGTAGGTGTTAACTGGATTCAGGCTGTTGAATTTAGTAAATGGAGAACTGATCGTGTAAACGAAGCAGTTTTAGAGAAAAATGGTTATCTTAAAAAAGGTGCAAAAACACAAGATGTTACTGCAGAAAGTATTTTTAATACAGAAGCTTACCTGGCTTCACCTTCTACTACTTATGGTGGTAATGAAGAACTGGTATTAAAGAAAAACCCTAACGGAAAAAGACCAAAAGCAGGAAAAGACGGTGTGGTTCCAGAAGAAAAGAATGTTTACGCACAACGTTCTTCAGGAGTTATCTTGCCGGAATACAGACTTCCTACAGAAGCAGAATGGGAATATGCAGCAGCAGCAGATGTTGGGCAAAGAGAATACAATATAATAAAAGGACAAAAGAAATATCCTTGGTCCGGAGATTATACACGTTCATCTAAACGTAAAAACAGAGGAGATCAATTGGCTAACTTTAAACAAGGAAACGGTGATTACGGTGGAATTGCAGGTTGGTCTGATGATGGTGCAGATATTACTAATGCAGTAAAAAGCTATGCTCCTAATGATTTTGGATTATACGATATGGCTGGGAACGTAGCCGAATGGGTTGCCGATGTTTACAGACCTATTATTGATAATGAAGCAAATGATTTTAACTACTTTAGAGGAAATCAATACGCTAAAAATAAAATTGGTAAAGACGGTAAAATTGAAATTATCACTAAAGATAATATTCAATACAAAACGTTAAGTAACGGTAAAAAAGTTGCAACAAATTTACCAGGAGAAATTGCTCAGGTACCAGTTGATGAAAATGAAACTTATTTGAGGCAAAATTTTAGTACAAGTGATAATATCAACTATAGAGATGGTGACAAACAATCATCTAAATATTTTGATTTTGGAGATGCTGAAGCAGGAGCTAAAGCAGATCAGTCAATGTATAACTCTCCTAAGCATAATGTAACAACAGACAGTTTAGGTCAGATGGTAAGAAAATATGACAACACTAGTAAACGTACGACACTTATCGATGATAACGTAAGAGTTTACAAAGGTGGTTCTTGGAGAGACAGAGCATATTGGTTAGATCCGGCTCAAAGAAGATATTTCCCTCAGGATATGGCAACAGACTACATCGGATTTAGATGTGCGATGTCTAGAGTAGGTGCTAAAACTGAAAAAAGAAGATCACCTAGAAACTAAATTTCAGAAAACCAAAAAAAAAATTCCAAATTCCATACTGAAAACATTCAGATTTTGGAATTTGGAATTTTTTTATGGTTAATTTTATAAAATGTAAATATTTTTTTAAATGAATATTCAGGACATTCATAACTTATTTTTGAAGTGCAAATCAGTTTCAATTGATACAAGAAAAATTGAAAAGGATTCTATGTTTTTTGCTATTAAAGGCGAAAATTTCGATGCCAATACCTTTGCTGTTTCTGCGCTGGAATTAGGGGCTTCATTTGTTATTATTGATAATGCGTCTTATGCTATTGATGAAAGAACCATTCTTGTTGAAAATAGTTTGGAAACGTTGCAGGCATTAGCAAAATTTCATCGTTCCTATTTAAAATTACCTATAATAGCTTTGACAGGAAGTAACGGAAAAACAACAACCAAAGAACTTATTAATGTTGTTTTGGCCAAAAAATACAATACTAAGGCTACCATAGGAAATCTAAACAATCATATTGGCGTGCCGTTGACTTTGTTGTCTTTTACGGAGGAAACGGAAATTGGAATTGTTGAAATGGGGGCCAATCATAAAAAAGAAATTGAATTTTTATGCGAAATTGCCCAGCCTGATTATGGCTATATCACCAATTTTGGTAAAGCGCATTTAGAAGGTTTTGGCGGTGTTGAAGGTGTAATTGAAGGGAAAAGCGAGATGTACCGATTTCTGGTAAACAATGATAAAATAGCCTTTGTAAACCTTGAAGATCCCATTCAGATGGAGAAATCTGCGGGTATTAAACTATTTACTTTCGGAGTAAATAATAATGAAGCCAATACAAATATCAGAAAAATTCAGGCAAATCCTTTTGTAGTTATAGAATATGATAATTTTAGTATAGAATCGCATTTAATTGGTCTTTACAATGCTAATAATATCAATGCAGCAGTTGCAATAGGACATTATTTTAAAGTTGATGAAAATGACATTAAACATGCGATCGAAAACTATATACCGGAGAATAACAGGTCGCAATTGTTAAGAATTGAATCGAATCAAATTATTTTAGACGCCTATAATGCAAATCCAAGCAGTATGGCCGTGGCAATAACTAATTTTTTGCAATTAGAAAATCAGAATAAAATCATGATTTTGGGCGACATGTTTGAATTGGGAAATGAAAGTCATCAGGAGCATAAAATACTTGTTGATTCTTTAGCTGCTCAGGATAATTCTATTTGTTATCTGATCGGGAAATCATTTTATGAAAATAGAATTTCTAAAAAGAATCTCCAGTTTTTTGAAACGTTTGATTCTTTTACAGAATATTTAGAAACAATTCACTTTAATGAAAATACAATTCTAATAAAAGGTTCCAGAGGAATGGCCCTGGAAAGAATATTGCAATACATAAAATAACAAAAAGCCATTCGTTAGCGAATGGCTTTTTAATTTAAATACTCATCAGGAAACCAATAAGGTTTTCTTTTTTGTTTAAGCCTAGTTTTTTCCTTAATCGATAACGCGCCAGTTCAACACCTCCGGTTGAAATATTCATAATTTCGGCTATTTCTTTTGTAGACATATTCATTAATAAGTAAGTGGATAAATCGAGTTCTCGTGGCGAAATTGTAGGGTACTTTTCTTTTAATCGTTTTAAGAATTCAAAATGTACGTTTTTGATGTGTTTCTCCAGATCTTTCCAGCTCTTATCTGTGTTGACTTCCTTTACAATACTTTTATGTAATTTGTTGAATTCGAATTTGGTAGAATCATCTAAAATATTCGTATCAATATCTTTCAATTTGTAAATGATACCGTTTAGAATTTTGTTTTTCTTTACGACTTGCAAAGAGTTGTTTACCAATTCTTTGTCTTTTGCCAGAATTTTTATCTGCAGTTTATCATTCTTTAGTTTTTCAATCTCCTTTTCAAGTTCATGTTGTTCATGGCGTATTTTCGATTCTTTTTCAAGATATAATCTTCTTTGTTCAATCGTTTCGTAATACCTGTTTTTTCTGATTTTGAGCTTAATTCTATTCGAAATGATATATATCGCTGTAATAAGTAAAATGAAGTAAACAAGGTACGCTAAAAAATGCCTGTACCACGGAGGTGAAACTGTAAAGGTGATTTCTGAAATATTAGATTCGACACCATAACTATTTTTGGCTTTGAGTTTCATTGCATAAGTACCTTCCCTTAAGTTGGTGTATTCTTTTATTGATAGCGTCGACCAGGCACGCCAATTTTCTTCAAAAGGTTCCAGTTTATAGGAGTACGTCACGTTTTCCTGATTTTCATATGTAGGTGATGAAAAAGTAAACTTAACATGGTTCGAGCTGTAAGGAACCGTGTATATCTGATGATTTTCAGGTATGTTACCTGTTAAGATGGTATCTCCCGGAAAAGTAAAACTTTCTATAAATACTTTAGGTTTTGTTATAAATGAGTTCGGAAATTTAGAGTCGTAATGTGTTAATCCGTCCGTTTGTCCTATAAAAATATTTTCAGGATCTATCGTGTTTACAGAAATATAGTTATTGACCAGATTACCGGATAAATTTGAAAACGGCGCCTGTTTTTTGGTAAAGGTTCCGTTTTGATTTTTCGTTAAAACACCTAAAGATTCGTTGTGGGCATACCATAAATTTCCCTGAGAATCTTCGATCAGAGTTGTTATGGCTGGTATTCCATTAAAAAGAGCTGTTATTTTTTTGTCTTCAAAAAATGTTCCCTGCTCTCTGGAGAACCTGAAAAAATGGTTTTTTGTTTGAAAATAAACTATATTATTGATGTTCTGCAAGCTTCCGATTCCGGTATAGGCTCCTGAAATGTTTTTATGCTTTTTTATATAATCAAACTTTTTTAAATCTCCGGATAATTTCATTTGGTATAAAAAAGGGTCTTTCTTAAGCCATAAATAGTCTTGGTCCAGTTCGATCGAAAAAGTATTTGTTGTTTCATCAAACCCTGCAACCTGATGTGAATATTCGAATCCGTCTGCTGATTTTTTAAAAATACTAAAACCATTATAGCTTTCTCCTATAATATAGCCTTCGTGATTAGGTATTGTCTTAAATCCAAAATATCCTCTTGAATCCAGTTTTTTAGATACCTTATTATGATCAATAACTAACGCCCCGCTGTTGCTGGCACAAATAAGTACGTTGTTTATTACCTGAATATTCCATGCTTGCGAAATCGTTCCTTCGACTCTGGTAAACGGACTGTCTTTAAATGGTGTATTCCAGGAATGATAAAATAATCCCTGATTTGTTGCTACATACAAATTTCCATTAAAAACTGTCGATGCATATACAGTACCTATATTATAACTATAGTCAAAATAAGAAAAAGGAGAATTCTCATTAACAAAGGTAATTCCGTTGTCAAGCCCCAACCAGATGTTGTCCTTATTATCAATAAAAGAGGTAAGTATAGTATTGTTCTGAAGGCCTTTTTGACGATTTAAATGTTGAATTATTTTACCATTGAGATCACAGACTATAACGCCGTCTAAAACAGAATTAAGCACAATAAATTTACCTTTTATCATAGAGCCGCCAAGGGATGTGTTTTTCTTAATAAAAGCATTTGCTTCAGTTTCCCATGGTTTTACAGTAGTATTGTCAGATATAAAAAGACCTTTCTCTAAGGTTGCTAAAAGCATTTTGTTGTTAGGAAGCGGGAATACGGACCAAATTTCTTTATCATTAAAAAATGTTGTTCCCTGTATTTGTTTGAGTTTTTTGTTTTTATATTCCAGAATTCCCAATGATTTATCCTGAAAATAAAGGCGGTTATTTACTAAAAAAGAAAACTGAAATTTTGAAGGCGCATTTATAAATCGCAGCTTATTATTTTTGAGGAAAAATACTTTTGTAAAAGATTGAAAAATCACTTCTCCATTAAAAAGATGAATTCTCCATATTAAGTTTATATTTTGTTTGTCCTTCTTATCTATCATATCGGATAAGGAATGGTACTTTAAAATTCCTTTTGTATCATTTTGAAAATAACCAAATTCATTATTTCCTCCCACAAAGATTTTACCTGACGAATCTATTTTTAAACTCCTTATTTCATTTTGGGATGGAAGAGAATATTTGTGCCAGCTTGTGCCATCAAATTGTATAAGTCCATTATTGTTGGCAAAGTACATATTGCCATTTTTATCCTGATCAATGCTCCAATTTTGGGTTCCGCCTCGATAATCAGACCTTTTATAGTTTTTGATACTTGGTATTCCTATGCCTTTAACCTGGGCACAAACAGGTGTATGTAAGAAAATGTATATAAATGGTATTAAAATTGAATTTATGAATTTCATAAAATTTGGAATGTATTTTTATTAGAAATGTTTTATAAAGGGTTTTAATTTTTAATTAATTATTTGCAATGTTGTGTTTTCATGCAATTATTTTGAATAAATGATCAATTTGGTATTATTTTATAAATGTAGTGTTTATTTTTTTACTTAACATTTTTATAACAATATATTATTTTGTATAAACTATTGATAATTAGAGGTATTAAAAATAATTTGATGTGTTTTTGTAGAGTATTAAATTACGCTTTGATGTGTTTTTGTAATGAATTTTTATTGTTGATAGTAAAAATTTAACTTTATTATTGCATCAAATTACTAATTAATTAACCAAAATTTTTAGAAAAATGAAATTAACAAAATTACTTATTTTTTGTGTTTCGTCTCTACTGTTTTCAGTTATCGCAATGGCTCAAGATGTTACGGTAACCGGGACAATTAATGATGAAAGTGGAATGCCCGTCCCTGGGGCTACAATTTTAATTAAAGGCACGAGCAAAGCGACAGCTTCTGACTTTGATGGTAAATTTCAGATTACTGCTCCTTCTAATGGAACTTTAAGCATCAGCTTTGTTGGATACGTTACTGTACAAGAAGCAATAAGCGGAAGAACAAAACTTGAAATCAAATTGAGACCTGAATCTCAAAGTTTAAATGAGGTTGTAGTGGTAGGATACGGTACTCAAAAAAGAAGTGTAGTAACAGGTGCTATTTCCAGCGTTAAAGCAAAGGATTTAGAAAACCTTCCTATTACAAGAGTAGAGCAAGCTTTACAAGGTAGAGTTTCAGGGGTATCTATTGCTTCAAATGCAGGACAACCGGGATCTGCTTCTACAATACGTGTTCGTGGTTTTACTACCTTGAATAATAATGATCCTTTATGGGTTGTTGATGGTGTAGTAGTAGACAATGGAGGTATAGGTTATTTGAACCAGTCTGATATTGAGTCTATCGAGGTATTAAAAGATGGTGCTTCGGGTGCTATTTACGGTTCTCGTGCTGCGGCTGGGGTAATCCTTGTTACTACCAAAAAAGGAAAAGCAGGAAAGATCAATGTAAATTATAATGGTTTTTCAGGAACTTCGGCTCCAGCAAAAAAATTAGATTTACTTAATGGCTCTCAGTATGCAATGATTATGAACGAGTCTGCTGTAAATGCTGGACAAGCTCCAAAATATACTCCTGCTCAGGTTGCAGGATTTGGAAAAGGAACAGATTGGCAAGATGTTATTTTTGATAAACATGCTCAACGTACTTCTCAGGAATTAAGTCTTAGTGGAGGTAATGATGTATCTACTTTTTATATGTCTTTTGGTTTAATCGACCAGGAAGGTATCGTTACACCGGAAATTTCTAATTACAACAGAAAAAATATCCGATTAAACTCTACTCATAAAATTGGAAATTATATTAAAGTTGGACAAACTTTAGGTTATTCTCACGAAAAAACTATTGGTATTGGTAATACAAATAATGAATTTGGCGGGCCATTAGCTTCAGCAATCAACTTAGATCCATTAACTCCGGTTATTGAGACTAATCCTGATGTTTACAAAACATTTCCTGCAAATGCTCTTAAAGATGCAAATGGTAATTATTATGGTATTTCTACTAATGTTATTCAGGAGAATACAAACCCTCTTGCTTATGCACAAACAAGATTAGGTAATAATGATTTTGCTGATAATTTTGTTGGAAACATTTATGTTGAAGCAGAAGTATTAAAAGGATTAAAATTTAAATCAGTGGCTGGTGGAAAATTAGCTTTTTACGGATCTGACAATTTTACTCCGGTATCTTACTTGAATAATGCTACAGTAAAAAATACTAATGAGCTTTTCAGATCTTACAAAAGATCATTTAGCTGGAACTGGGAAAACACATTAAACTATGATAAAAAAATTGGAGAACACCATTTCAATGTTTTATTAGGAGTTGGTACTTATGTAGACAATATTACTTCTGGTAACGATATTACTTACAGAGGCGTTCCTGCTACAAATCATAAAGATGCATCTTTTAATGTTGATATTCCAATTAAAGACAAAATTGCAAATGCTTATAATAGCCAAGCTGTAGAACACAGAGTACAATCAGTGTTTTCAAGAGTAAACTATGATTACAAAGAAAAATATATTGTTTCAGGTATTATTCGCCGTGATGGTTCTACAAGATTTGGACCAACGCATAAATACGGAACTTTCCCTTCTGCTTCGTTAGGTTGGGTACCATCAAAAGAAGAATTCTGGAAAGATAACAATGTTGTAAACACATTGAAAATTAGAGGAGGTTATGGTGTAACTGGTAATGACTCTTCACCAGATTTCTTATACTTGTCTACTATCGGAATCCAAAGAAATTATACTGTTGGTGCTGATGGATTGCCAATTCCTGGACAAAGTCCAAATGCAATTCCTAATCCTGACTTAAAATGGGAAGAAACAAAACAAGCAAATATTGGTTTTGAAACTACTTTATTTCATGACTTTAATTTAAGCGTGGATTTTTTCAACAAAAAAACATCTGGTATTATTATGAAAGTGCCAATTCCTGGATTTGTAGGAGTTACAGGAGATACTTATGCAAACTTAGCTGATATGCAAAACAAAGGTTTTGATATTGAACTGGGATACCGTAAAAAAATTGGAGCATTGAACCTTTCTGTAAATGGTAACTTCTCTTATATCCAAAACGAAGTGACATACATCGACAAAGGAGTTGACTTTGTAGTAGGTACTGAAAAAGTTCAATCTACAACTTATGAAATCAACAGAACTCAGGTAGGTCATGCTTACAACTCATTCTACGGATTTAAAACAGCTGGTATCTTTCAGAATCAGGCAGAAATTGATTCTTACAAAAGTTCGACAGGCGCGATAATTCAGCCAAATGCTAAACCAGGAGATTTCCGTTGGGAAGACCTTAATGGTGATGGTAAAATTACAGCAGATGACAGAACGTTCTTAGGAAGTTCATTACCTAAATTTACTTACGGTTTAACATTGAACTTAGATTACCGTGGATTTGACTTATTAGTTTTTGGTCAGGGAGCAGGTGGAAATAAAATTTATCAGGGATTAAGAAGGTTAGATGTTTTGAATGCTAACTATCAAACAGAAGTTTTAGGACGTTGGACAGGAGAAGGAACTTCAAATACATATCCTAGAGTTACTAATGCTGATACAAATAATAACTTTAACAACCCGTCAACTTTTCATTTACAAAATGGTGATTTCTTTAGATTCAAAACAATTCAGTTTGGATATTCATTCCCAAAAGAATGGATAGAAAGTATTTCATTACAAAAAGTTAGACTTTATGTAACAGGTGAAAACTTGTTTACAATTACAAAATATACTGGTTTTGATCCTGAAATTGGAGGAGCGACTACTGCAGGTGTAAACAATGTGCAAGGTGTAGATAGAGGTTTCTATCCTCAGGCTAAGACATACATGTTGGGAGTTAATTTACAATTTTAATTAAAAAATAAAATATTATGAAACTTATAAGTTTTAAACATTCATTTATAGCATTGGCGACAGTGTTGTCACTTGCATCGTGTGATAACGATGAAAAGCTGGAAGTAAAAGGAGATGGAGTTGTTCTGGAAAAAGATTTTTATAAAACTGAAAAAGATGCTTACTCCGGATTAATAGCTGCTTATGATAAATTAGGAAAATATGCCGGAGCGATGGAAAATGCACCATTGTTATTACTTAATTCTGCATCTGATGATTTTTATGCAGGAGGTGGTAATAATGCAGATCAGCCAGGACTTCAGGTTATGAATAATTATACAGTAAGTCCTACTAACATTCCGCCGGCAGTATGGTCAAATTATTTTCAGGGAGTTGCAAGATGTAACATCATGGTCGTAAAATTACCGGAAATTGATATGGATGCTGCTAAAAAAGCACGTTTCATGGCAGAGGTTAAAGCATTACGCGCTTATTACTATTTTGATTTAGTGAGACTTTTTGGACATGTTCCGTTAAAATTAACGCCATATACAAGAGAAGAAATTTCAGTAACAGTACAAGCAACTCCAGCAATGGTTTATGCACAAATCGAAAAAGATTTGACAGAAGCAATTGCAGATTTACCAATTACTTTAGCTCCTGATGAGTTAGGTCGTTTTTCAAAAGGTGCTGCAACGGCACTTTTAGGAAAGGTATATTTATATGATAACAAAAAAACAGAAGCTGCTGCAGAATTAGCTAAAGTGAATGGTACACCAGGATCAACAAGCAGCTACGGATATAAATTGTTGGATAAGTTTTCGGATTTATGGAATCACAAAAATGAGTTCAATACAGAATCAATTTTCGAAATTAGTTATTCAAGTGAAGGAAACACAAAATGGGATAATTTTGAAAGAGGTGATGACGAAGGGAACCTTGTAAGCCAGTTAAGCGGAATGCGTAACTTTAAAAGAACACCAGCAGGTATAGCAGCAGGAATTCCTGATTATATCAACGGATGGGGATTTATGGTTATTACAAGTGATTTGGGGAATACTTTAAAAACAGATCCTCGTTTTGCATCTACAATTTTTGATGCAGCGGCGCAACAAGCAGCAGGTAACATGACATATGATCCAAGTTACCAGGAAACAGGATACCATTTTATCAAATACTCACCGGTTAATAGTGATATAGGAACTTCTGAGGGAGCATTGAACTTTGGAATTAATACTTACATCATTCGTTTAGCTGATACATATTTAATGGAAGCAGAAGCTTTAGGAGGAACAGGAGCAAGAGCTCAGGCACTTTTAGATGCTGTTAGAAACAGAGTTGGTTTGCCATCTGTACCAGTTTCAATTCCGGCTATTCTGGCTGAAAGAAGATTAGAACTTGCAGGAGAAGGACACCGTTGGTATGACTTAGTAAGAACTGGAGAAGCAGCATCTAAGCTTGCTTTTAAAGGATTTACTGCTAATAAAAATGAACTTTGGCCAATACCTTACAGTGAATTCAATAACACTAAAATGGTTCAAAATCCAGGTTACAATTAATCTATAAGAATAAAAAATAGTTTTTGTTTTTTAAGGCTGGGATTACAGTCCCGGTCTTTCTAAAAACAGAAATACAAAAGGAAGTTTAAGTTAAGTTAAGTTTGGTTGCCAAATAGCCCATGTTCACCAGGATATTGGGCTATTTTTTAAATCAATTATTTGCAAAAAAGTTTTAATTATTAAAACAGATACAATGAAAAAAAACGGCTTTATTATTACTTGTTTGTGTTTTTCTCTAGCTGTTTTTGCACAGCAGAAAAATCAGAAGCAACAACAAGCATTTACTACAACCAATAAAAAGATCACAGTGTATACCACTGCTGATAATACAAAATTAAGGTTAACCCCTACAGATAATTTATCTTTTACAGCATCAAAACAACCAGTAGAAACTGAGGTTTCTGTTTTTGTTGAGCCATCAAAAAGATTCCAGACTTTTATGGGAATTGGAGGAGCTGTTACTGACGCAAGTGCCGAAATTTTTGCTAAACTATCAAAAGAAAAACAAACAGAATTTTTAAATGCTTATTACGATACTCAAAAAGGAATTGGCTACTCATTACTAAGAACCACGATTCAAAGTTCAGATTTTAGTAGTGCGAGTTATTCTTATATTGAAGAAGGCGATAAGGATTTAAAAACTTTCTCGATTGAACATGATAGGCAATATCGCATTCCGTTAATAAAGCAAGCCATCAAAACTGCCGGAGGAAAATTAGTTACTTATGCAACTCCATGGTCACCAAATGCTTTTATGAAAAGCAATAAAAATGTACTAAAGGGCGGTACACTGCTTCCTGAGTTTTATCAGCCTTGGGCAAATATGTATGTCAAATTTATTAAGGCATATGAAAAAGAAGGAATTCCAATGTGGGGAACTTCAGTACAAAATGAACCAATGGCAACGCAAACCTGGGAATCTTGTTTGTATACAGCAGAAGAGGAAAGAGATTTTCTTAAAAATTATTTAGGACCAACTCTTAAAAAAGAAGGTTTAGAAAGAATAAAAATTATTGCCTGGGATCACAATCGTGATTTAATGGTACAAAGAGCAAATGTTATATTCTCAGATCCGGAGGCTTCAAAATATGTTTGGGGAATTGGATTTCACTGGTATGAAACCTGGACAGGCGCGCAGCCATTGTTTGAAAATGTAGCAAGAGTTCACGAAGCATATCCGGATAAAAAACTAATGTTTACAGAAGGATGTGTAGAGAAATTTGATGCTGCCAGATATCAATTTTGGCCAAATGCCGAAAGATACGGAACTTCGATGATCAATGATTTTAATAACGGAACCGTTGGCTGGACAGATTGGAACATCCTTTTAGACCAATACGGAGGTCCTAATCACGTTGGTAATTTCTGTTTTGCCCCAATACACGCAGACACCACAACGGGAGAATTAATCTATACACCGTCTTATTATTATATCGGACATTTTTCAAAATTCATACGTCCAAATGCTGTTCGTGTAAGTACTGCAGTAAGCAGAAGCTATTTGCAAAGTACTTCATTTTTGAATACAGATGGTACAATGTCAACAGTTGTCATGAATCATACAGACAATGAAATAACTTATAATTTAATAATTGCTACTCAAAAAACAGTAGTGAAAATACCGGCACACGCCATACAAACTTTAGTTTATTAATATTTTGTTTAGTAGTTAAGGGCTATTTATTTAGCCCTTATTTTTTTTAATAGTATCTAAAACACAATGAAATCAACCCATAAAAACTTAATAATTCCAATATTAATTCTGCAATTAAGTTGTTTTTCATCAGCTATAGCCCAATCCGGTGTTGGAAAATCCAAATCGAATTCAAAAATTAACGTTTATACTACTGCTGAAAACACCAATTTAAGATTATCATTATCAAATGATTTAATCTCAACTTCACAACAAACAAACTCAACAGTTTCTATTATTGTAGATCCGGCAAAAACGTACCAGACTTTTTTGGGAATTGGCGGAGCAATTACAGACGCAAGTGCCGAAGTTTTTGCCAAATTATCTCCAAAAAATCAACAAAAATTTCTAACCGCATACTATGATAAAAAGAAAGGTATTGGCTATTCTTTAGCCAGAACCAATATTCACAGTTGCGATTTTAGCAGCGAAAGTTATACCTATGTTCAGGAAGGAGACAAAGAGCTGAAAACCTTCAATATTGATCATGATAGAAAATATAGAATTCCATTAATCAAAAAAGCAATTGAAACAGCCGGCGGAAAATTAACCTTATTTGTTAGTCCATGGAGTCCCCCAGCTTTCATGAAAGACAATAATGATATTTTGCACGGCGGCGTTTTATTGCCTGAATTTGCTCAGTCGTGGGCAAACTATTATGCTAAATTTATAAAAGCATATGAAAAAGAAGGAATTCCAATTTGGGGATTAACCATTCAAAATGAGCCAATGGCGACTCAAAGATGGGAATCCTGTATTTATACACCCGAAGCAGAAAGAGATTTTTTGAAAAACTTTTTGGGACCAACTTTAGAAAAAGAAAATCTGGGAGCTAAAAAAATAATTATCTGGGATCATAATCGCGGAGACATGTTAGTAACAAGAGCGAATCTTGTTTTCTCAGATCCTGAAGTTTCAAAATATGCCTGGGGAATTGGATTTCACTGGTATGAAACCTGGAATGGCGGAACACCAAAATTCGAATCAGTAGCAGAAGTACACAAAGCTTTTCCTGACAAAAATTTAATCTTTACTGAAGGCTGTATCGAAAAATTTGATGCCACCAAGTTTCAGTTTTGGGGAAATGCAGAACGTTACGGACTTAATATGATCAATGATTTCAACAATGGAACTGTCGCGTGGACAGATTGGAATATCCTGCTAGATCAAAACGGAGGACCAAATCATGTGGGGAATTTTTGTTTTGCCCCAATTCACGGAGACACTGAAAAAGATGAATTGATATTTACGCCAATGTATTATTATATAGGTCACTTATCTAAATTTATCAGACCAAATGCAAAACGAATCGAAGCAACCCTTAGCGATAAAAACCTGCTAAGTACATCGTTTAAAAATACAGACGGAAAAATTGCTACAATTATAATGAATTCATCAGATAAAGAAGTGGTTTACAGCATAACAAGCGGAACTGCAAAAACAACTATCAGAATACCGGCGCATGCTATGCAAACTCTGGAATATTAGAGTTAAGATTAATGAAATAAGACGTTGAAATTTTAAAATGAACTTGTAAATAATCATTGAACTTGCAGATTTTAAAAATAGATTTTCTCTTGAAATAAATATTTAAGTTTAAAAAGCAGCATGAAAAAATTAATTATCACATTACAATTATTGCTTCCAATTACCGCTTTTGGGCAGGGATTCCTGCACAGGGACGGACAAAATATTGTGGATGGCAACGGCAAAAATATAATACTAAGAGGTCTTGGAATTGGCGGCTGGATGGTGCAGGAGGGTTATATGATGCAGACACAACCTTTTGCAAGTCCGCAATATGTCATCAAACAAAAGATAGAAGAAGTTATTGGAGCACAAGGGACAAAAGAGTTTTATGCCGCTTATAAAGCAAACGGACTCACAAAGCGTGATGTTGATTCGCTTGCAGCATGGGGTTTCAATTCGATTCGTTTGCCAATGCATTATAATTTGTACACGCCATCTATTCAGGAAGAAAAGAATGGCGAAATAACCTGGATCGAAGAAGGTTTTACAATGACAGATAATCTTTTGAAATGGTGTGCTGAAAATAAGATCTATCTGATTTTAGATTTGCATGCTGCTCCGGGCGGGCAAGGAAATGATGCTGCAATCTCTGATTACGATAATACAAAACCATCTCTTTGGGAAAGCGAAGCCAATCAGAAAAAAATGATTGCATTATGGAAAAAATTAGCTTCTCGTTACAGAGACAATCCCTGGATTGGTGCCTATGATATCATCAATGAACCCAACTGGAATTTTACCGGAACCAATAAAAATGGTTGTGATGAAAACTCAAACGGACCATTGAGGGAATTACTGGTACAGGTTACAAAAGCAATTCGCGAAGTCGATACGAACCATTTAATTTTTATTGAAGGAAATTGCTGGGGAAATAATTACAACGGAATTTTCCCGTTATGGGATGAAAATATGGCGTTGAGCTTTCATAAATACTGGAACTATAATACCAAAGAATCAATCCAGAAAATGCTGGATTACAGAACACAATACAATGTGCCGATTTGGTTGGGAGAAAGTGGAGAAAACTCAAATGTCTGGTTCAAAGATGCATTGACATTAGTAGAAAGCAATAATATTGGATGGGCATTCTGGCCAATGAAAAAAATCGAAAATATTGCCGGTGTAACTTCAGTAACTAAAATTCCGGAATATGATGTTTTATTAAAGTATTGGAAAGATGGCGGACAAAAACCGACTGCTGATTTTGCGAAAAAAACATTGATGAAAATGGCAGACAATTATAAAATGGAAAACCTAACCGTTAAACCGGATGTAATCGATGCAATGTTCAGACAAGTACAAACTAACGATACTAAACCTTACAAGAAACATTTGATTCCGGGAAAAATTGCCGCAACTCAATATGATCTCGGAACAAATGGTTACGCATATCTGGATAAAGATTTTATCAATTACAGAGTAGAAACCGGAAAATTTGATGAGTGGAATAAAGGAAATACCATGAGAAATGATGGTGTTGATATTTTATCCTGCAAAGATACCGGATCAAATGATTACCAGGTTTCATTTATCGAAGATGGAGAATGGTTACAGTTTACTACCGAAGTTGCTAAACAAAACAGATACAAAGTTGCCATTCGTTACTCAAGTGAAAATTCAGAAGGGAAACTTTATCTGGAAACTGAAAGCGGAAAGAGATCTGAAACAATTACACTTCCTACAACAGGAGGAAATGAAAAATGGAAAACTGTTGTCTTGTCAGGTATTGATTTGAATGCAGGCACAAACAAAATCAAGGTAGTGTTTGAAAAAGGAGGTTTTAATCTTAATTATTTGGATTTTTCAGAAGCTAAAAAATCAAAATCAAAAAAATAAATACGTTACAAAAGTCTAACGTGTGGAAACAAATAGTACTAATTATGAACACGAATTTCACAAACTAATTAGTGAAAATTAGTAAGATTCGTGTTTATCTTGTACTTGTGGCAACATGGCAGCACTAAAAACAAATTTTTATGATATATCTAATATTGATTGTCGAAGAGTACATAATTAACATTCTTTTTTTTCATTAAGGCTAGTGAAATGCTAGCTTTACCGGATTAAAATTTTTAACATGAAAAAGAGAAATTCATTTTTTTTAGTAGTAATGCTGCTTTTTGTCAATGCGTCATTTTATGGTCAGAATGTAAAAATTATGTCCTACAACATTCGTTTAGATGTTGCTTCAGATGGAGAAAATGCCTGGCCAAACAGAAAAGATTATTTTGCATCGCAAATTCAATTTTACAGTCCCGATATTTTTGGAGTCCAGGAAGCAACTCCCAATCAGGTTACAGACATCGCTTTGGCTTTGCCAAATTATAACAAATTCGGGATAGGCAGAGAAGAAGACGGAAAAGGAGAAGCCTGTACGATTTACTATAAAAAAGACCGTTTTCAGGTAGAACAATCCAATACGTTTTGGTTGTCAGAAACACCCAACGTAGTTTCAAGAGGTTGGGATGCAGCCTGTAATAGAATTTGTACTTATGCATTGTTTAAAGATGTGAAAACAAAAAAAACGTTTTGGGTTTTTAATCTTCACCTCGATCACATGGGCGAAGTAGCAAGAGTAAAAGGAGTAGAACTGGTTCTTTCGAAAATAGCCGAAATAAACAAAAAAAAATATCCTGTTTTTCTGATGGGAGATTTTAATTCAGAACCGGATACAAAACAAATTTCAACCATAAAAAAAGTAATGGATGATACCAAAGATGTTTCTAAAGAAAAACCTTTTGGACCATCAGGGACATTCAATGATTTTAAACATAATGAACCAGTAACCTTATTATTAGATTATATTTTTATTTCTAAAAATAGCGGGCTTACGGTACAAAAGCATGCAGTTTTAAGTGACTCCAAGGATTTAAAATATCCATCAGATCACTTACCAGTTTATATAGAAATTAATTAAATGAGAATGAAAAAACTAACCACATTTACCTTGTTGATGGTGTCTTTTTTTGCCGTCGCCCAACAAGAAACAATAGACCAGAAAGTAAATGCTCTATTGAAGAAAATGACCATAGAAGAAAAAATAGGTCAGCTTAATCAGTACACAGGAGATAATTCTGCAACAGGACCAATTACCATTAATCCAAACAAACAAGCCGAGATAAAGGCAGGAATTGTAGGTTCGATGTTAAATATTATTGGAACAAAATACACCAGACAATATCAGGAATTGGCGATGCAATCCCGACTAAAAATCCCGTTGTTATTTGGTCAGGATGTTATTCACGGTTACAAAACCACTTTTCCAATTCCGTTAGCCGAAGCTGCAAGTTGGGATTTAACAGCAATTGAACTGGCAGCCAGAGTTGCTGCTACAGAAGCTTCTGCAAGCGGAATACACTGGACATTTGCACCAATGGTAGATATTGGCCGTGACCCGCGTTGGGGAAGAGTTATGGAAGGTGCCGGAGAAGATACATATCTGGGATCTAAAATTGCGTATGCAAGAGTAAAAGGATTTCAGGGAAACAAACTGGGCGATTTAAACTCAGTTATGGCTTGCGTCAAACACTTTGCAGCTTATGGTGCAGCTGTTGGCGGAAGAGATTACAACTCTGTAGACATGAGCGAAAGAATGTTGTGGGAAACCTATTTGCCACCATTCAAAGCGGCTCTTGATGCCGGTGCAGCTACTTTTATGAATTCATTTAATGACTTAAACGGAATTCCGGCGACAGGAAATGCACATTTACAACGTGATATTTTGAAAGGAAAATGGGACTTTCAGGGATTTGTAGTGTCAGATTGGGGTTCGATAGGAGAAATGGTAGCACACGGATATTCAAAAGATCTTAAAGCTGCTGCGCTTTCTGCCATTACAGCCGGAAGTGATATGGATATGGAAAGTAATGCCTACAGATATCATTTAGCCGAATTGGTTAAAGAAGGAAAAGTTTCTGTTGATTTGATTGATGATGCAGTAAAAAGAATTCTTCGCAAGAAATTTGAATTGGGTTTATTTGATGATCCTTACCGATATTCAGATCAAAAGAGAGCCGATAAAGCGTTGAATAATCCTGAGCATAGAAAAGCAGCTCTAGATGTAGCACAAAAAAGTATCGTTTTATTAAAGAATGAAAATGAAACTTTACCACTTTCTAAAAACCTGAAAACAATTGCTTTCATTGGTCCAATGGTAAAGGAGTATAAAGAAAACATGGGATTTTGGTCTGTAGAATTACCAGAGGTAGACTACAATAAATGGGTAGTTTCGCAATGGGACGGTTTACAAAATAAAGTAGGTAAAAATACCAAGTTGCTTTACGCCAAAGGTTGTGAAGTCGATGGAGATAACAAAGATGGTTTTGCTGAAGCAGTCGCTACTGCGAAACAAGCGGATGTTGTTATTTTGAGTATTGGCGAAAGCCGCGACATGAGCGGTGAAGCAAAAAGCCGAAGCAACCTGCATTTGCCGGGTGTTCAGGAAGATTTGGTAAAAGCAATTCAGGCTACCGGAAAACCGGTTGTAGTTTTGGTAAATGCCGGAAGACCTTTAATTTTTAACTGGACGGCTGATAATGTTCCGGCAATTGTATATACCTGGTGGTTGGGTACAGAAGCAGGAAATGCAATCGCAAATGTATTATTTGGAGATTATAATCCTTCTGGAAAATTGCCAATGACTTTTCCTAGAGAAGTAGGGCAAGTGCCAATTTATTACAATCATTACAGTACAGGAAGACCAGCTAAAGATGAGGATTCAAAAAATTATGTTTCAGCTTATATTGATCTGAAAAACTCCCCTAAATTTCCTTTCGGATATGGTTTGAGTTATACCAAATTCAATTATTCTGATTTGAAACTGTCTTCGACTAAGATGAAAAATAATGAAACAATCAAAGTTTCTTTCCAATTATCAAATGTTGGAAAAGTAGCCGGAGAAGAAGTAGTGCAATTGTACTTAAAAGATAAATTTGGATCTGTTGTAAGACCAGTTTTAGAATTAAGAGATTTCCAAAAGGTTAAATTAAATGTGGGAGAATCTAAAACAATCGAATTTACAATCGACAAAGAGAAACTTTCTTTCTACAATGATAAATTAGAATTTATTGCAGAAGCAGGAGACTTCGAAGTAATGATTGGAGCATCATCAGCAGATATCAAATTGAAATCTGATTTTGAATTGCTTTAAATTTTTTTAAACTAGTAGAAACTTTTTTTTAAATAATACAAATCGATGTTTCTATATGTTGAAAATTATCTCAACAACAATTCACAATAACAAAAACGGGGCTAAATTTTAGCCCCGTTTTTTATTATATAGTGCAGACAAAGTGCAAAACAAAACACGAATTTCACAAACTATTTAGTGTCAATTAGTGAAATTCGTGTTCAAAATTAAGTAACAATATTTACGTCCAGACTGTCGATTTTTTATTGTAGTTACTTTACCAGTTTCTTGAAATTAAACTTCATTAAATTCATAAAACCCTGTTCTATAATATCGATTCCCAGTCCAAAATTACTATCTGCAACTTCGTGATGTGCATTTCTGAATTCTTCAAAATCAGCTGGCGGAATTTCTAAATTTACCAATGGTTTAAAATCGATGTAAACCGATGCGCCATTTTTTGTGATTTTTTTGCGGCTTGTATAATCAAAGTATGGATTTTTGATTGTGCTTTCCTGAACCGTAAATTTTTCTTCTACATCGATTCTTTGGTCTGTATAAAGATTGATTTCATATTTTTCATTATCAAAATTATGCCAGAACGTGATATCTGTGTGCAAAAAGTCCCTTGCATTATTTTTAATCACATTGCGGTCAAAATACATGACAAAACGATTTTTTTGTGCGTCTGCAAAATACGGATCTTCAATCGTAGCTTTGTATTGAATCGTATACTCGTTCAGTTTTTTGTCATCGCTTAACGTTTCGATCGTTGTATCTTTGAATATATTTCGAACGTCAGTTCCGTTCCTGTCATTGTTGTAATTCAATGTATAAAAAAAGAAATTATTCCAGCTGTCTATGATTTCTCTTTTGTTGGTGTTCTTAAAATACTTGCGCATATAATTAGCACGATTTCCTTTGTAAGTCGTCGTTAAGGTAAGTTTACCGATGTTTTTTTCAATGTTAAAATCAGCTTTTTCATTGATACCATAATATGGGAATCGATGAGAACTTTTTATTTGCAAATCCTGATTTGGTTTAACCTCAAGATAGTGCATGAAATAAATGAACCCACGATTTTCTATCAATCCAAATTCATCGCGACTCGTTGCATCAATAAAATACGTTTGCTCTTTATAATCGATTTTTACTATTACATGATTAAAAGTAAGTAAAGAGGGCAAATAATATTTCAGGTAATGATCAGTATTAAAATTCACCAAAACCACAGACGAATCAACCTTGATATAATCCAGGATTACCTTCAGTAAAACGCATTTTGCTTTACAATCTCCCTGTTTATTCTGATATGTTACAGATGGTTCCTGCGGTTTATGACCGTTCATCTCATCCGCATTAAAAACATAGTAAACATGATTTTGTACATAATCAATGGCAAATTGCAATTGCTCATCTTTGTTAGTAATAGCATCTATTTTTTCAACCAAGTTTGGGGCAAATTCCTGTAAAAATGATTTATTATAAACCTCTTCATATAACGGAGAAATATAATTAGACAAATCGGCCCAGTTACTATCAGTAGCAAAATCTATAAAAGGAGCAATCTCGCGATTAGTATCTACAAAGTTGATATAGTTTTCTTTTTCAATAGTAAACTTTTCACCTTTCTCTAAATAGTTGATTTCCGGAGCCAATACATTCCCATCCTCATCTCTGAAAAAAGTTTTTTTGTAAGCAATCCTGTTTTTACGGTCATTGATAAAAGTATAATTATAACTTCCGTAAGCCCAATAAGTACTTGGACTTACCCAAACAAACTTAGAAAATTCCTTGCGTAAAAAGTCACGTTCCGTAAAGACCTTCACTCTCGAATCCTCCATGATCAAAACATCATAAAGGCGTAAATCTTTTATGGTAATATTGATTTTTTTATTACTGCTCAAAACCCCGCCATCACTTTGGTTTTCGCTATCAAGAACTTTAATTTTAGTATCAGGAATTTTATTAATCAAAACACCTTCTCTCAAAACGCTTATTCTATGTATGATATAAGTTTCATTTTCTTCGACCACGACATCCATTACAGAGGCATTTTCCAGATTTGCAGGTTCGTTTAGAGTATAAGCTACGCAGGCATATTCACTATTTTCTTCATCACTGGTGTAATAGATTTTATCTAAAAAATAGCAATAATCACGCCCTTCGTCTATTTGCTTAGTTGCAAAATCTGATTCTTTAATGTATTCAATAAGTTGACCGTCATTTGTATTGGAAGCCCATTCGGCAGGCTTTTGAATTTTATAATTCTCTGATTGAATTAGATTTTCCATCGCTGTGTTTTTAATATTTTAAATAATTAACATAAGTATAATCTTATATTTGTCAATGGGCAAAAATATAGAATTTTGACAATACTTTACCGATATTAAATTTAATATTCTTATTAAAATGGTATTATTTTATTGACAATTGAAAATTTAAAAATGAGACCAAATAAAAAAACCTCGCTTTGTAGCAAGGTTCAGTATGTTGTAGAAGGATATTTTAAGAATTATTTCAGAACAGTATTTATAAAATCCATAGCGCCAATTCCTTTATAGGATGCAAATAATGCTTTATCAAATGCTTCGCGTTTTATTTTTTTATCTTTCGCTTCACTTATAGTAATCATTTCATTGAAAATCCTTTCCTGTTCTTCACTATATTTTAAAGAAGCTTCTAAAAGGTCAGTTTTAGAAACAAATCCAAAAGAGAAACATATTTTTTTAATAAGCCCCTTGTTTCGTTTTTCTGGATTAGGAATTCTCATGTTTAAATCAATTTATATGTGCTATATAAGAATAGACGTCTTTCTTTATTTTTTGTTACAGTAATTACAATATTAAGCTGTTTTTGAGTTTGTTATCTTCTTTAAAGTTTCTTTTTGAAGATGCTTTTTTGTTGTAGAAACAACAAGTTAAGCGCTTAATGTGTTATTATGACGCAATGTACTTATTTTTTTAATTCGATTTTAATTTTAAGTAAAAATTGTGATTTACACACTTCTGCTGTTGGTTTTTTGTTTTTCAATAATATTGCATGCGAATTTTAAAAAAGAGTCTCAATTTTATTAAAATGAATTAAATTGCGTGATCCCTGAGATAAGAAATTGTAATTAATAAAAATTGAATGGCGAAAGGAATACTAGAAAATAACGAAAATTACCAACCCGGACTTTCTATAGATTGTGTCATTTTTGGTTTTCATGATAATCAGCTGAAAGTTTTATTAATTAAAACTCCTTATGAAGACAAGTGGTCATTACCAGGCGGTTTTGTTCCCATTGATCAGGATATTGATACCGCGGCGGTTACTGTTTTAAATAAACGTACAGGAATTGAAGGAATTTTTCTAAGACAATTTGCTACGTTTGGACGTGTAAAACGAAATGATAAGCATTTTGAAAATAAAATTTTAGAACATCTTAAAATTCCGGAAAAAGCCAGAAAATGGTTTACACAGCGTTTTGTAACTATTGGGTATTATGCCTTGGTTGATTTTCTAAAAGCGATTCCACAAAAGGAAAATAATAAGGGAAGCATTGAATGGATTGACCATAAAGAAGTTCCTGAACTTATTTTAGATCACAAAGAAATTTTGGATAAAGCGCTGCATACGCTCCGAATCGAATTGAATTTAATGCCAATTGGTTACAATTTATTACCCGAAAAATTTACCATGCCTGAACTTCAGAAATTGTATGAGACCATTTTGGATAAAAAATTGGACAGAAGAAACTTTTTGCGCAAGATTAACAACATTGGAATTCTCAATAAATTGGAAGAAAAGAAAAGCAACGTCGCACATAAAGCTCCAAACTTATATGTCTTTGATAAAGATAAATATGAAGAAGTCCTTAAAAATGGTTTGAATCAGGGATGGTAAAACTTATTAGAGTTTTTTAAATTTACCATTAAGATATTCAGATTCATTGAAGTCAGAATTCTTAATCTTCCTTAATCTCTTAATGGTTAAATAAAATTTTTATTGAGAAACAATCGTTCTAAAAGTCAAATTTACTCTTGGTTTAGAAGTTGTTTTTGTTGGCGGTAAGCGATGTAACCAATGTGTTTGAGTAGTATCTTTCATAACCAATAAACTGCCGTGTTCTAATATTAACGCAACAGTTTCTTTAGAGTCTTTATGTTTAAAAGCAAACTTTCTTTCAGCACCAAAACTTACAGAACCAATAGCACCATTCTTTTTTAGGTCTTTTTCGGCATCGCTGTGCCAGGCCATTCCTTCATCACCGGAATGATACAGATTAAGTAAACAAGAGTTGAAGGTTTCTCCTGTTTTTTCTTCAATAACAGCTTTTAGTTCTAATAATTCCTTCGTCCACGGAAGCGCTTTTTTTGTCGTATTCGAATACGTATATTCAAAACCTGAATCGCCATACCATGCTACTTTTCGTTTCGTAATAATTAATTTTCCAAAGATGATAGCTTCATCGTTTTTCCATTCAATATTATTTAATAATACATCCAAATAGTGATTGGCATTTTCTCTTGAAAAAAGTTTACCGTAATAATTTACAGTTCCGTCTTTAGGAAGCAGATTAGTCGTCTCGTCAGTTTCGGGATTAAATAAGTCCATTTTTCCAGTTTTGATATTCGGTTTTCATACAATGTCCGCAAGGTCTGAAACCATTTTGTCTGGCTTCATTTTCAGATAAAAAGAAGACACGATTTTCACGTTTCATTCTTTTACCCGAAGAACATTTTAGTGTTCCGTAAATTTTTAGTTTTCGGTTTCCCCCAAAACAAATTTCCGAATTTTTAATTTTAATTCGGAGATCTGAATCGGAAATCTTATTGTGCTCAATCATAATGTTTGTAAAGTTTTTTTGCCACCGATTAAAAGGATTAAAATGATTAAAAAATCTGCCATATCTGCTAAATCTGCGTGAAAAAAATTATGTATTATATTTTACCGTAATTTTTATCCTGTAGAGACGCACCGCAGTGCGTCTACGCAAAGATTGTTCTCATAGATTAATTACGTGACGTTAGACGCACTGCGGTGCGTCTCTACAGATATACTGTGTGTTAAAACCTTTGTGCCTTAGTACCTCAGCACCTTTGTGCCTTAACTTAACGCATCATGAAAAATAATTCCCAACGTATGTCGTTCGCCGGAATGAATTTCGCTCACACCATGTTTCATATTTACCCGATAATACCCTTTTGTACCTTTTACAGGTCTGAAATTGGTGGTAAAAATCAGAACATCTCCTTTTTTAGGTTTCAAAACAATCGCTTTAGATTGTGCTCTGGGCGTTTGTTCTGTTAAAACAAATTCGCCACCGGCAAAATCCTCGTCAGGTTCATTTAGAAAAAGCACGATCTGAATGGGGAAATAAACATCGCCATATAAATCCTGATGTAAAGTATTAAAGCCACTTTTACCATATTTTAAGATTAAAACAGTTGCTTTAAACTGATTATTGGCGTGACATTGTTCGAGTAATTTTTCATGCGTTTCAGGAAAAATAGTATTTATATTCAGCGCTTTCATCCACGCATTTGCAATAAGAGACAGTTTAGGATAGATAGAAGTCCGGATCGTCTGGATTAAATCAGGCAACGGATAATTAAAATATTTATATTCGCCCAGACCAAAACGATAACGCTCCATTACAACCGTTTTTCGGTATAAAGCCGGGTTATCATAATCGAATTTTAAATCTTCGCATTGTTCGTTATCCAGCAGATTTGGAATAATGACAAATCCGCTTTCGTGCATAGATTCAGTGATGCTTTCCCAGTTTTGAGAAGCAATTTTTGATTGTATATTTTGCATGAGATTAGTTTTAGAGATCTGAATTAGTTTGAACACCTTCCCAGCCAATAATAGCTGTTTTACGGGTGTTTCCCCACATATAACCGCCAAAGGTTCCGGAAGATTGAATCACACGATGACACGGAATCAGAAATGCTACAGGATTACTCCCAATGGCAGTTCCAACAGCACGGGAAGCATTTGGTTTCTCGATTTGGTGTGCGATTGATCCATAAGTAGAAAGTTGTCCCATTGGAATCTTAAGCAGTGTTTCCCAAACTTTCAATTGAAAGTCAGTTCCTTTTAAGTGCAATTTAATTTCAGATAATTTGCTCCAGTCATTCTGAAAAATAAATAAAGCGTTTTGCTGCAATAAGTCTAGTTTTCGTAAGAATGCTGCATTTGGAAATTTGTTTTTCAGATCTTGAAATCCTGTTTCTTCATCTTCTGCGAAAGCCATAAAACAAACCCCCTTATTGGTCGAAGCCACTATAATATTACCAAACGGACTTTCGGCAAAACTGAAATTAATGGCTAAGTTTTTACCGCCATTTTTATATTCAGCCGGCGTCATGCCTTCGATATTTACAAATAAATCATGCAAACGGCTTGTTCCCGATAGTCCGGTATCAAAAGCGGCATCAGACAATGTAGTTTTATTATTTTCTTTGAGGATTTTTTTGGCGTGTTCGACACTTATATATTGCAAAAATTTCTTCGGACTTGTTCCTGCCCATTCCGTAAACAAGCGCTGAAAGTGAAACGGACTTAAATGCACTTTTTCGGCAACCTCATCTAAGTTAGGCTGATCCTTAAAGTTGGCTTTGATATAATCGATCGCATCGGCAATGCGATTATAATTGATGTTTTCCTGTGTGTTCATTTTCATTCATTTTTATAATGCAAATATCGACAGGGTTTTGCGAGGATAAAATCCGAAACTTGCGGAAGTTTTTTGATTAGTTTTTTTATTTCAGGTTTCAGGTTCTCCAACAACTTGAACCCTGAAACTGAACCTGTTTTTACTTTTTGAGTTCCTTTTCCATTTTATAGTTGATAAGCTCAACGCCCAATCGTATGTTTTTTTGTTCGGCTTTTGTATTAAAACCTTTTTTCTCAAAAAATGGTTTTGCCGTTATGCTTACGTCTGCAGAGATTGTTTTTGCGTTTTCTTTTTTGGCTTCAATTTCTAATTCGCTGAATATTTTATCCGCAATTCCCTGTCGTTGAAAATCTTTGTGAACACAGAAAAAATCAATATAATTTCCATCTTTCAAAGTTCCGTACCCCACAATTTTATCATCGACAAGAGCCAGTAAAACATATTGACTGTGTATAACCTTCAGCCAGCGTTCAGTGTCATTAAGTCCGGAAACCCAGGCATTAATTTGCAACGGATTGTAATCGTTTTTGCAAATCCATTGAATGGTTTCGATATACATTTCCTGCATTTCTTTTAAGTCTGAAATAGTAGCTTTTTTGAAATCCATTGTTTTATATTTGAAATGAATAAGTTGAGAATTGATGTCTTATTTTTTCAGGTTGCTTTGGCTTGAAACTTAAAATTTGGAACGATTTATTTACAGTTTAATGCGCTGTAGTTTTAGAAAAAACATTAATTACAATAACACCAGCCATAATCAAAGCTAGTCCTATAATAGCAGGTAAATCTGGTATTTGCTTAAAGAAAACAGCACCAATAATAGTAATTAAAACAATTCCAACGCCGGACCAAATGGCATAAGCAATCCCAACCGGAATGGTTCTAATAGCAAAACTCAAAAAGTAAAATGCAGCAAAATATCCCACAATTGTTATTATACTTGGGATCAGCTGTGTAAATTGCTCTGATTTCTTTAAGGCCGAAGTGGCAATAATTTCGAACATAATGGCAATACCTAAAAAGAAAAAGTTTTTCATGGTTAGCGTTTTTACAAAGTTAGTTTTATTGAGATGAAATCAAGAGAATGGGGGTGTTATTAGAAATTAGCATTATAAACTTTATATGAAAAACTTTAATTGTTTAATTTGGCTTTCGAGTTTTCGTTTTGCTAATAAATAACTTTTGGTGTCAATACTATTTCGATTTGCGTTTAAATAAGCAAGCTGTTTACGAAGTTCAATTATTTGTTTTTCATCTTCTGTAAATAAAATCGGGGTGCGAATTTTGTCCAATTCTTCAACAATATCATTTGTTTTGCTT
Organism: Flavobacterium azizsancarii; assembly: GCF_027980145.1. GTDB lineage: Bacteria > Bacteroidota > Bacteroidia > Flavobacteriales > Flavobacteriaceae > Flavobacterium > Flavobacterium azizsancarii. Next base: position 31,908 of record NZ_JAMZNK010000030.1, on the reverse strand, counting down.
AAAACTTCATCCAGCGTCTCTCCAATAACGATTGAACTTTCATATTCTAAATCTCCTGCGTCTGCAGCAACAATACGTATGTTTTTTGGATCTCTAAAATCATAGGCATAAAATATCCCACCTCCATTAAATGCAACAGGTAAAAATAATGGTGTATATTTTGAAAGTTTGTAATCAAAATAATAGTTTCTCATATCAATTAATGAGAAATAGCCAAAGTCGCGGTTTCCGTTTATTATTCCTCCTCCGTTAGAAAATTGTAATAATTCAAGTAATTCATCAGGCAAGAAAAAGTCAGTTGGAAGTTTATTATTCCATATTTGCTGAAGGTTTATTTCAGGATATTCATCTATTAATCTTTTTTGTTTTTTGTAGAAAGTATATTTATCGTACCACATGGTTTAAGATTTATTAATCGTATTGAAATCTACTTTATGAAGAAGTTTTTCAGTATTTGAATCATAATAACGATAGGGAATACTAGGGCCTGAACCACGAAAAGGACCATCTTTGTGATTTAGAAAAGCCGAATATCTTCCGCAGCATTCTAATGTTATGTAACTAAAATTAGCATCACAACTACTAACCTGAACATTGATCCATTGCGGAACTTTGCCATTGCGCCATAGATAATCAATTGCAGTAGATTTTGTAGCAGGATTAATTGAATTTGTTTCATTGATTTTATCATCAGGATAAATTTCTTCATCATTTTCTAATTCATTCCCATCGTAAGAACAATTGGTTTTAATTATGAATTTATAATCGTGAGGTAATTTGTTCGTTACCATTTCCTGAGTAAAATCAAGAAGTCCTTTAAGAGCTTTTTCCAGATTGATTTTAAAATCTTCTTTTGTCATAATTAAAGTCTGCTATTTTATTATAAAGAACTAAAGCGTAATTGTATAATTTCGGATTTTACTTTAATTTTTCTTTGCTTACCAAGACATTTATTACTTAAAAGAATTTTATTTAAAATCGTATTCATAATCTATTTCCTTTAAATCGTCTTCCAGCAATTGCCAATCTTCAATTTCGTCAACAATAGATAATACCATTTCTTTTGTCAAGATTTGACCTTGATAAATTTTGGTAACAGTTTCTAACGGAATTCCGGTTTCCTTATAAGAATCTTCAAAATATTCGGTTGCCCAGTCAATATAAGTTTGTGGGGTGTTGTCAAAAACAGAAAGCAATTCTTCTGAATTGTCATTATAATCTTCGATTATTCCGGTTTCCCAATTTCCCGTTTGATTTGTCCACAAACAAAATGTAGTACCGAAAGAAGCAACAGGTTCACCAAAAATAAAATCATTATAAATTTCAGGTAAGTTTTTAGTCAGGTCACTTTTTTGATTGTGTTGAAATTCGTGAGCAAAACCATTTATTACACAATTGTTTTCAAGAAATAGAATATTCATTAAATCTCCGGATCCATACCTCATTTCGCAATATTCTTCACCTTCTCCCCATTTAGAGTTGTACGAATAATATCGATATTCCCATTCGGGACAAATAATAGCATCTAGAACTGAGATTGCTTTACAGATGCTTTGTAATGAATTTCTATTGGGTAATGATGTAAAGTTTTTTGTAGAAATCATATTTATCTTAGATGAATCTCTGGTTCATTGTTTTTTGCTTCTTCAAAACAATCTGAACATAATATTTTAAAATCGGCATTAGCCTGAAAAACGTCAGTCCATTCTTCTCCGTTATCCAATAACCATTGCTCGCATGCGCCACACCAGGCAATTTCAGGAAGATCTTCTTCGGCTTCTGAATAAAAAAAGCCAACTTTTTCTTTTTTGTCTATTGCCATTGCAATATGAATGCAGGCAAAAGACATATCTTTTGAACCATGTAGGTCACATAAAATTTTTTCGATCATATTTTTATTGTGTGAATTATAGAAAGAGATTTTTATTTTTTCTTGTCTTGCTTTTCTTGTTGTTTTTTTGCTTTTTCCTCTTCCTTTAATCTTTTTTCCTCTTCTTTTAATTTCTTCTCTTCTTCGTGTTGTTTCTCTAATTCTGCTTTTTTGATTTTATCGGCTAGTATCTGGTTTTGCAAATCCTGAATTTTATTCGAACTTTTTTCAATAGCTGTTTTAGATTTACTTATTTTTTCTTCAGACTTTGCAACTTCTTTTTTAGCTTTTTCAATATCTCTTATAATGTCAGAATTATTGTTTTGTGAGTTAATTTCAAGACTTTTTAATTCATCGTTTTTTGTCGTTAAGTCAGCTTCTTTTTGTTTTATTTTTTCCTGAATTTTTTTGAATTTTTTTTCTTCCTTGGCTAATTTGGATTCTTTTGTTTCGATGTTGTTCATCATGCTTGCCATCATACGTTGTTGTTGCTGTTGTTGCAAAAACATTTGATTTTGTTGTCGCACCATTGAATTTGATGCTTGCATTTGCCTTTGCAGACTAGATTGAGCATTAGTAAAAAAAGGCAACAATATTATTAACATTAAAAATAGGCGTGTTCTCATAATTAGGTTTTAGATATTGGGAATTTGAATTTCAAAAGTAAAACTTAAACTTAAGAAACATATATAATATCTGATTAAAATGATGTTATTGGTTTGCGCTAGTACGAGGCATAGGAGCCAATGTCATTAAGTCAGGAGATTTTAGATTGAAGATTAACAATCAAAGATTTCTGATTTGGCGTGATGAATAACTAAATTTGTCGATTTTTTGAGGCTTATCGTTTTTAAGGATTCAATGAGAATCCGACACTAAAAAATAATCTCACTTTGTCTATATTATTAATCCAGGAAGTATCAAAATGAATTGGGCCTAAAATGGACTGATAAGAAATAGCGGCTCCTCCGGATAATACAAGGCTTGGTTCAATGTTATTGTCCCACTTTCCTTTAGGACTAAATGCATCCTTAATGTATTCGTCAAAAGCGTCAAAACCTACAGTTGCAATATTAAAATGAGGAGTCATATATATTTTTCCCATAAGATTTATTTGAGAGGCAAGATTTAAGCCTATATATTGTGTAACATTGAGTTCGTCTTCTTTCAGGCCGGGAAAAGAAAAACGATTACTGCCAGAACTCGGTATAATTCCTCCTAAGAAATATTTTGAAGCATACCCAAGTTCCGAAAATGAGATTTGACTGTCCTTAAGTCTGTCCTGAAAAATAAAATAAGAATCAAAACCAATGATTCCTGTAATCTTCTTATTTATGAGCGCTCTTTTTTCAAAACTAAAACCAAGTTTTGTATATCCATTAGTTGCGCCTGAGGTAGTTGTTTTATCTGGATCATTAAAAGAAGTGTAGACATCTGATAACAATGATCGGGTTACATTTGCCTTTATAATTGTTCCATGTTCAGCAAAGAAAACTTTATCCATATTATTATATGAATAATGCATGTTTACCTCTATGCTGTTTAAAGAGTAATCCTTGATATTGATTGAGTTAGGATTGTATTCTCTGTTGTATTTAGGCTTTAAATTGGTGTAGTGATAATTTAAGCCATAACCAAAATAACTTTTAAGGGAATTTATGTTTCTATTGATTTCATTATTGAACTCAAAAGAGTTATAAAGAATGTTATCTGAGGCTTTGCCATTGATATAAATTTCTTGCCTTAAAAAAGCCCCGTACATTTCAGATGCCCACCACCAGTCTCTGTTTTTTCCAAAATTTTTCTGAAAATTAATTCTTGCTTTTGGCTGCTCTGCAATATCTATTGTTGCAAGAAGCCGGGATGCTCTGGCAAGAACATTTCTGGCGGTATAATTAAAAATGATTCCAACACCTCTGTAAGTATCGTAATGTAATGATGTGTTGAGTTGGTTTTTGGCGCGCTCATATCCAATTATTGTTACCCCAAGTTTGTCGCCATCTTTGATGAAAAAACTGTGCGAGATCTCGTCAAAAAGATTCGTACCCATGGCTCTGTTAATGCCCGCTATTAAATCTTTGGTGGTATATTTTATATTTGTTTTAAGATTTATTCTTCCCAATACCAGAGCAAGATTTTCCGGACTGATTCTTTTGTAAACAATTGTGTCAAGAGTAAAATCTCCGGGTATGTTAGGCAATCGATGAGTTCGTTGCTTAAATCCTTTCAATTGTTCTGATAATGCGATTAAAGCCGGAAGGTTTTCTGTTGTGGCAATTTTACCGTCTTTGTAGATTTCTTCGCTATCTGCAAAATCAGCAGTAGAAAAACGCAAGTTTGGCAAATGATCGACCAAGATCGTGCAGAGTTTTCGGTTTTCAGGATTTTTGATATTACTAGGAAACATACTGGTTTGCGTCAATATAGTCACAAGATTGTTCAGTTTATCTATTGGTTCCAATCCGCCCCCAACATCACTGCCAATGATAATATCCGCGCCCATTTGTTTGGCAACATCTGTAGGGAAATTATTCATAACACCGCCATCAACCAATACTGTTTTTTCGTAGGCCATGGGCTTGAAAATAGCGGGCAACGACATACTCGCTCTCATGGCATAAGCAAGACTGCCTTTGCTTAAAATGACCTCTTTTCCTTCAGACAAATCGGTAGCCATGGCTCTAAATGGTATTGGCAGGCTGTCAAAATCTTTAATATTGTATACAGGATAAGTTAATTCAGAAAGAAGTTCTCTTAAATTTTGATCATTCAAAAGAGAGCCAACGCTGTTTAGTTTTTTGTCCTTAACACCTATTCCGACTAAGTATCTCTGAAATTCTCTTTTTTCTTCTACACTGGCAGATTTTAATGATTGACCTCCGCCAAGCAATTTATCCCAGATAATGTTTTTGGTTAATTTTTCGATGCTATCACCAGAATATCCCATCGCATACAAGCCACCTATAATACTGCCCATACTATTGCCAACAATAAGATCAGGAACAATGTGCAAAGAATCTAGTTTTTGTAAAAGCGGAATATGTGCAATTCCTTTCGCCCCGCCGCCACTTAAAACTAAAACGACTTTGGGTTTCTTTTCCTGAGAAAAAATAATTTGCGGGAGGCTAAATAAAAACAAGAAGAGGAACAAATAAGATGTTTTTTTCAAGATTACAAGGTTTATGTGTTTGATAAATAGGGACTTGTTTTTATTTTTAAAATTAAGAACTTATTTTTTAAAAATATATTTTTTTGTAAGAAATGTGTTTATTTGTAAAAATAAACGATTTGTTGATTCTGGACAAGACAGAGTTGAAATAAAAAACCCTCACATTTCTGCAAGGGTTTCTATAAATCTAAAATCTTAGATCGTTTATCTACAATCTAAAATAGATTAGTATCTGTAATACTCTGGTTTGAATGGACCTTCAACCGGAACACCAATATAAGCAGCCTGATCGTCACGTAAAGTTTCCAATTCAACTCCTAATTTAGCAAGGTGCAAAGCAGCAACTTTTTCATCTAAATGTTTAGGTAACATATAAACGTCATTGTTGTAAGCCGCACTGTTTTTCCATAATTCGATTTGAGCAAGAGTTTGGTTGGTAAATGAGTTACTCATTACAAAACTTGGGTGACCTGTAGCACAACCAAGGTTTACCAAACGACCTTCAGCAAGAATGATGATGTCTTTTCCAGCGATAGTATATTTGTCAACTTGTGGTTTGATTTCGATTTTAGATGCACCGTGAGTTTTGTTCAACCAAGCCATATCAATTTCGTTATCAAAGTGCCCAATGTTACAAACAACAGTTTTGTCTTTCATTTGTTCGAAATGAGATCCAAGAACGATATCTTTATTTCCTGTAGTTGTAATGATGATATCAGCATTAGCAACAACAGTGTTTAATTTTTTAACTTCATAACCGTCCATTGCAGCTTGTAAAGCACAAATTGGGTCAATTTCAGTAACTGTTACAATAGATCCTGCACCTCTGAAAGAAGCAGCGGTTCCTTTTCCAACATCACCGTATCCACAAACGATAACTCTTTTTCCAGCTAACATTAAGTCAGTTGCACGACGAACAGCATCTACAGCAGATTCTTTACAACCGTATTTGTTATCAAATTTAGATTTAGTAACAGAGTCATTAATGTTGATTGCAGGCATTGGCAAAGTTCCGGCTTTTACTCTTTCGTAAAGTCTGTGAACTCCAGTTGTAGTTTCTTCAGACAATCCTTTGATTCCAGGAACCAATTCCGGGAAACGATCAATAACCATGTTTGTTAAATCTCCACCATCATCTAAGATCATGTTCAATGGTTTTCTGTCTTCACCAAAGAATAAAGTTTGCTCAATACACCAGTCAAATGATTGCTCATCAAGACCTTTCCATGCATAAACCTGAATTCCTGCAGCAGCAATAGCAGCAGCAGCCTGATCCTGAGTAGAGAAAATGTTACAAGAAGACCAAGTAACCTCTGCACCAAGAGCGATTAAAGTTTCGATCAAAACTGCAGTCTGGATAGTCATGTGCAAACATCCTGCGATACGAGCACCTGCAAGAGGTTGTTCGTCTTTATATTCAGCGCGAAGAGCCATTAAACCTGGCATTTCAGCTTCAGCTAATTCAATTTCTTTTCTTCCCCAAGCCGCTAGAGAGATGTCTTTTACTTTGAAAGCCACAAAAGGCGTAGTTGTAGTACTCATTTATAGTATATTTGTAATTGTAAAATTTTTGCAAATTTACGGAATAGGTTTTTAATTCTGACTACTTTCCATAAGATTTGTGAAATGTTTAATTTCTTAATCTTTTGAACTTTAGCTAAATAATTTACTTATTATAAGATGATATTAAAAGTTAGGAGCTATTTCCTGCTGTCCGCTATATCTTTTCCTTCCGCTGCCGCGGAAGAAAAAGGATGCCGCTCCCATCAGGGCTAGAAACACCAGACGTTAAATAAGAAGTTCAGTTTTCAAATCCGGAAAATAATTCATAACTTAAAACTCATAATTCATAATTAAAAAAGAATGCCTTTATTTCAAACCATACAATTCAACGCAACTACCAAAATCTTAGTTTGGCACATAACAGAATCATTTGAGGAGTTATTGGGCAAAGTAGTGTTAAAAGAAAAAACGCAGCAAAGACTTAACGGAATGAAGTCTCAAATGCACCAGCGTGCTTTTTTGAGCGTTCGTATGTTGATACAGGAAATGGGTTTTACAGACCACGAAATGCATTATGACGAATTTGGGAAACCTTATTTTAATTGTCACAATCATATTTCGATTACACATTCCCACGATTTTGCAGCAATTATAATTAGTGACGAAACCGTAGGAATCGACATGGAATTGCAACGTGAGAAAATCTTAAGAATCGCTGATAAATTTGTAGATACTGAAAATAGTTATCTCAATACTCAAAACACAACCAATTATATTAAGGAGCTTACTGTAATTTGGGGAGCAAAAGAAGCGATCTTTAAAATCAGAAACGAAAAAGGAATCAGTTTCAAGGATCATATCAGAGTAAATGCTTTTTCGTTAGATAAAAATCAAACAGAAGCAAGTTTGCATTTTAATGATTTGGTAGTAGATTTTGATGTGCATTACAAAGAGATTAAATCAGATACTTCAGGACAGGACTTTACTTTAGTGTATGCTTTTGAAAAACAGGTTTTTTAAATCCCAATAAATAAATTCCAAATTACTCGACGAGTTAGGTAAAACACAATCTTGTCATTTCGATCGAAGGGAGAAATCACACGTGTAATTCTGTACCTAAATTTACTAATCTTTGTCGAATTTCTAGTGTGATTTCTCCTTGCGTCGAAATGACAAACAGTTTGTTAATGTTTTATTCCGTTGAGGCTTCCGCGATCTTCTTTCTGTGTTCAAACATACTCATAAACAAAAAAGTTCCCATTTTTCTGGCACGACGTTTTAGCGTTTCTACATTCTCACCTTCAAAATGTTCGTTAAGAGTCTGGAACCAATAGTTCAGCCATATCCCAAATTCGTTAGAGGTAATTTTGCTCTCAAAATGAGCATCAACTTCATTGTGTACCGCATGCGGATTGCCTTTGTATTTTTTTACTGCAAATAGATTAGTTTCCCAAAAATCAGTCAGCTTTTCAAGATGGGCATCCCAATCCTTAATCATGGTATTAAAATAAAAGCCAATTTCTTCATCGGCTCTTATTTTAGCATAAAACTGATGGACTAAAAATGAGATATCAGCTCTGTTTTCTATTTGTTTTCTCATAGTACAAAACTATTCAGAAATATAAGTAAAACACTTAATAAAGCACTTAAAATAATAAGGTTAAAAACCACTTTGTGTTTCATCTGTGCTAAAATTGAAGTGTTGGCAAAAACACAAGCCAATACGATAATTGCCAATTGAATCATTTGTCCAATAGAGGTTCCATGAGAAAGGATATACATTGCAGCGGCGCCACCTAAACAGCTTTGACCAATAACAGCCATTGCTGCAGAACCCATATAGTTTTTATTGAAATTTTCGAATGTTGTTTGATAAAGTGTCATAATATTTGTTTTTAGAGTAACAAAGGTACAAGCACTTTAGAGCTCCTATTTATGATTAAAATCATAAAACAAGAACTTTTTTATCGGTATACTTTTCTGTTTATAATTTTAAGAACACCCTTTTTTTCTAAAGATTTAATCGTTCTGATCACCGTTTCAACACGTAAACCCGTTAAGTCTCCAATTTGTTGTCTGGTAAAATTGATGAGGTAACCGTTTTCCTCTTTTTTAAAATTAAAATAAGCAATTCCGTGGTCAATTAATTTTAAAACCCGATGCTCCGGTTCTTGCGTAGACATTTCGGCGGCCATAACTGATTTATAATACAATCGCTGCGCTAAATTCTCTATTATCTTAATGCTGACTTTTGGATTTTCTTCCAGCAATTTCATGAACTTATTTTTGGGCAATAAAAGAACCTCTGAATTTTCAACAGCAATAGCATTGGCCGGATAATTTTGATTTAAGAATAATGGTGGTTCACCAAAAGACTGGTCTTTATAAAAAATACCCTGAATAAATTCACGGCCATCATCATTATAATTACTCATTTTGATTTCGCCGGAAATAATTTGGTAATAGTGCGTTGGAAGATTGCCTTCTTCAAAAATAATCTCACTTTTATCGAAAGATTTTTTCAGGGCTCCATATTTTTCCAACACCTCAATTGCAATCATAATTTGGTTTTAGCGTTAGTACAAATATAATTTATTCAAAATAGTTCTTCGGGATTAAAAAACTTTTACTTTTACGGCCACTATAAGAACAAACCAAAAACGACGAAATCCAATGATAGATTTTTTTCTTGAAAGTTACAAAAATGCTCCTTTATGGCATATTGCTTTAGAGTTCTTAGTTTTTGTTTGTGGAATTTTGAGTGTCTGGTTTGCTAAAAAAGAAAATATTTGGGTATATCCAACAGGTTTAATTGCCACGGTAATATCTGTTTATCTATTATATATTGCGGGTTATATTGGTGATATGATTATTAATGGATACTTCTCGATTATGAGTATTTACGGTTGGTATATGTGGTCAAAAGGAGGAGCTCTAGAAGATAATTTACCGATTACGAGAACTAATTTTAATGAAAAAATAATCGGAATTTTACTGTTCTTTGTAACCGTTTTTGTAGTTTTCGGAATTTATAAATATTTTGATTACGAGATCCACAAAGACAATTATGTAGACATGATTTCGTCAGGAATATTTTTTGCAGGAATGTGGTACATGGCCAAGAAAAAAATCGAAAACTGGACACTTTGGATTATTGGCGATATTATTGTAGTGCCTCTTTATGCGTATCGCGGCTTAGGGATGTTGTCGCTACAATATTTAATTTTTACAATTTTGGCTATTTCAGCTTATTTAGAATGGAGAAAAATCTTAGACAGCAAAAAACAGCTATCATAAAAATTGCTTTGTTTGGTCCTGAAAGTACAGGAAAAACGACATTGGCAAAACAACTTGCAGAATATTATGTGACGGAATGGGTTCCTGAATTTGCACGTGATTATTTGCAGGAAAAATGGGAAGAGAATCAGCATATTTGTGTTGCTGATGATATGATGCCTATTGCCTATGGTCAGGTTGCATTAGAAAACAGAAAACTTGCTTCAGCAAAAAAATATTTGTTTTCTGATACTAATTTAATGGTTACCAAAGTTTTTTCTGAGATGTATTATGGTTTCTGTGATCCACTTTTAAACGAAGCCGCACTAGAACATGATTACGATTTGTTTTTCCTTACAGATATAGATGTTCCTTGGGAAAAAGACGATATCAGAGATACTTCGGATGGCAGGGAAACTGTTTTTTCAGTTTTTAAACAATCTTTAATTGATGCAAAAAAGCCATTTATAACACTTTCAGGTAATAAAGAAAGCCGTTTGGCAAAAGCGACAGCAATTATCGATAATTTGTCGATTGCAAAACAGCATGGTATTTCGTCAGCTGATTTTGTTCAGATATACAATCATGGAATTCCTTATGATAAAATAGTGAGTCAGTTAGAAATTTTTAAAAACGGAATTGCAAAAGCTAATTTAATAAGTCCGGCAACTATTAATAACGGAATTTTGAGTTTGTCAGAAGCTGAATTCAAAGAAAAGGCTCATTTTTTTGATCTTCAGAAAGAGAAACTTAAACTAAAAAAGTTTGTGCCGGCCTCTGGTGCAGCAAGTAGAATGTTTAAGTTTTTAACTGCTTTTCTGAAGGATTTCGACATTGAAAAAGAAACAATAAACGCTTATATCAATAGAAAAAAAGACAGCAATCTGTCTATTTTTATCGTAGCGCTCGATAAATTTCCGTTTTTTGAAAGTATAGATAAAAAGCTTAGAGAAATTTATCCCGATTTTGAAACTTTAGACAGAGATTATAAAAACTATTATTTTATAAAAACTTTATTGTCACCAGATTATTTTGATTTTGCAAATAAGCCAAAAGCAGTATTGCCATTTCATAAATATAAAACACATATAGCAAACCCAATCGAAGAACATTTGAATGAATGTGTGCATTATGCAACATCAAATCAAGTTTCTAATTTGCATTTTACAGTCTCAGAAGCACATCAGAGTCTATTTGAAAATGAAGTTGAGGTACTTAAGAAAAAAGTAGAAAAAGCATCAGGGAGTCAGATAAATATTAGTTATTCCTATCAAAATAAAAGTACAGATTCTATTTCTGTAGATGAAAAAAACAAACCAATTAGAGATAAAAATAATAATTTGGTATTTAGGCCCGGAGGTCATGGAGCGCTAATTGAGAATTTGAAAGAACTCGATTCAGATATTATTTTTATAAAAAATATAGACAATGTAATTCAAAATCATATTGATAAAATCGAGTTATATAAAAAAGCTTTAGCAGGAGTTTTGCTTGAAGTACAGCAACAGGTTTTTAGTTATTTGAATGCTATTGAAAAGCAGGAAATAAAAGAAAAAAATATCGAAGAAATTGTTGCTTTTTTAATGCAGAAGCTCAACATTGAATTAAATAGTGATTTTAATAAGTTTACTGTTGAAAACAAAATCAGTAAGATAAAAGAATTGTTAGACAGACCAATCAGGGTTTGCGGAATGGTAAAAAATGAAGGGGAACCCGGGGGAGGCCCATTTTGGGTAAGGAATTCTAAAGGCGGAGTTTCCTTGCAGATAGTAGAAACTTCCCAGGTCGATTTATCAAATAAAAAGCAGCAGGACATTTTAGCCGAAGCAACCCATTTTAATCCGGTTGATTTGGTTTGCGGTATTAAAAATTATAAAAATGAGAAGTTTGATTTACTGCAATTTGTAGATCAGAAAGCAGGTTTTATAGTGGAGAAAAGTGTTGACGGAGAAATAGTAAAAAGCTATGAATTGCCTGGATTATGGAATGGTGCAATGGCAAATTGGTTAACCATTTTTGTGGCAGTACCATTGATTACTTTTAATCCGGTGAAAACAGTAAACGATTTATTAAAAGCAGCACATCAACCACAATAATGGATATCGAAAAAATCATATCAGAGCTAAGTTTTAAAGCCGTTAGAAGTAGTGGTGCAGGCGGACAAAACGTAAACAAGGTTTCGTCAAAAGTAGTCTTGACTTTTGATCTAAATACTTCGCAAGCTTTATCTGAAGAAGAAAAATTGCTTTTGCTAACTAATATTGCATCGCGTTTGACAACGGAAAATATCCTTATCTTAAATTGTGATGAAGACAGGAGCCAGCTAAAAAACAAAGATATTGTCATAAAGCGTTTTCTGGAAATAATCAAAAAAGGATTATTTGTTCCTAAAGTCCGTAAAGCAACTAAGATTCCCAAATCAGTTATCAAAAAACGAATCAAAGACAAAAAGAATATTTCTGATAGAAAACAATCTCGTAAGAAACCTGATTTAAGTTAAAGTTCTAATTATAAGGTATTTAGAATGAAGTTTTGGAATTTTGAATTTAATTTTTGGAATTTGTTTTTTAACACTACATTTGCACTGTCTCAAAGGGGTGCTCTAAATAACGAGCTGAGATCATACCCAACGAACCTGAGCGAGTAATGTCGCTAAGGGAAATAAACGACAATTTTAGCGTGCACACTATATTTTGTCGTGAAACATTTATTAATTTAACAAAGAATAATTCCCCCTTTTATTCGTAATTCTTTACGAATGAAAACTATTATTAAAGGTACTGAGGTACTAAGTTGCAAAGGTTCTAAGGTTCAAAAAATGGACAGAACCAAATCTATTTTCTTTATTCTATTTTCTTTCCTCTATTCTCTTTCTTCTATTTCACAGGAACAAGATTCAACCAAAGTCAATAAACTTGATGATGTGTTAGTTTCAGCAGTTCGTGTTACTGCAAAAACTCCGGTTACATTTAGTAATATGGATAAAAAAGAAATTAAATTTAGAAATCTCGGACAGGATATCCCTGTTCTAATGAATTATTTACCATCTGTTGTTACTACTTCTGATGCGGGAGGCGGAATAGGGTATACCGGGATCAGAGTTCGTGGTAGTGATGCTACAAGAGTAAACGTAACGATCAACGGAATTCCTTATAACGATTCTGAAAGTCAGGGAACATTTTGGGTAAATATGCCGGATTTTGCCTCATCTGTAGAAAGTCTGCAGTTACAGCGCGGTGTAGGAACTTCGACAAATGGTTCCGGAGCGTTTGGTGCGAGTTTAAATATGCTTACAGATAGTTATGCTTCAAAACCAACAGGAGAAATTTCCAGTTCTTATGGTAGTTTCAATTCAAATAAAAATACGGTAAAATTCAGTACAGGTTTATTAAACGATCATTTTGAGTTGGCAGGACGTTTGTCTACCATTAAGTCTGATGGTTATGTAGATCGCGCCAGTTCAGACCTGAAATCCTATTTTCTGCAAGGAACTTATGTTGGAAAAACTACCTTAATTAAAGCCTTGGTTTTTGGCGGAACACAAAAAACATATCAATCCTGGAACGGAATTGATGCTGAAAAACTAAATTCAGATCGTACTTATAATTCTGCAGGAGAATATACAGACGAAGCAGGAAATATTCGTTATTATGATAATGAAACGGATAATTATGATCAGAACCATTATCAGTTGCATTGGAGCGAATCATTTTCTGATAAATGGAGCACAAATTTAGCCCTTCATTATACAAAAGGAAAAGGTTACTTTGAAAACTACAAAGAAGATGCTGTTATGTCTGAGTACAATTTAGCTCCGGTTGGAACTATTTCAGAAACAGATTTAATTCGTCAGAAATGGTTAGACAATGATTTCTACGGAACGACTTTTTCAGTAAAGTATAAAGACGAAAAACTAGACGTTATCTTAGGCGGAGGCTGGAATAAATACGAAGGCGATCATTACGGAAAAGTAATCTGGGCCAGATATGCTTCTCAGTCTGAATTAGGAGATCATTATTACGATGATTATTCGACAAAAACAGATGGAAATATTTTTGCAAAAGCAAATTATCAGTTTACTGAAAAATTAAGTTTTTACGGTGATTTGCAATACAGAAGAGTACAATATAAAGCCAATAGTAAAGAAACAGGAATAGTTGATGATACATTCAATTTCTTTAATCCAAAAGCAGGTTTAAATTACGAAATCAATCAAAAGAACACACTTTACTTTTCTTACGCACGTGCTAATCGTGAACCTAACAGAACCGATTATGAAGGCGGAAATGTGAAACCTGAAAAATTAAATGATTTTGAATTAGGCTGGAGATTCAATTCAGAGAAATTTCAATTGAATTCTAATTTCTACTATATGGGCTATAAAGATCAGTTGATTTTAACCGGAAGATTAGATGATGTTGGAGCTCCAATACGTGCTAATACTGAAAAAAGTTACCGTTTAGGATTTGAAGTTGATGCGACAATAAAACTTTCTGAAAAATTCCTTCTTAGACCAAACTTCACTTTAAGCAGTAATAAAAATGTTGATCTTGCTGTCGAAGGACAATACTACGGAACAACGGATATTGCTTATTCGCCAAATGTTATTGCCGGAAATATTATTGTGTATAGTCCAATGGAGAATTTTCATATTTCTTTATTACAAAAATATGTTGGAGAACAATACATGAACAATATCGAATTGCCTGCAGCTAAACTAGCAGATTACTTTGTAAACGATTTGAATATATCTTACGAAATAAAACCAAAATCTATTTTTAAATCAATTATGATTACCGGTTTAGTAAATAATATTCTGGATAAAAAATATGTTTCAAACGGAGCAATGTGGGATATTTATCCGTCCTATTATCCGCAGGCAGGAATTAATTTCCTGGCAGGATTGACTTTGAAGTTTTAAGGATATGTGATATAAAAAAAGCCTGAAAATTAAATTTTTCAGGCTTTTTTTATATTAATTATAAACGTGAATCACGGTTCCGCTTACTTCGACACGATATTGTTTCAATGGATATTCCTTACCTCCAAGTCCGGTAAACAAGCTATATTCTGATTTGTCGCAAGAACATAAAGCATTTATTCCGTTTATTGTCATTGCAACGCATGAATTTACGGCTTGATTAGGACACGCAGCATCAAAGGCATTATAACCACTTCCGGCATTAAAAATAATAATTCCTTTTGCACCATAATTAGGAATTATAATACCATTGCTCACAAACTTAAGATTAGAGTAAGCAGGTAGATTCATATCAATTGATAAGTTAACCGGATAACTGGGTATGTTAGGATTTTTGTTGCTTAAGTTATTATCGCTACAAGAGAAAAGCACAGAAATAAACAGGGTTAAGAGCCAGAATTTTTTCATTATTTTAATAAGAATTAGTGAAACAAAAATAATTTATTTAGATTTGATTTTTATATGATTAACATATAATTATGTACTATTAAAAATAATAGTATATTTGTAATACAAAATCCCGTCCCGATGGGATTTTTTGTATTTATATAAACGACGAAGTTATGAGTAAAGTATCTTATTATACAGCAGAAGGATTAAAAAAATTAAAAGATGAGTTGGAGCATTTAAAAAGTGTAATGCGACCAAAGGCATCTCAAGATATAGCAGAAGCAAGAGACAAAGGTGATTTATCTGAAAACGCCGAATATGATGCAGCAAAAGAAGCACAAGGTTTATTAGAAATGAGAATTTCTAAAATGGAAGAAGTGTATTCTAATGCAAGATTAATAGACGAATCACAACTTGATGTTTCGAAAGCATTGGTACTCTCTAATGTGAAAATTAAGAACCAAAGCAACGGAATGGAAATGAAGTACACGCTTGTTGCGGAAAGTGAAGCCGATTTGAAAACGGGAAAAATCTCTGTAACTTCTCCTATTGGAAAAGGTTTACTAGGGAAATCTGTTGGAGAAGTAGCAGAAATCACAGTTCCAAACGGAGTTTTGAAATTTGAAATATTAGAAATTACAAGAGACTAAATAGTTTAACCGTCTATTTGTTTAATTGGTTAACCGATTAAACGATTTACCAAATTAACGATTACGCAATGAGCATATTTACCAAAATAGTAAACGGAGAAATTCCTGCATATAAAATTGCTGAAGACGATAATTATTTGGCTTTTTTAGATGTAAACCCAAATGCTAAAGGACATACGCTGTGCATTCCAAAACAAGAAATCGATAAGATTTTTGATATGGATGATGAGTTGTATTTAGGATTAATGAAGTTTTCTAAGAAAATTGCAATTGCTATAGAGAAAACCGTTCCTTGCAAAAGAGTAGGTATGGCAGTTGTAGGATTAGAAGTTCCCCATGCGCACGTTCATTTGATTCCGTTAAACGAAATGGATGAAATGCGTTTTCATAATAAAGTATCACTTTCTAAAGAAGAATTTGAAGCTTTGGCTAAAAGTATTCAGGCAAATTTGTAAGTGTAAGATTTTTGTTTTGACGGATGTCAGGCTGAGCGAAGTCGAAGCCAAGTCCTGATTGAACATAAAGGGTTTCGGATCTACTTGATTTGACAAAGTAAAAATAGGAAAAGTGCAGTAAATTGTTTTACTGCACTTTTTTATTTAATGAAATTTGAAAAGTAGTTCCTTTTCCAATTTCAGAATGTAGCACTTTTATTTTTCCGGCATGGTATTCTTCAACAATTCGTTTGGTTAAGGAAAGCCCTAATCCCCAGCCGCGTTTTTTAGTGGTAAAACCAGGTTCAAAAATCGATTTGAATTGACTCTTCGGAATTCCGGTTCCGGAATCTTTTACATTTATTTTTACATGATGCGCATCCTGTTCGATTTGAAGATCCAGGGTTCCCTTTCCCTTCATGGCATCAATGGCATTTTTTACTAAATTTTCGATCGTCCAACTGTGCAATGTTGGATTTATCATCACTAATATTGGTTCTTTTGAACCGTGATAAGAAAAAGCAACTTGTTTAGAAAAACGAGATTGCAAATATTCATAAGTATTCAGGGTTTCGGCAATAATATCATGTTCTTCTAAGACAGGAACAGAACCAATTTTAGAAAAACGATCTGTGATAGTCTGCAAACGTTCAATATCTTTTTCGATCTCTGTTGTTATGGATGGATCAATGTCTTCAGTCTTTAAAATCTCAACCCAGCCTATTAAAGAAGATAAAGGCGTCCCAATCTGGTGCGCTGTTTCTTTTGCCATTCCTGCCCAAAGTTTGTTTTGAGTGGCCATTTTAGTGCTTTTATAAAAGTTATAAATTAAAGCACCAAATAAAAATATAATCAGCAATAACGCAACCGGATAATATTTAAGCTTATTGATTAAAGCCGAATTTCCATAATAAACTCGCTGATGTTTTCCGGGAGCATATTCAATAATGATAGGTTCGTTTTCATTCTTTAGATTTTTTAAATACGACATAGATTTCTTTTTGTCTGCAAGGATTTCTTCAGGAACATTCACAGAACTAATCACCTTGTCGTACATCGTGAGCATAACAGGAACAGATGTATTGTTGTTTAAAATATCAAGAGGTAAATCCAGATCAGTATTCTCATCCGCATTCACTAATGTTTTTTGAGCATTGGCCCAAAGGTTCATCTTAAGTCTTTCTTCGTTTTTAAAAATTTGAAAAAAAGTATAAGTGTTCCAGAGAATCAAAGAAATGATTAAAAAGGAAATGAAAACAATAATCCACCGGGTTGTATTTCTTCTTTCGGAAAAAGACATAAAATATTTTTTGAGGTATAAATATAACGAAATAAACACATTTAATATTTTGTAAGCCTCTAAAGATTTTTTGTTTTTAAATCTAAAACTATTTCTTTGGCAGAAACGATTTCTATACTTTTGCAGTTGCGGAAATGAGATTCGGTTAAAAAGAAAAATTCTATGATTAGCATCGATCCTAAAGAAATTACAACGGTAAAACTGCAAGGTTATCTGCAAAGTGCAGTTGGGCCAAGGCCTATTGCTTTTGCAAGTACAATAAGTACAAAAGGAATCCCGAATTTGTCGCCTTTTAGTTTTTTTAATGTGTTCAGTGCCAATCCGCCAATTTTGGTTTTTTCGCCAGCGCGTCGTGTTCGTGATAATACCATAAAACATACTTTGATCAATGCCGAAGCAACTCGCGAAGTGGTAATCAATGTAGTCAATTATGATATGGTACAGCAAACATCATTAGCCAGTACTGAATATGGAGAAGGAGTAAACGAATTTATCAAAGCCGGATTAACACAAATTCCGTCAGATTTTGTAAAACCGTATCGTGTAAAAGAGTCTCCCGTGCAGTTTGAGTGCAAAGTCACGCAGATTATTCCGTTAGGAGATCAGGGCGGAGCAGGGAATTTGATTCTTTGTGAAGTGGTGAAAATTCATATTCACGAAGCTGTTTTAGATGAAAATGGTGCTATCGATCAACATAAAATAGACCTGGTTTCGAGATTAGGAAGTAATTGGTATTCAAGATCTAATGCGGGACTTTTTGAAGTCCCAAAACCCTTGACAACATTAGGCGTTGGAGTAGATGTAATCCCGAATTATATCAGGAAAAGCACCGTTTTTGACGGAAATGATCTCGGGAAATTAGGTAACATTGAAGCCTTGCCTACAACAGAAGAAGTTAGTATATTTGTGAAAGAAAACTTTTCGGTCAAAGGAGTATTAAGTTCCGACGATCAGGAAAAGCTACATTTAGAAGCTAAAAAATATTTGAATAACGATGATATTTCATCGGCATGGAAAGTGCTTTTAGCAAAAAAAATAGAAAAGAAACAATAATTAATATAGAAGAAGATGGAAGTTACAGGAAAAGTAAAAGTGGTGAACCCAGAGCAACAAGTTAGTGCTGCATTCAAAAAAAGAGAGTTGGTTGTTACCACAGATGAGCAGTATCCACAGCATATTTTGATCGAATTTACACAAGATAAATGCGATTTATTAAGTAGCTACAAACAAGGTGAGGCAGTAAAAGTTTCTATCAATTTAAGAGGAAGAGAATGGGTTAATCCACAAGGAGAAACCAGATATTTCAATAGTATTCAAGGTTGGAGAATCGAAAGAGTAGCGCCAGAAGGTCCTGGACAGACTCCGGCAATGCCTACAGCAGAGACTTTTGCTCCGGCTACAAACTTAAACGAAGACGAACCGGACGATTTACCTTTCTAAAAAGGTTTAAAGTCAGAAAGTCAAATTCCAAATTCCAATTCATAAATATGCAATTGGAGTTTGGAATTTTTTGTATTAGAAACTCAACGCATTTTATGTCATTTCGACCGAAGGGAGAAATCACACACAAAACTCGTCAAAGAATACAGACAATTGTTGTTGACCAGCTAGTGTGATTTCTCCTTCGTCGAAATGACAAGATTGTAGAAGTCAGGTGTTTGTAATTTGGAATTTATCCCGAAGCCTCAGGATTGGAATTTTTATTTTAAAAGATGTATTACGTATTAAACGATTTGTTTTTTCCCCCGGTTTCAGAAGCCGATGAAGAAGGTATTCTTGCCATTGGCGGCGATTTAGATCCGGAACGATTGAAGTTAGCTTACAAAAGTGGAATTTTCCCCTGGTTTAATGAAGGAGATCCAATACTTTGGTGGTCTCCGGATCCCAGAATGGTTTTATTTTTAGATGAATTAATTGTGTCTAAAAGCATGCGTAATATCCTGAATCGAAATCAGTTTAAAATTACTTTTAATCAAAACTTTGAAGCTGTGATTTCAAATTGCCAAAACATAAAACGTGATGGTCAGGACGGAACATGGATTTCAAACGAAATGATCGATGCTTATTGTAAACTGAATCAGCAGGGAATTGCAAAATCTGTTGAGGTTTGGCAAGATGAGGTTTTGGTAGGAGGTTTGTACGGAATCGATCTGGGTCATGTATTTTGTGGCGAAAGTATGTTCTCGAAAGTATCAAATGCTTCGAAAGTTGCTTTTATAGCTTTGGCAAATTATTTAAAAAAAGAGAATTATAAACTTTTAGATTGTCAGGTTTATAATCCACATTTAGAGAGTTTAGGTTGTCGGGAAATCGATCGTGAAGAGTTTATGTCTATTTTAGAAAAATAAAGGAGTGTAATTTATACTCTATTGTAAATATATTTTTTTTTAAAAATTCAATTTTGTAAAACTATAATTCAGCGTATTAAAAAGTACTAATTCATTTTTTAAAGTAGGTAGATCCAAAATTAACTTTAGGGTTTCGTGCGCCATCATTGTTCCTATAATTCCCGGCAAAGTACCCAAAACACCATTTAAATTGCAATTTGGAACATCCTTTGGATCCGGCATTTCAGGAAATATGTCACGCAGATTTTTACTTCCGTTATGATTAAAAACGGCAATCTGACCTTCAAATTTTAAAATACTCCCGTAAACCAATGGTTTTTGCAAAGTAACACAAGTATCGTTTACTAAATAACGTGTTGCAAAATTATCTGAACCGTCTACAACAATATCATACTGTTGAATAATTTGATTGGCATTTTCAATCGTTAGTTTTTCAGTTATTGCGAGTACTTCTATTAAGGGATTTAGTTTTGAAACCACTTCTGTAGCAACAAGAGTTTTTTGCTGACCAATTTCTTTTTCAGTATATAAAATCTGTCGGTGTAAATTGTGAATTTCAATTGTATCATAATCCATAATTCCAATAAAACCGACACCAGCTGTGGCTATATATTGCAAGATGGGACAACCCAAACCACCGGCGCCAATAACCAAAACTTTTGCTTTTTTCAGTTTTTCCTGGCCTTCGTCTCCAATTTCAGGTAAGATTGTTTGTCTGTTGTAACGTAAAAATTCTTGTATAATGCTCATTTAATTTAAGTCTTAAAGTGTAAAGTCGAAGATCAAAAGTCCAAGAGAAAGGCCGGAATCAAAGTAAAGTATTTTACTCTAAGACTTTATAACTTTCGACTTTATGACTGTATATTTTGTCCCAATCTTTCCAAACAGGTTCGTAACCTGTGTTTGTTATAATTTGTGCAATTTCTCTGGCGGAACGTTCATCGCTGATTTCAAATTGTTCCAGAGATTGCTGATCAACCACATAACCACCTGGATTTGTTTTAGATCCTGCGCTCATACTCGTTACCCCAATTGGAATAATGTTGTTTCTGAATTTCTCATTTTCTCTTGTCGAAATTGAAATTTCAAGATCTTCATTCCACAAACGATACGCACAAATAAGCTGTGTTAGATCTTTATCATCCATAATAAAGTTAGGTTCAATAATGCCTTCAGCCGGACGAAGTCTCGGAAAAGAAACCGAATATTTGGTCTGCCAATATTTCTTTTGAAGATAATCGAGATGTAAAGCATTAAAGAAACTATCGGTACGCCAGTCTTCCAAACCTAATAAAACACCTAAACCTATTTTATGAATTCCTGCAGTTCCAATTCTATCAGGAGTTTCTAATCTATAATCGAAATTTGATTTTTTGCCTTTAGTATGGTATTTTTTGTATACTTCCTGATGATAGGTTTCCTGATACACTAAAACCGAATACACGCCGGCGTCATGCAAACGTTCATAATCTTCGGTTGAAAGTGGCTGAACTTCAACCGAAATAATCGAAAATTGCTCTCTTATTAAGGCAATTGCATTCAGAAAATAATTAATATTTACGGTGTAATTTGCTTCGCCGGTTACCAATAAAACATGATCAAAGCCAAGACTTTTTAAAGCTTCGACTTCGAGTTTTATTTCAGAATCTAAAAGTGTTTTTCGTTTGATTTTATTGTCTAAACTAAAACCGCAATATGTGCAAATGTTCTGGCATTCATTGCTTAGATAAAGTGGCGCATACATTTGAATGGTTCTGCCGAAACGTTTTTTAGTAATTTCATGGCATTCTTGAGCCATTTGCTCCAAATAATTTTGAGCAGCAGGAGAAATTAAAACTAGAAAATCATTGAGATTGCGTTTGGTTTTAGACAAAGAACGTTCTACATCTTTTGATGTAGTCTGGTATATTTTTGATTGAATGGAATCCCAATCGTATTGCTGAAAAATGGCTTTAAAGGTATTCATTGGATTGATTTTTTTTACCGCAAAGAGCGCTAAGAATTACGCAAAGGCCGCTAAGCTTTGTCTTTTTTACGTCTGATTAAAAAGTCCGCAAAGCTTGGCGGCCTTTGCGAAAAAACCTTGCGAACTTTGCGGTTAAATATTTTAATCATAAAGAAAAGATATCAAAGGACTAGAAGCAACCGCATAATTCTGCTGATTAGCGATTTTAGCTTCAAAAGCTTTTCTACCAGCAATGACAGCCTCCTTAAAAGCTTCTGCCATTAATTTTGGATTTCCGGCGACGGCAATTGCAGTATTGACCAAAACAGCATCGGCACCAATTTCCATTGCTTTTGCAGCATCAGACGGTGCACCAATTCCGGCATCTATAATTACAGGAACATTGCTTTGTTCGATAATAATTTCTAGAAAATCGATAGTTTTCAAACCTTTATTGCTTCCAATTGGTGAACCTAGCGGCATCACGGCCGAAGTTCCTGCGTTCTCTAAGTGTTTGCACAAAACAGGATCAGCATGTATGTATGGTAAAACAAAAAAGCCAAGTTTAGCCAATTCTTCTGTTGCTTTCAGCGTTTCAATTGGGTCCGGCATTAAGTATTTTGGATCCGGATGAATTTCTAGTTTCAGCCAATTTGTTTCTAAAGCTTCTCTGGCTAATTGAGCGGCAAAAACAGCTTCTTTTGCATTTCTTGCACCAGATGTATTAGGTAATAAATGAATGTTTGGATGTTGTAGATGCGATAAAATAGCATCGGTTTCAGTTTCTAAATCGATGCGTTTTAGAGCAACGGTAACTAATTCACTTCCTGATGCTAAAATGGCTTCTTCCATTTCACGATTAGAACCAAATTTCCCGGTTCCTAAAAACAGGCGGGAGGTTAAGGTTTTATCTCCAATTTTAAACAATGACGTTTGCATATAACTTTTCGTTTAGTTGTTGAATTAATTTCTTTTTTTGATTGCTATTGGTGATCATTCCTGATACTGCAATACCATGAATTCCGGTTTCCATTAAGGGATTTATATCTTCTAAAGTAATTCCTCCAATGGCATAAACAGGAATCTGTATTTTATTGGTTATTAGTCTTTGAAGAATTTCGTGATAACCTGACAGACCTAAAATTGGACTTAATTTTTCTTTAGTATTAGTAAATCGAAAAGGTCCCAATCCAATATAATCGCAACCATTTTTGACGTGATTTTCAATGTCTTCAAATGTATTTGCAGTTGCGCCAATAATTTTCGTATTGCCTAAAATTGCTCTTGCTTCATCGATTTTCATGTCTGATAATCCTAAATGTACCCCGTCAGCGGCAATTTGCTGAGCGAGATAAAGATTGTCGTTTACAATGAAATTCGCCAGATATTCGTCGCATAAAAATTTTACAGCTTCAGCTAAAGCAAAAGTATCTTTGGCAGTTTGATCTTTGAATCGCATTTGCATCCAATCGCATCCTGCGTCAAGTGCCTGATGAATATTATACAATTGTTCTTCGATTGTTTTTCCTTGTGAAATGTATTGCAGTTTATGGTACATAATGATATCCGATTAAAGTTGAAGTTGAACTCAGGTATTTTTCGATATAGGTTTTGGCATTTTTGCAGGCCTCTTTTATATTTTGATTCAATGCCAGATTGGCGGAAATTGCTGATGATAATACACAACCGGAACCATGTTTTTCAAAACAGTTATTGTCAGAAGGCAGTAAATCAACAACTTCATTTTTCAGGAATAAACGGTCAGTTCCAATTTCAGAAAGATTGTGTCCGCCTTTTAATAAAATGTTTGTTTGAATTTCATTTTGCAATCCAAGATGATCTGGAATAAAACCTGGAAATAAAACTTCGATTTCATTATAATTAGGAGTGATCAAATCTATTTTGGATAAAATTGTATTTAAATCCAGTTGATCTTCCATATTCATGAATTCGAATTTTGTAGTCGATTTTAAAACCGGATCCCAAACAATTTTAACGTCGGGAGAAAGTGTTTTTATTCTCGAAAGAATTTGGTTCAGATAATGTAATGAGGGAACAATCCCAATTTTTACAGTTGCAATTTTATAGTTTTGAAATAAAGTATCAATCGAACGAATTACAAAGTTTAAATCTGTCCATTCAATAGCATGAAATTCATTTTCAGTCTGGATGGTATTGCCTGTTATAATGGCAAATCCAGTAACCTCATGCTGTTCAAATGTTTTGATATCTGCCAAAACACCTGCGCCACCAGTTGGGTCAAAACCTGCTATACTGACTACGAATGGGCGATTTTTTGACATAATTTGAATTGTTTTATTGGATTTTCGTTATTCCAGATACTTCCTAAAAGTGCAACATCATCAAAACCATTTTCAAGTGTTTTTTGAATATTTTCAGAATCAATTCCGCCTAAAGCGACAACTTTAGTTTGATGATTTTTTCGTGATTTTAAAGCTTCAAAAAGGTTTTCTCCTGGATGGTAGTTCTCTTTAGAAATACTTGTAAAAACAGGACTTAGAAAAGCGTAATCAAAATTCTCTTCCAAGGCATTGAAATCTTCTATGGAATGTGTTGATGTCGAAGATGTCCTTCTGTTATGACTCATTGTTAAATTATTTTTCCTTTCTTTTTCAGAAAAGTGTACCCTGTAAATTTCAAAATTTTCAGCTAATTGGTGATGATTGTGCAAAACTAGATTAGAACGAAAGTCAAGTTTTATCTGATGGATAAATTCCGCCATCTCAATCTCAGAAAAATAAGGTTTCCTAACATGAAGCAAAGACAATCCTTCTTCAAACAAAGAATCTATAATGCTGATTTCATTTGCAATAGCAGAAGGATTTGTAATTACAATCATAGTCTTTATTCTTTTCTCTTTGTTCTATTCTCTCTAATCTATTCTCTTTGTTCTATTTTCTTTATTCTTTTCTCTCTAATCAATTCTCTCTTCCTAAATATAAATTTCTTTCCCTTGCTCAATAAACTCTTCTGATTTCTCCTGCATCCCTTTTTCGGCAGCAGCGACATCGCGTATTTCCTGAGATATTTTCATAGAACAGAATTTAGGTCCGCACATTGAGCAGAAATGAGCCACTTTTGCACCATCAGCAGGAAGAGTTTCATCATGAAATTCTCTGGCTGTATCTGGATCTAAGGATAGATTAAACTGATCTTCCCAACGAAATTCGAAACGTGCTTTACTCAAGGCGTTATCACGATATTGTGCTCCCGGATGACCTTTGGCTAAATCAGCAGCATGAGCAGATATTTTATAAGTGATCACGCCATCTTTTACATCTTTTTTGTTGGGTAAGCCCAGATGTTCTTTTGGCGTGACATAGCACAACATTGCGCAACCATACCAGCCAATCATTGCAGCTCCAATGGCAGATGTAATATGATCGTAACCTGGGGCAATATCAGTAGTTAAAGGGCCTAAAGTATAAAACGGAGCTTCATGGCAATGTTCTAATTGTTTGTCCATGTTTTCTTTGATCATGTGCATTGGTACGTGACCAGGACCTTCAATAAAAACCTGAACATCATGTTTCCATGCGATTTTTGTCAGTTCTCCCAATGTTTCTAATTCGGCAAATTGTGCAGCATCGTTAGCATCTGCAATAGAGCCCGGACGCAAACCATCGCCCAAAGAAAAAGCGACATCATATTGTTTCATGATTTCGCAGATTTCTTCGAAATGGGTATATAAAAAGTTTTCTTTATGATGAAATAAACACCATTTTGCCATGATTGATCCGCCACGAGAAACGATTCCGGTAACACGATCAGCAGTTAAATGTATATAGCGCAATAAAACTCCGGCATGAATAGTGAAATACGAAACGCCTTGTTCTGCCTGTTCGATTAAAGTATCTCGGAAAACTTCCCAGGTTAAATCTTCGGCGATTCCTTTTACTTTTTCTAAAGCTTGATAAATAGGAACCGTACCAATTGGAACCGGTGAATTACGTATAATCCATTCTCGGGTTTCATGAATATTTTTTCCCGTAGATAAATCCATAATCGTGTCTGCGCCCCAACGGCAAGCCCAAACAGCTTTTTCGACTTCTTCCTCGATGCTTGAAGTTACAGCACTATTCCCGATATTGGCATTTATCTTTACCAGAAAATTACGTCCAACAATCATGGGTTCACTTTCGGGATGGTTGATGTTGTTTGGGATAATCGCTCTTCCGCAAGCAACTTCGCTGCGAACAAATTCCGGAGTGATTTTACTTTTTGGAGTATTTGCACCAAAGCTATGTCCGCTGTGTTGGCATTTCATCGCTTTAGTCTGCTCGTTCAAAAGTTCGATGCGTTGGTTTTCGCGAATGGCGATATATTCCATTTCCGGAGTTATAATGCCCTGTTTTGCGTAATACAATTGGGTAACGTTCGCGCCATTTTTTGCTTTTTTTGGCTGATGTAAATATTCGAATCTAAGGTGATCTAAACTTTCATCTTTCAATCTGGTTTGACCGTAATCTGAAGATATTTCATTTAGAATTTCTACGTCATTTCTATTCAGGATCCAACTTTCGCGTAAGCGTGGTAATCCTTTTCGAATATCAATTTCGATGTTTGGATCTGTGTATGGGCCAGAAGTATCGTAAATAGTTACTGGTGGATTTTTTTCGATTCCGCCATTAGAGAGTTTTGTATCGCTAAGAATAACTTCGCGCATGGCAACTTCTATTGGGTGAATTTCACCTTTTACATATATTTTTTTGGAGTTTGGAAAAGGAGTTCTGGAAATTTTTTCTTCGTTAGTCATATGGAGAAGTTTAAAAGTTTTTCTTGTTTAAGGTTTCAGGTTTTCCGTAGAGGCGCACAGCAGTGCGTCTACGTTATGTATGTCAATTGGAATTTGGAATTTGGTCCCGATGGTTATCGGAATTGAATTGGGATTTTAATTTTATCCTCCCTGCGTTGCTGAAATAATAAGAATTTCGTCAGTTTCGCGTACAAGATGTTGGTTCCAATTGGTTTTTGGAACAACGGTATTATTAATGGCAACGGCGATTCCGTTTTGTTTGTGTGGAATTTCGAGATCGAGCAATGACTGAACGCTTAACGATTCAGCATTGAATTGTTTGATTTGTTGGTTGATTTTTAGTTCCATTCCTTAAGTTTTTAGGTTACCGTAAAAATTCACTACAGTGAATAGGTACCTTAGGAATGGCTACAATTACGCATAAAAATGCGCGCAGAAGTCATCTTACTTTTCCCTACGCTAGTATGAACTAGATCAGGTTCAGAGGGTAAAATCTCAGCCTACAAGTTGTAGACACCCCTAAAGTCTGAAGCAAATATATGTAATTTTGTTTAAAAGTTTCAATTTTCAGGTTTCAAGTTTTTGAAAAACTAAAAATGGAGACTGTGAATGAGGCTATTTTTCCTTTCGGGTAAAGCAATCTTCAATATGATCATTGACCATTCCGGTGGCTTGCATATGTGCGTAAATCACGGTTGAACCTACGAATTTAAAACCTCGTTTTTTTAAATCTTTACTGATCTCGTCTGAAAGTGGAGTAGTGGCCGGAACGTCTTTTAGGGATTTTGGATTGTTATTGATAGGTTTTCCGTTCGTGAATTTCCAAATATAATCAGAGAAACTCCCAAATTCGTCTTGCACTTTCATAAAAGCATGTGCATTTGAAATGGTTGCACGAATTTTAAGTTTATTTCGAATAATCCCGGAGTCTTGCAATAAGGACTCGATTTTTTCTTCAGTATAATTGGCTATTTTTTTATAATCGAAACGATCAAAAGCTACCCTGAAATTTTCCCTTTTGTTTAAAATAGTGATCCAGCTTAATCCGGCTTGAAAAGTTTCCAGAATTAGAAATTCGAATAAAGATGCATCATCATAAACAGGAATGCCCCATTCTTCGTCATGGTATTTTTTGTATAAATCGCTGGAAGAACACCAGCCGCATCGAATTAAATTTTCCTTTTCCATTATTTTCCTATTTTCCAATGATACCCTTTTACAGAAGGAATATATGCCGAAGTTCCTATGATGATTAGATCATTATAGATCTTTTTATTGTATTTAATTCCGATTGCTTTTCCTGATGTATACATTTTATTAGCTTCGAATTTGATTTTCATTCTGGCATCCGTGAACTTGGCGTCTGATACTTTTTCAATGAACCAGGTAGATTTCCATTTGATGTCAATTTCATCTTCAGCAGTTTTCGTAATGCTTTTTATCAGTTTAACACCTTCTTTTGGAATGTTATGATTTTCGATTAATTCTTTTTGGGTTAATGTTTCACCTGTTTTACAAGTCGAAAGTAGTTTTCTAAAGTAGCTAAAGCCTCTTATCTTTTCATTGTTTAATGTTCCTATTTCTGTACTGTCTTTTGTAATGCTGGCTTCTCCGGTAATACTTTTATCATTTTTTATTTTGTTTGGCAATATCGTTTTTGCAATAGAATCTTTAACTGCCGTTATCGTTTCTACTGTATTTTTTGATATGTCTTTTATCTTTTCGGAAATTGTGCTGGTAGATTTTAGTAATTTCTCCCGATCATTTTTATTACAGCTAAAAATGCTTAATGATAGTAAAATTGATAGTAAGATTATATTTTCTTTTTTCATTCGTTAACATCTTCTTTTTGCTCTGAAACATTGTCTTTTTCGAGATATTTTTTAATCATATGATGTCCTGCATAAATTAGCGGAGTCAATAAGATGGCTATTGATAATTTAAAAATATATCCAATTAAAGCTGACGAAAGAAAGGTGTCAAAATTAATTTTTCCCGGTAACCAAAATGCAATACCAAGAACAATAAAAGAATCAAATAATTGCGAGATTACAGTTGATCCTGTGGTTCTAAGCCATATTTTTCTTTCTCCGGTACGTCGTTTAAAGAACCAAAATATCCAGACATCGATTAGCTGAGATACCATAAATGCAATCAAACTACCAATAATGATCCACATACTTTGTCCGAATACGGCTTGAAATTGTTCGTCATTTACAGGACTAATTCCTTTTGCGGCTGGAATTACAATAGCCATAAACAATATTAAAAAAGCGTATGCTATTAAACAGGCTGTTATAAAAGATAATTTTTTAACACCTTTTTCTCCAAAATATTCATTGATCAAATCCGTAGTTAAAAAAACTACCGGCCAGGGCAAAATACCAATACTCATTACAAACGGGCCAACTTGAATTAATTTTCCGCCAATAAGTTCAGCGACAACAGCATTAGTGATAAAGATGCCTGCCAGAACTACAAAAACAATTTCTTTTCGGGTTTTAAACATGTGAGTGGTAAATGATGTGCCAAATTTAAACTATTTCTATATAACTTCTAAAGGATAGCTTTAAATTAAACTTGGATTTGAGGTTGATTTGAAAGTTAAAATTTTCTTTCGAATGCTGATTTTTAGTTACATTTGGAACAATATTCTATTAAAAATCAAATTAATGATAATGAAAAAATTAATGACAATTTTTCTCATGGGAACAACTTTATTTGCGGCAAACGCACAAACTAATTCCAACAATCCATTGCTTAAAAAATGGACAGGACCTTACGGAGGAGTTCCTGCATTTAATGAGTACAAAGTATCGGATTTTAAGCCTGCGCTTCAATTTGCGATTCAGGAAAAACTAAACGAGGTTGATGCTATTGCAAATAGTACAAAAGCACCAACTTTTGATAATACGATTGCGGCTTTAGAGCGCTCAGGTAAAACAATGTCTCGAATTTATACTGTTTACGGGATTTATGGTTCTACATTAAGCACTCCGGAATTCGATGCTGTAGAAACAGAAATGTCTCCAAAATTATCTGCGTTCAATGACAAAGTTTTACAAAACAAAAAACTATTTACCAGAATAGAAACTTTGTACAACTCAAAAGAAAGCAAGAAACTAACGAGCGAGCAGCAACGTTTAATTTGGTTGTATTATACTGATTTTGTTCGTGAAGGTGCTAAATTGAATGAAAAAGACAAAGAAAAAGTTGCTAAGATCAATCAGGAACTGGCAAGTCTTTTTACGAAATTTAGTCAAAATTTATTAGCAGAAGAGCACAATCAATATGTAGCATTAAACGTAGAAAGTGATTTTGATGGTTTGCCGGCTGAAGTAAAAAATGCAGCAATTGCTGAGGCAAAAAGCAGAAAATTAGATGTTATGGGATGTGTTGCAAATACACGTTCGTCTATTGAGCCATTTTTGACTTTTTCTACTCGTAGGGATTTAAGAGAAAAAGCATTTGATATTTTCGTGAAACGTGGTGATAATGGTAATGCAAATGATAACAATTCAACTCTTGTTACTATTTTGCAATTGCGTACTGAAAAAGCAAAATTATTAGGTTTTCCTACTTTTGCTGATTGGAGTTTGTCTAACAAAATGGCAAAAGATCCTAAGAAAACATTAGATTTAATGTTGTCAGTATGGGAGCCTGCTGTAGAAAAAGTGCATCAGGATGTTGCCGAAATGCAGAAAATTGTAGATGCTGAAGGTGGTAAATTTAAAATTCAGCCTTGGGATTATCGTTTCTATGCTGAAAAAGTTAGAAAAGCAAAATACGATTTAGATCAAAACGAAGTGAAGCCTTATTTGCAATTAG
Organism: Flavobacterium azizsancarii; assembly: GCF_027980145.1. GTDB lineage: Bacteria > Bacteroidota > Bacteroidia > Flavobacteriales > Flavobacteriaceae > Flavobacterium > Flavobacterium azizsancarii. The sequence goes on along the minus strand of NZ_JAMZNK010000030.1, from coordinate 1,437 downwards.
AAAACTTACGTGAAGGTATGTTTTGGGTTGCCGGTGAATTGTTTAATTTAAGTTTCAAACAAATTACAAACGTTCCTGTATATCATCCAGATGTACGTGTTTGGGAGGTAAGTAATAAGATTACAGGTAAAGTTGTAGGATTGTGGTATTTTGATCCTTATGCACGCGCAGGAAAGCGTTCTGGTGCATGGATGAATGCTTACCGTGATCAGCAAAAAATGGATGGCGAAGTTCTTACTATCGTATCTAATAACTGTAATTTTATAAAAGGTACTGCAAATGAGCCAGTTTTAATTTCCTGGGAAGACGCTACAACTTTGTTTCATGAATTTGGACATGCGCTTCATGGTTTATGTTCTAATGTAACGTATCCTAGTTTATCAGGAACTAATGTTGCGAGAGATTATGTAGAGTTTCCGTCACAATTGTTAGAGCACTGGTTGGCTACTCCTGAGGTATTGAATAAGTTTGCTTTGCATTACAAAACAAATCAACCTTTGCCACAATCTTTGGTAGACAGAATTGAAAAAGCGGCTAATTTTAATGAAGGTTTCTCAACTGTAGAAACAATTTCAAGTTCATTAATTGATATGAAACTTCACTTGGCAACAGAAACTATTGATCCTCATAAATTCGAAAAAGAGACTTTAGATGCGCTTCATATGCCATCAGAAATTGTAATGCGTCATAGAATTCCTCAATTCGGACATATTTTCTCTGGAGATGGATATGCTGCCGGATACTATAGCTATTTATGGGCAGATGTTATTAATGCAGATGCTTATGAGGCTTTTACAGAAGGAAAAGGACCTTATGATAAAGAAGTTGCAAAACGACTTTATGATGATATTTTTAGTGTAGGAAATACTATTGATCAGGAGAAAGCTTATGAAAACTTTAGAGGAAGAGCTCCTAAGTCTGACGCTTTAATGCGCGCAAGAAACTTTCCTATTATAAATAAAAAATAGTAAAATTAGATTTTTATTGAAATCCCCGGATAATATAATTATTCGGGGATTTTTTTTATGAAGTTTAGAGCTGAGTTTTTAGTTACAGATTTTAAGGATTAAAAAGACTTATAGTGTCTTTATTTTACAGAAAGTAACCACATTCTTTGTCATCTCGACGAAGGAGAGATCACGGTAGTATTTCCGTTCAAATATTCGCCAATCTTTGTCTAGTTTCTTTTGTGATCTCTCCTTTGTCGAGATGACAAAATATGCAAATGAACTTAAAAAAAAACACACTCTTCTGGTATAAGCTTTAAATATAAATTCTTGAGTGATCTTGTAAATCTAAGTGAGGACAAGAAAATATTAAAACAAAAAAAGCCGGACTAAATAAATGAGGGCACTGAAAAAGTCCTTTTCAGGAATAATTGTTAATTAAAGGAGTAGAAGCTAAAAGTTTTCTACTCTTTTTTTTGTATCTTTTGGG
>NZ_JAMZNK010000002.1 GCF_027980145.1 Flavobacterium azizsancarii | reverse complement strand
TATTATCTACATAAGTATCTCCATCTTTTCCTGGAGTTGTTGCGCCGGGTGCTCCGGTACCTCCGGTAATTGATTTTCCATCAGCACCATCTTTTCCATCATCTCCTTTTGCTCCTTTGATATTTCCTGTAGTTACCCAGGTATCTCCCTGTTTCACATAAACATCTCCTGTACTATTATCTACATAAGTGTCTCCGTCTTTTCCTGGGGTAGTTCCGCCGGGTGCTCCGGCACCTCCGGTAATTGATTTTCCATCAACTCCATCTTTTCCATCATCTCCTTTTGCTCCTTTGATATTTCCTGTTGTTACCCAGGTATCGCCTTGTTTTACATAAACATCTCCTGTACTATTATCTACATAAGTGTCTCCGTCTTTTCCTGGGGTAGTTGCGCCGGGTGCTCCGGTACCTCCGGTAATTGATTTTCCGTCAATTCCCGGAATGCCTTGAAGTCCTCGCAAACCTGCAGCCAGATTAATTATTACTGATGTGCCACTCTCATTTGTATAAGTAACAGTTCCATTATTATTATCTACTAACGTTGTTATAGTTTCCGTTCCAGCAGTCCCTATACGGTACCACTTATCGACATACCAGTAATAATATCCTGGTGTAATATCTTTAATTGTTTGTGTATTAAAAACTAGAAGACTATTTACATTTCCCTCAACAATAGTTACTTTATCTATTGTACTTGTTAATGCAACTCTTGGTATAAGTATACCTTTATTCGAAGCCACAACATCAAGCTGGCTTGATGCATTAGGCAATTGAGTTCCAATACCTACCTGTGCATGACCCAAAAAACCAAATCCCGTTAAAAGGAATAATAAGTAATAATTTTTCATAAAAAAAGTTTTAAAAAAATAATAATTTTAATAAGAATTAAATCCAATGGAAAAACTTAGAAAAAGATCAATCCTCATTTTTTCAGAACACGGTTAGTTAAGTTTTTTTAGATTTGGGATCTGTAAAAAAAATATTTTTGCTGCTACAATTAATCAGTCAGCAAATCTAACATCCTTAAAATCATAAATATGTAGAATAAAAAACCATGTTATGTAGAACTTTTTCTACAAAACAAGTCAGCTGAAAAACATTTGTTTTAATAGTTGAAAAAAGTGCGATAATGAAAATAGCTTCAAAAAAAAGAAATGGTATTGTGCTTTACAATCTTTTAATTTTTAGAAATAAGATTGTAAAAGCATAACATTATTAAGTAAGTCTTTAGAAAATTTAAGGAAATCAATTTGAGCAAAAACAAATAGAAGTGTATAATCAAGAATTTAAAACGTCTTGTACCTATCCATTTTTTCAAATTATTACATTTAATAAATAAAACAAATAAATTTTTGCCTCGTGTTTTGCTCCATATTCCATTGAAGTTTTAGAAGATTTGTTGTTTTGTAAAAAATGAAGATTAAAATACCTGCAATAACAGTCACGATGTGTAAACGATCAATAATAAAAGCTTTTAATTATCAGAAGCAAATGGTATTTGAACATCGAGTATTCTTTCATTAAAATAAAAACCCAGTTGGTTCAATATTTCTGATCTGATTTTTGAAGTATCCAATAAAAATAAATTTTCTAAATCCATCAAAAAATCTAATACTCTTTTATTGAAAGAACAGACTACCAGAGGAATTTCACTTCTGTATATCTTAAAAAAATCAAATAAATCTTCTTCTGCATAGATTACTAACACTATCACTGAATAAGTATCTAATTCTTCTTTAAGATCTCTAAAATTTTTACATACATCAAAAACCAATACATCCTGAAATTTAGATTTTAAGTATTTCGAAAAGCATTTTTGATTTCCATATATAAGTACTTTCTTTTTCATCATCTCTGTAGTATAATTTACAATGAACTTCATTTTTAAAATTTAATCAGGTTAAAAAAAAGGATTAAGCACACCTTTATACTTAGAAAACAAAATCTTTGGATGTATTAAAAAAGGGAAAACTTTATAGCACTTATTACTTTAACTAAATTCAACTTAATGATAATCCCAATACTAATCATTTCACTTTCTATTGTATTATTCTGCCAAGACTTTTAAATTCTTAAACAATATTTTATTGGTCAGGCGGCTTAATTTAACTGTTTTGTGTAAAGTTTAAAATCACAAACAAAAGCCGCCTGCAACAACAAAAGAAAATTCTAAAAATTAGAAATTCAGAAATAATAATAACATGTAGAGTACAAAAATTATTCGCTATTTGTAAAACATAAAGCTCTTTCTGATTCTGAAAACAAAAGTACTGCCATTAAAATCAAAGCTTTATAGAATAATGCTCAGCCTCATGTAGAATTTTTTCTACAATGAGCATTTTATCTCTTTCTAACTGTGTTCTAAAAAAAAAAGAAATTCCCTAAATGATGGAAACAATCTAAAAAATGAATCAGAAAAATCCGGAAATAAAATTAGTTGGACATTACATAACCAATATTTATCTCATCAAAACTTTTTCGTTTTTACACGACCAATTATTAGTTATACAAGTGATAGATTTTTTTTAATTCTTTCAAGAAAATTAGTTTGTTTACAGTGGTATCAATTACCCATAAATACAAAAAACTTTCTTTTTATAATAGAAATTTAATTTATTGCAAAAAGCAATGGTTTTAAGAACAAACAAACAACTAATTAAAAATCAACTACATAAATTAAAAATCACATAAAAAATCTCTTTTATTAGCCTCTTAAAAGACAACTTTAAAACAATAATTACAGCGTAAATTGCCCTAATTTTTTACTGCTCATTTTTTTTATCAAAAATTGCCTTCTAGTTTTGCGCAAAAATTTAAACAATAATAAAAATGAAAAATTTAATACTTACTTTCGCTTTTGCCAGTGCAATAACAACGTTAAGTGCTCAAAACAAAACTGAAAAAAGTTCAAAAACTGATTTTAACAAATTTTCTATTGAATTTGCGGGAGGAGTTAACAAACCACAAAGACCAATGTCTTCCGGTTATTTTACATCAACACCAAGTCCTTATGTTCTTGATTTGGGAGTTAGGTACATGTTTAACAATAAGTTTGGTTTAAAAGCTGACTTTGGTTACAATAGCTTTACCGGAAAAAATAATTCTATAGATTTTGATACTAAATATTACAGAGCAGACATTCAGGCTGTGGCTAACTTAGCAAGGATTATGAATTTTGAAACCTGGACCAATACTATCGGTTTATTAGGTCATGCCGGTTTTGGTTTAGCGCAACTGGAAGATCAAAATTCGTCAATAAAAGACAGAATGGGTAATTTTATGGCTGGTGTAACGGGACAAATTAAATTATCTAACAGAATCGTTTTGACGGGAGATTTCACAACTATTCTGAATACTAATCAAAATCAGGCTTTCGATGCTGCCAGCGCAGCTAATACAAGAGGTTTCTCAGGAATTCTTTTTAATGGAACGGTAGGTTTAACTGTTTACTTAGGTAAGAACGAAAAACATGCTGACTGGGTTATTGATAACGGAGGAGAAATCGATGACTTGAAAAAAAGAATTACTGATATTGAAACTTCAATGTTAGATACTGATAAAGATGGTGTTCCTGATTATTTAGATGAAGAACCAAATACTATTTCGGGTGTTATGGTGAACACAAAAGGAAAATCAATTGACTTAAATAACAATAACGTTCCTGATGAATTAGAAAATTATTTATTAAAAACTTACGGAAGTACTACTGATAAATCACCTGTTTTAAGTAACAATGAATTGATTAAAAACCTAATTAATGGTGGTTACGTGTGTACTTATTTTGATTTTAGTAAATCTACTCCAACAAATGTTTCGACAGAAGGGATCGACTTTATCTTAAATTATCTAAGAAACAATCCTTCGGCGTCAGTTGATATTATTGGTCACGCTGATGAAATAGGTAAATCTGCATACAACGATAAATTATCAACTGCAAGAGCGAATAGTGTGAAAAATGTGTTGGTAAAAGCAAACATTAATCCTTCAAGGTTAAATGTTATTGCAGCTGGCGAAGACACTTCTGTAGACAAAGACTCAGACGCTGCTAGAAAACTAGTTAGAAAAGTAAGTTTTAGAGTTAAATAATACATACTCTTATAATTCAACGAGTGTATTAAAGCATGAATTAGTTTTTAGTTAGAATACAAATTAAGCCCTGTGAACCTTTTGGTTTTACAGGGTTTTGTCATTATAAGATCAGGACATGACAGTCAAGTAATTAACTTCTTTAACTTTAAGAACGTGGTTTGGGTAAGTTTCTGTCGTACATAATAATACTTCCTGCCACTGCAACGTTTAAGCTTTTCTCTGATTTGAATTTTATTAAATTATGGCATTTATCCATTACTTTTCTGGACAAACCATGGTCTTCTGCTCCTAATAAATAGACACAACGTCGCGGATGTTCAAAGGTTTCTAAATCTGAAGCTTGCTCATCTAATTCAACACCAACTAATCGCGCTCCTTTTGGTAAGTTATCAAAAAAAGCTTCGAAAGTATCATAATGAAAATATGGTATTGCTTTTACTGCATCATGAGTGTCGCAGGCTTGTTTGGCATATCGATTGCCAATAGTAAATATAAAAGTAGCTCCTAAATTCTGAGCTGTTCGCCACAAAACTCCTAAATTTTCAGGCGTCTTACCATTTTGGATTCCTATGCCGAAATATTCATTTATAAAATTATCATTCATAAAGGCAAAAGTACAAACTGTAAGTACATAAGTCAATTTTTTATTGGGATGAAGACTTATTATTGGTGTGTTTTTTTTAGGCATCACGGTACTGATTCCATGTTATTTCCACAGTTTGTTGCAGAATATCTAATGTGCGGATATAAATTAAAGCTCATTAATAATGAAAAATAAAAAATATCTGTTTAGTGAAATGAAATTTTTGTTGAAGAAATCTATTTTATCGTATTTTAGCCTGACCTCGATATCGTTTTTATACATCACAAATTAAAAAACAATTAAAAACGTGAGAGTTAAGTTTATAAAAAATAACAAAGAGCATTACAGTAATTAAATATACAACGAATTATGGAAGCCTATTTCTGGAATATCTTTATGATTTTAATGGGAACGATAGCGATTATCTTTTCTTTTTTGACACATAGAATTCAGTCAAGACTTAAAAGAAACGGACTGCTTGAAGAAGCTAAAATGATTTACTTTTCTACTGAAAAGTCGACTGGTGATTCACCTTCTTTGACAATTCCCGTTTTTACTTTTTCTCATAAAGATCAAAATGGCATTAAAACTTATACTGTAAAAGGTAAAAGCAATTCTTTATGCAAAATTGGAGAAGTGACACCAATATATTACAATCCTGAAAATCCTGAAAAAGAATATTTTTTACCCAAAAAAGACTTTCTGGTAAAGTATCTCATGTTTTTTATAGGAATGTTCTTTGTGTGCTTAGGGGTTCTGTATTTGATGAAAAATTTAAATTATCCTACTGAAAACTATTTTCTTTACCTTATTATTGGTTTATTTTCAGGAACCTTCTTATTATTTAGTATCGGAAAAATAGCTGATGCAATAAATCGAAAGTAAAATTTACTTTCCGTGATCAATAATTCCCTCTATTTTATTAAATTAAAGATTTACTTCACACACTTCTGCCCTATTAAAATATTATATAAAGACTAACAAATGACAATACAAGATCTAACTGGAAGTTATTCTATCACCGGAAGTAATCAGGATGAGAATCCGGAAACAACTTACAAAGGTATTTTGAATTTATCTCTGGATGAAAACAACCGAATTATTGCGCAATGGATTATTAATAATACTCAGCAACAAAAGGGACACGGTTTTTTTAAAGACAATATTTTGGTAATCAATTTTAGCTATAAGGGAGATGATACTAAAACTTATAAAGGAGTTGCCGTTTACCGCTGTATTACTAAAGATGTCCTGGAAGGTTTTTGGTCTGAGAAACATGGAGATCCGCTCTATCTTGGAGCTGAGCATTGTTTAAGAATAACAAGCACTGAAAGACTTAACTAGCTTATATTGTAAAACCGTACAAAAAGGCCAACCAATAATTAAGTAATTTTTTGGCACAAAAAAACACCTGCCATTGGCAGGTGTTCTTTTGTGCTTTTTCTTAGTAGATTAAGCTACTACAACGTTTACTGCATTTGGTCCTTTTTTACCTTCTGCGATGTCATAACGTACTTCGTCATTCTCACGAATATTTTCTGATAAACCTGAAACATGAACGAAAATTTCACTTCCACCATTCTTTGGTGTTATAAATCCAAAACCTTTTTCTTCATTGAAGAATTTTACTGTACCTTCTTGCATCTTAATAATTATTTATTGGTGGTAAATATAGTAAAATTAACAGTACAACTCTGAAAAATAAGTACTTATATCGAAAATTTATATAAGAACTTCTAAATCAGACAACTTTCCCTGTTTCTAATTTGTATTTGACCTTATAGATATCCGTAATTTTAACCTGCTCATATTATGCTTCATATTCTTTAGTTGTATTGAATATCAATATATTTCGTGTCAATAAAATCTCCGATAATAAAAAACACTGCAATATTACCCTTGTTATTTTTATTACATTTAATATATTTGTATTTATCTTAATTAAGTCTAAATAAGCGATGTTAAAATTTTCTATCCTACTATTGGTGTTCTTCTCAATAAGTTCACTTTCTGCACAACAAATTACCAAAACAAATACGAATAAAGAAAAAAACAAAAACACTAAAATTCAGGACAGTATCTTGCCTGATAAATCATCAGCAGATAATGAATTGCAGGAAATTGTGGTCTCTGCATCAAGGCAGGCAGAAAGCTTAAATGAAGTTCCTTCTTCTGTCACTATAGTATCAAAAAAACAACTACAGCAACAATTAAGTATTAGCTCTAACCTTAGTGATATCTTAGGTGCATCAGTTCCTGGTTTGGGTTTTAGCACGAACAGAACTCAAAATTTGGGTCAGACTTTACGCGGTCGCCGTGTATTAGTTATGATTGATGGTATCCCGCAATCTACGCCTTTGAGAGATGGGGCTAAAGACATGCGCTCTCTTGATCCTACTGTCTTAGATCGTGTAGAGGTTATCAAGGGTGCAACTGCTATTTACGGAAATGGTGCCGATGGTGGTCTTATCAATTACATCACTAAACGAGCAAATCAGGACAAGGCAATTAGCGGATCAACAGAAGCCGGGACAGCATTTTCTCTCATTAAACCTAAAGGAACGGCTGGTTTTTTTGTATCTCAATTATTGAGCGGTAAAATAAACAAGATCGATTATGTTGTGAGTGGACGTTATGAAGAGACGGGACTTTATCGTGATGCAAAAGGCCGTGTACTTTCTCCGGAATACGGAATGAATGATCTTCGAAACTGGAATGCTTTTGCTAAAATTGGCTATGACATAAATCAAAATAATCGGTTAGAATTAATGTATAATTATTTCGAAAGCACGCAACATACGGATTACATTGCTAAGGCTGGAGTTTATGGCAATTTTGATTCGCCAACTATCGGTATAAGAGGACAGCGCCCAGGAGAGCCGGAAGGAACTCCTTATAATCATAACGCAAGTTTAAGTTATATAGGAAAGAATTTCATTGGAAATACGGATGTGAATGCTACGCTGTATTTTCAAGATTATCTTACTTTAATTAATTATAGTGACTTTTTTGAAAATAATGGGCAGCCTGCTACACAAAGCAAAAAGCTGGGTTTTCGTTTGAATTTTAGTACTCCTTACGAATTCAGTCCTTTGTTATCCGGCGATCTGATTTACGGATTGGATATTCTTTCTGATATAACAGATACGCATCTTACTGATGGAAGATCAGTAATTCCTGAAATGAAAATGAACAATTTGGCACCGTATTTTCAGCTTAAAAATATGTTTGGTCCAAATTTAGTTTTAAAAACGGGTTTAAGGCTTGAAAATGTCAACATCGATGTGCCTGATTATACCACTATTGGTATTCGCAATTATGTAAACGGAACTTATGTGGGTGGCGGAATTGCTGTTAATGGCGGAGCATTAGATTTTAATGCACTAATGTTTAATGCCGGATTACGTTATACAAAATGGAATTTATTTAAACCTTTTGTCAGTTTTTCACAGAGTTTCAGTGTTGCTGATTTAGGTTTGGTTCTGCGTGCTGCAAAAGAAAACACAGTAAGTAATACTTCGATAAAAGCGGTTACGGCAAATAATTATGAATTTGGTTTTTCAGGATCTTTCGATAAACTTTCTTATGAAGGTGCCGTTTATTACAGCACTTCAAAATTAGGCGCTTCTTATGTATATGTTGATGGTAATCCACAAATTTCAAGATCTCCCGAAAAAATTTATGGCTTTGAAGTGTCGGCAAAATATCGTCTTCATCCAAAAATTGATATTGGAGCTAATTATTCTTTTACAGAAGGAAAACGTGAAGTTGTTGATAAAAAAGTATACTTAGGAGGTGATCGTATCAATCCGCCTAAAATAGTAGCTTATACCGTTTTTAGACCTCTTGAGGCTTGGTCAATATTTTTGCAAATGATCAATACTTCTGGTAGAGATCGATTTGAACCTATCAATGGTGCTTATACTTATGGTACAGGACCTATCAAATCTTTCACGGCTTTCAACCTTTCTTCCAGCTATACATTTAGAGAAAAAAGTACTGTTCGTTTTGGTATAGAGAATTTATTTAACAAGGATTATTATAGCGTTATTTCTCAATGGCAATCTAATAATATGAATTATGTAAAAGAAAATGGGACCCGTTTAACAATCAGCTTTGTGCAGGCATTTTAGCCTTTTCGAATTAAGTTAAGCTTTTTTTAAGGACAATTATAGCTAAAAGATTTCGCGCGAAGTCGTAGAGTCGCAAAGAAAATGAATGTAAACGTGGCGGCTTTGCACCTTTTTCCAGATCATTCGGCAAAGTCCCGAAGCTTCGGGATAGAAAGCGTACTAGAGGCTCGGCAAAGATTGGTTATTTTCTATGTGCAATAGCTAGCGCGATTTCTCCCCTTCTGAAAATGAAAAACTTATATGTTTTTTTGAGCCATTCCTGGAGATTTATTCGTCATAGCATTCGTTTTTATACACTTCATAACATTCTCCGAGGAACCACATATGATTAACCCGGCAGCTTGAATTGATCAAAACAAACCTACACTTATAGAAATAAAAAAAGCTAAATCTTTCGATTTAGCTTTTTTGTTTTATAAAGATAAGTATCCTTTTAGGAGTCTGATTTATTTTACATCAAACCATAGTTTTGTCGTAAGCAAGTCTTTTCCTTGTTCAGATACTGCGGCACGGTAACTAGTTCCGTTCAACGATTGTTCTGTACCCGGGTAAAAGAAACGAGAAGGAATCTGTCCATTCAAGACAGTAGACGGACCGGCAGTCAATACAGGATAATCAAGTCTTCTCCACTCTACAAAAGCATCCAGACCTTGTCCAAAAAATGCGATCCATTTTTGTGTACCTATAGATTTGGCATAATTGGTTGCATCATACTTCACAGATGTCTGATTAAGATATTTCGTAATAGCTGTCGCATCTGTAATCCCAAATTGATTGAATGATGCCGTAATTGCACTTTTGTAAAGCTGCTCAGCATCTCCGGCAATAAAACCACGAGCTACTGCTTCAGAAAGATTGAATAACGTTTCTGAATAAGAAACAATTACAGCTGGCGATGTGGAAGTCAAAAAGTATGTTCCCGGTTTTGATGTTTTAGCAAAACCCTGACTGTTGGCATCACTGTTTGATAATCCATTAGCACCACCTAGATATTTACCTACCGTTGCATCCGTTGGTAATTGAGCATAAACTGGCAAACGCGGATCAGCTAACTCGTTTAGCTTATCAACCAAAGTTTTTGAAATACGGAAATCATCACGAGTTTCAAACCAGGCCGAAGCTGGATTTTGCTGAGGCGAACTGATGTAAGTAAACTTAAAGGTATCGCTGTTGCTGCTCAATACTCCTGCAGCATCAGTTGTTGCATCAATTGCAGCTTGTTTTGCTAAAGCAGGTTCTTTATCAGAAATTCTCAAAGCAATACGCAAACGAAGCGAGTTTACAAGTTTTTTCCATTTTGAGATGTCGCCTTTATAAGCTAAATCACCTGTAACGGTACCATTTGTTGCACTCAACAAAGACTGAGCTTGTTTTAAATCTTCCAATAATCCGATATATACTTCTTTTTGAGTATTATATGCCGGCGTTACTTTTAGACCTGCTTCTTTATAAGGAATGCTTCCGTAAGCATCTGTTAATAATAAGAAAGTCCATGAACGAAGAGTTAATGCAATCCCTTTATAATTTGAATTTGCCTGCTGATCTGAAAATTTCAAAATCGTGTTCAAATCCGTGATTAAAGTTGCATATCCTGTATTCCATAAAGTAGTGAATGAAGTATTAGATACATCATATCTGTCCGGTTCAGTATATTGAATTTTAGCCCAGTGCTGAACAAATAACAAAGATGAATTAAAGTTATTATCTGATCCCCAATAGATATCAGCTCCTTGTTTTAATGATCCTGTTAACAAATAAGGTGCTAAAGGCGTTTCGGTTGCATTTGGATTTTTATTAATTTCATCCAGACTGTCGCTGCAAGAGACCAGTGATACTGCAAACAGCGTTATATAAGCTAGTTTTTTTAGCATGATTTCGTGTTTTTAAAATTTAAGATTAACATTAAGGCTAAAACTTCTGGTACTTGGCAATGCCAAACTTTCCAATCCTTGCCCGTTTCCTGTATTAAAAGCTGATTCAGGATCTATATTTGGTACGTCTTTGTAGATAAAAAACAAGTTACGACCTACAGCAGTGATACTAGCTGCCTGAAAACCTAGTCTCTTAGCAAATGTTTTATTGAAATTATACGCTAGTTTTACTTCTCTTAGTTTTACAAAAGTTGAACTGTAGATATAAGCTTCACTAATATTGTATGACGCTTTGTAATATTCCTGTGCGCTAATTACCTGATTGTTTGGCGTTCCGTCAGCGTGTACACCATTAAAGATCATACCATCATCATATACTACAGCTCCGTTTGGAGCAGTACCACCATTCAATAAAGTTTTCGTAGTACCTGTTACATAATAATTTAATCCTCCATTTGCAGCATCACGACCTGGCATCGTTTGATCTAATACACCAGTATAAGTACCTGTTCTGTTCGTTCCTGAAAAAAGTTCTCCACCTACACGGGCATCCACAAGAAATGAAAGTTCAAGATTCTTGTATGTCAATGTATTTGTAATACCACCTAAAAAGTCCGGAGTATAATGTCCTAATACTTTCTTTGTTGGATCAGCTTGCGGTAAACCGTTTGCCCCTACTACTATATTTCCATTTGTGTCGCGCAAATAAGCTGTACCATAAAGTGCACCGTAAGCTTGTCCTACAGATGCCAATACATCAACACCACCTGAGGAAGCAATTGTGTAATTTTGAATCTGTTTTTCATAGTCAAGAACATCTACTTTACTAATATTTCTTGAATAATTTACACCCACATTCCATTTAAAATCACGCGTTTGAATAGGGCTTCCGTCCAATTGAATTTCTATACCATGGTTGTTTATTTTACCGGCATTGATTAATTGTGAATTATAACCACTCGCATTAGTTGTTTTTATCTCCAGAATCTGGTCGAAACTATTTGTGTTATAATAAGCAACATCAAGATGCAATCTGTTTTTCCAGAAAGAAGATTCAAGACCTACCTCAGTAGAACGTGTTGTCTCTGGTTTCAGGTTCTCATTAAGTTTCTTTTTAGAAGAAGTTTGAATTGGATTTCCGTCAAATGCAGTTTGAAAATCGTAAACTGTAGCCAATTGATACGGATCTGCATCGTTACCTACTTCAGACCAGCCACCACGCAGTTTTAAGAAGTCAAGTGTATTGCTTTTTAAATTCAATGCATCAGACAATACTAAACTACCACTAACAGAAGGATAAAAATAAGAACGGTTGTTACTTGGCAATGTCGATGACCAGTCATTACGTCCGGTTACATTCAAAAACGCATAGTTTTTATAACCTACCTGGGCAGAAGCATATACACTATATACTTTTAATTCTGAGAAATAATTTGATGAAGTCAACGGATCACGTGAATTGGTTAATGTGTACAAATCAGGTACAGCAAGACGTGGCGCCTTTTGATAATTGTTGGCATCACTGTGGTTACGTTCGTTGAATCCGGCAAGGGCATCTATAGTAAAATCGTCATTTACTTTTTTCGTATACGTAAAAATACCCTCTGTATTTCTTTCGTCTACTGTGTAAGCATCTTCAGCATAAGATCCAAAAGGAGTTCCGTTTGTACCATATTTAATCTCGTATTTTCTACGATCGTTATAATAGTCAACTCCGGTACGGAATTTAAAAAGAAGTCCGTCTGCAAGTTTTGCTTCTAAATGGATATCTCCTATAAAACGATTACGTTGTTGGCTTGTAGTATTGTAATAAGCATTCCAATACGGATTGCTATAATAGCTATTGTTCCAGTTAACATCTCTATTGTCTCTAAGTGCATCTGTATCTACCTGACGTCCGAACCAAAGAAACTGTAACATTACACCTGCAGCACGGTTACCTGTTGGTCCACCCGGTAAAGTTGGAGCAGTTGTAACAATATAGTTCGCTGTTACCCCTACCTTTATACTTTTGGATATTTGGTAATTCGTGTTAACCGTAAAGTTTGTTTTGTTTATTTCACTATTAGGTACTGTTCCTAATTGTTTTTGATTGTTTACTCCTAAACGGAAATCTGATTTTTCATCTGATTTTGCTATCGAAATACTGTTGTCATAAGTAAGACCAGTATTAAAAAAGTTTTTCACATTATCAGGATGCGCCACAAAAGGAACTGCTACCCCGTTAGAATTGAACTGAGGAATAAGGCGTCCGTCCATTTTAGGTCCCCAGCTTTCATCAACACCATCATTAATTCCTCCACCTTTACCATCTACGTAACTAAACTTTCCGTTTGATCCCTGTCCAAAAGAATTTTGAAATCTTGGTAAAGTAGCAACTTGAGAAACGGTAATACCTGAACTAAAGCTTATGCCTAATCCTTGTTGACCTCTTCCTGATTTTGTAGTAATAAGAACAACACCATGCGCTGCACGCGAACCGTAAAGAGCAGCCGCATTAGGTCCTTTTAATACTGTTAATGTTTCGATATCCTGAGGATTCAAATCGGCAATTGCATTTCTAAAATCACGAGAAGCAGCAGCTCCACCAACAGAGCTCAATTGTGAGTTGTCTACCGGAACTCCATCTACCACAAATAACGGCTGGTTGTTTCCGGATATAGAAGTTTCTCCACGAATAATGATACGTGAAGATCCCATATCTCCTTGCGAATTAGTAATACGTACTCCGGCTAATTTACCGCTAAGACCATTTAAAAAATTCGTTTCTTTTGTTTCTGACAACTCTTTTCCTTTAAGCGCCTGAGTAGTATATCCTAAAGATTTCTTTTCTTTTGTAATACCAAGTGCAGTAACTACAACTTCAGACAAAGCATTTTGTTCCTCAGTAAGAGAAACGGTAACGGGATTTGAATTGGCTACAATTTCAGCTTTTTTATATCCCAGGTAACTTACTATTAATGTATAAGGAAGTTTTTGCCCGGTTTGAAAGTAAAACTTCCCGTCAAAATCTGTTACAGCCCCGTGTGTAGTCCCTTTAATGTTTATCGAAGCACCAATAATTGGTTCTTTTGTAACAGCGTCGATTACTGTTCCTTCAAGTCTGGACTGAATTAATGGCTTGGTCTCCTGAGCTTTAATTCCTATGGAAATCAATAAAATACATAACCATATATGTCTGTTTAATTTTCTTTTCATTACTTTCGTTTTGGTTTAATAAATAAGGCGACCCGAAAAAAGATTTACTCCACTTTCGTTTTCCTTATAGAGATGAACAATTTCTTTAAGCTTCACCATTTCTGCTGCAACAGAAATGGTATTTTTTTTATCAGCTATGCATTCGTTTTTTCATTTTTAATTTATTTTAGATTACTATTCGTTACATTGACCAATAGAAAATTTAACCCTAAAAACCAGAGTTCCTTTTTATTAAAAATTTGTATAAATTAGGGATTTAAGAATTTTGACTGTAGGCAACCTATCGCGAATGACTAAATGGTTCCTTGCTCAAAAACAACATTTTTTATTTGATAATCTTTAATCTTTGGTATTTAACTTATTTTTAAATTCTACTAATTTGGTAGAACAAAGGTAAATTAAAAATCTTAGTGCCAAAATTTTAATTGTTTTTTTTATAAAAAAAATGTTAACGAAATCGATTCATTAATTTTAATTAATTAATAATAAGAAAGTTAACTTTTTGTCTTTTTTGATTTGTTGTGTAAGAATTTTTCTAAAACCATATTAATTACTTCACAAAATCTCTTATAATACTGTAACAGACATCAAATATATTTAAAGATCTATTTTCTAAAATATTGTTAAAATCAGGAAAATTTGTGGGCGTTTTATAGAAATTATTCGAGTTTAAAAGTCTAAAAAATTACCTTAAAAGATATATAATCAATATTTTATATCGATTATCTGTTTATACATTTGTTTGGGTTAAATGGTTTTAAGATTCCCATTTAAAAAGATATTCTTCAATTTAAATAGTGAAATATTATGTTTGGTTTTACTTTTCCTTTTATAACTTCGTATCGCACAAAATTTTCTAAGCATCAAGCTTTAAAAAGGAAAGTTTTAATAAAAATGACACACTAATAATACAATATTATGGGAATTATTCACTTGGAAACATTTATACTGGCCGTTATCATATTTGCACTTACACCGGGAGTAGACACAATCTATATTCTGAACAGAACTATATCTCAGGGATGGAAAGCTGGCATTTATTCTTCTTTAGGAATATTGTCTGGTGTATTATTTCATATTACGCTCGCTGTTTTAGGACTGTCTATCATTTTGGCAGAATCAGCACTTGCATTCTCTATTGTAAAATATTTGGGTGCAGCCTATTTAATTTATCTTGGAATCATGAGTTTATTATCTAAAAAAGGAGGCGTTACAAAACTAGAAGCAGATAAAAAGGACTCGATGCTCAAAATTTATGTTTCTGGCGTCGTTACCAATGTTTTTAATCCTAAAGTTGCCTTATTCTTCTTAGCTTTTTTTCCACAATTCATAGATCCAAATTATAAGGGGATTATTAACCCTTTTCTTTCATTGGGCATTATTTACATACTTATTGATCTTGTGTGGTGTGTTCTTATTACATTTAGCGCCTCTTTCTTTACAAAAAAGGTGTTACAAAATCCAAAAATAAGTCTTTGGATGAGTCGCGTTTCCGGATTGGTATATATCGCACTTGGAATTAAAATAGCCCTTAGCAAACGTATTGTGCAATAGTTTCAGCAGGTATATTCAAAGATTATTTCGCGTTATCTTTACTTTAAAATAAGAATTGAATATAATAAAGCTGTATAATTGCAGTTTATAGCATGGATAAAAAGCGATAATGATTCCTATTTTCTAAAATGAAAAAATTTCAAATTAAAAAAACGCTACGCGACAGCTGGATTGTTTCGCATAATGAATTTCCCAAATTTACCTGCGTTTTCGAAGACAAAAAATTTAATATCAGCAGGACAATAAATGGGCTGGAAGATCCTATGGGTAAACCAAAAGAAGTTCAGCTGCTTCAAAAAATGGAAAAATGGCTTCTCCAATACCATAAAGACAAAATGAATGATTGGGGTTTCTATAAATGACTTGCTGCAGAGGGATTTATAGGGATTAACGCTAAATAAAAATAGCCTAATTATTTTTTACCGCAAAGCTCCCAAAGATTTTTGTCTAAGAAGGGTTATAAAAGTATAAAAAAGTTCGCAATCCCGAAGCTTCAGCTAATATCATTAAGTTAAAGAAAAATATATAATTCTTTTGCCGAATGGATTTCGCGCAAAGCCGCCAAGTTTACATCCATTTTCTTTGCGACTTTGCCGAATTTTTTCAACCATAATTGTTTTAAAAAAGCTCAAACTAAAAAAAGACTTTACGTTCTCTGCGGTAATTTTTTTACTCTCCACAGATTTTTTTACAGTAACTTTCTTCTGATCTTGCTTAAAAATTCATGCGAAATACCCAGATAAGCTGCAATTTGATGCTGAGGAATTCTTTGTTCAAGTGTTGGATATTTATTTTTAAATTCTACATAACGTTTATCGGCAGTTTTATTGAGCATACTAATCATACGCAATTGAATTGACTCGAGGGCTTTTTGATTCATGAGTCGAAAAAGTCTTTCGGTTTTTGGTATTTCCTGATATAATCTTTCTTTTTGCTCTTTACTAATCATGATAACCTTTGAATCTTCTAAAGCCTGAATATTTAGTTTTGAAGGTGTTCCTGACACAAAACTGCCAATATCCAAAACCCACCAATCTTCGACCGCAAAATATAAGATATGCTCTTTTATATTGTCTTCCTGATAAAAAATCTTAAAACAACCCTCTAATATATATCCTTCAAAATTACAAATTTCTCCTTCAGAAAGTATCATTTGGTTCTTTTGTATTTCTTCAATATGATAAAACGAGCTAAGTTTTGCAAACTCACTTTCAGAAAAAGCTACATGCTTCTTTATATTTTCGTAAAATAGATTATGCTCTGTCATTTGATAACTGAAATAAATTTACTTCTATAGTTTCTCATTTTATATATCGTATAATATAGTAAACAATCGTTTTCTTCTCAGTAATCTAATTTAGAAAAAAATACGGGTTATTACGCCGGACTCTATTATAAAAAATGATACTTTTTAATAAATTATTCTAAAATCTCCTCTTCAAAGCATTTGGTGAACTAGTTCAACGTCGATATTTTTTGCTTCACAATACCTTTGAAAAAAAAATGAGAGATGACAAATAATAAAAAATGATAAAAATTACAACCACGTTTTGATGCCAATATAATAACTCAATTTCGAACACGAATTACACCAATTTGCACCAATTTCAATGTGTCTATTTAGTTTGCGAAATTAATTACACTAACAAATTAATACAATTAATAACCTAATAATGAAAGACGAAGCAAATTCATACTTGTCTTATACTTGTTCACAAGTTGGAAGAATTTAATCTTATAAATACCATAGATACGCACCCTTAATCAAATTTTAAAACTTAAAAACAAATAACAAAATGAAAAAAACAGCTGCAATACTATTGCTAATCGCTACTACAATAGCCTGCAATAAAAAAAACGATTTACCTCAACAAAATAATACGCAAAACACAAAAGAAATGGAAAACACAAAAACAGAAAAAACGGCATTAATTATCATTGATATCCAAAATGATTATTTCCCTGGTGGAACTATGGAACTTGTAGATGCTGAAAAAGCGGCACTTAAAGCAAAAGAGTTATTATCATATTTCAGAGCAAACAAAATGCCTGTAATACACATACAGCACATCGCGCTACAAGAAGGCGCTACCTTTTTTCTACCGGCCACAAAGGGTGCCGAAATTAATAAAATAGTTTCCCCGCTTGCCGATGAAAAGGTAATTACAAAAAACTATCCTAATAGTTTTAGAGATACTAAATTATTAGAGTATCTGCAGGAAAATAAAATTACCAATTTAGTTTTTGCAGGTATGATGACAGATGTTTGTATCGATGCTACAGTGAGAGCCTCTATGGATAATGGTTTTAAGAACATCTTAATTAGTGATGCCGTTGCTACGAGAGATCGTGAATTAAATGGCGAAACAGTTTCTGCAAAACAAATAAACACTGCTTACTTAGCCGGATTAAATGCTCTTGACGGCTTATATGCTAAAGTTGAATCAAGTAATGAGTTTCTTTTGGCAAAAAAATAAAAAGAGAATCTCTAAAACAAAACCTCTAAAATCAAATGACTTTAGAGGTTTTGCTGTTTTGTTTAAACTGAAACCAAACATATCCCAGGGCTAAGAAAACCATTGCTGCACTGCCATACATCAGCATTGGAATTTTTGCAATCACATCCTGATACACCCATCCGGCAAAAAGTGCCCCAAGGCCTATCCCTGCTTCCAGGGCAATATACATTGTGGCCATGGCTTTGCCACGGTGTTCAGCAAAACTCATATCGACAGTCCAGGCATTTAAAGCCGGAGAGACAATTCCGGTAGAAACGCCATAGAGTGCGGCTCCTGCCAAAAATCCGGTAATTGATGTCGAAAATCCAACAATTACCAGTGATATAATCAATAAGAAAAGTCCAATACCTATCAAATTAAGACGACCGTACTTATCAGAAGCTTTTCCGGCGCCAAAACGAATCATAACTGAAGTGATCGTGAAGACCATAAAAAATAAGCCTTTGTTGGCAATCCCTAAATGCTGGCTCCAGTCAGGAATTAACGTTAGGATCACACCATAAGCCATATAAGAAAGAAAAGTCACGATAGCTGCCGGAAGTACTTCGAGGGCAATAATATCTTTTCTTGAAATTTTTAAAATACGAAGGCTAAAACGCTGCTTGTGTTTCAGGGTTTCTTTCATGTTCATTAAAATAACAATAGAAAGAAGTGCAAAAACAGAAGAAGCATAAAAAAGCATGTTCATAGAAGAATACAATTTAATCGAACTCCCAATAGCGGGTCCAAGAGCCATACCTATCGAAAAACACAATCCGTGTAAACCTAAAGCTTCGCCCCAGCGCTCTCTTGGAACAATATCTGCAACATAAGCTGCAGTTGCCGTAGGTTTGAATCCGGTAGAAAATCCGTGAATTAACCTTAGAAATAAAAACCCGGAAACTGTTCCTAAAACGGGATATAAAATACCGCAGACAAAACAAACAATAGAACCAACTGCCATAACAGGTACTCTACCCAATGTATCAGTCAGCCTGCCGCTAAAAGGTCTTGAGATTCCTGCTGTTAATGTAAAAAGTGCAATGATTAATCCTTTGTATTCTGCTCCGCCCATATTGCTCAGGTATTCCGGAAGTTCAGGAATCAGCATATTAAAACTGGCAGAAAAAAGTAAGGAACTTAAACAGACTAATCCAAATTGCAGATTATAAATAGGATTGATGGCTTTTACAGGGGAATTCATGAGGATTTTTTAGAAGTGCAAAAATACTGAAAACTCCAGTTTAAAACTAATAACCTGCCTAAATTAGCCAGTCGTTTTTTTGCCAAAATAATTGTGTTGGCTAAATGCAGTAAAAGCAGCCAATTAATACATCAGCTGCCTTTACTTTATCTCAATAATTTAATGATTTACAATAGCGTCATTAAGTTCCTCTTCTCGTGAATGACTATTTTGTGTCTTTGTGAAAAGTTTAAAATCTGATATTTCATATTCAGGACATGCTCCTTCTTTTGATGTTATATAGGCGCCTAAGCTTACTGCCTGTTTCATTATATCGTCTATTGAGGCTGCTTTTTCAAGTCTTTTAGATAAGAAACCTGCTAAAAAGGCATCTCCGCTTCCTACGGTATCGGCCACTACGATATCTACAGCCGGATACAGGTAAAAATTACCATCGCTGGCATAAAGTGCGCCTTTACTTCCTTTTGATACTATAACTTCGGGCAATTTGAAAGTATCTTGCAAATAGCTGACAATATCTTCTTCTGAATCGTATTTCTTTCCTAAAAATTCTCTTAGCAGCAATAATTCCGCTTTATTGAATTTGGCAAGGTGAGATTTATGCAAAAGGTCTTTAATGACACTTAAATCATAATGTGGCTTCCTTAGGTTTATGTCAAAAACATTAAACGTACTGTTTTCAAGCAAGGTAAAAAGTGTGTTTTTAGATTGCGGACTTCTTGTTGCAAGTGAGCCAAAAACAAGAGCATCTTCATTTCTAATCAGCTCTATATCCTGAGGTGTTGCTTCAATAAAATCCCAGGCTACATTGGTCACAATATCATAATGTGCTTCCTTGTGCTCATCAAATGTGGCAACGACAGTACTGGTTGAATAATTCTTGTTCAGTTGTATGCTCTTAACCGGCATGTTCCAACTGTCTATTTTTTTTATAATTTCCCTCCCCGGATCATCATCTCCTACACTACTGATCATTCGGGAATCAATCCCCATTTTAAAAAGATTGTAAGCAACGTTAAAAGGTGCTCCTCCGGCACTTTTCTCTTTCCCCGGAAAAAGGTCCCATAACACTTCGCCAAAACAGGCTACTTTGATTTTATTTGAATTTGTCATTTTTGTATTCTTTATACTTTAGAATAACACATTGCAATGCATTATTATATCGCGTCCCGCCGGAACTTAAAATTAAGTACATGCGACGGTTTTAATTGTTTATATAATATCTTTTTCTCTGGGCTGTGATCCAACTAAAGCGTATAACAATATCAGTAATTCGCACACCAGGGTAAGACACCATGTCCAGCGCCATGAACCAAAAAGGTCTGCCATTGCACCTTGAAGCAGGGTAAAAACTGCCCCACCAAATACTGCTGAGATAAAAACTCCCGAAGCCTTCGAGGTATATTGTTTTAAACCTTTTATAGAAAGCGAATAAATACAGCTCCACATAGATGAATGCAGTAAACCTATCGCAACCAAAAACCAGATATTTTGAAAAACCATGGCAATTACAGCAAAAATCGCCGCTATAATGGTGGTAGTAATTAATTGCTGACGTGCTGAAACCTTGCTAAGAAAACTGGATATCACGCGCCCAACCAGAAAACCACCCCAATAAAGCGTAGAAAGCAAAGCGTGTATTCCAAGATCCATCCCGCCAATAATAATGTCTGTCTTTCCGAAAAAAGAAACGGGATTTCCGAGTTCTTCCAATTCGAATGCATACAAATTAATATTGGCACCAATAGCTACTTCTGTACCTACATAAAAGAAAATGGCCAATACTCCCAATGCAAAATGCCTAAAAGACCAAATACTCTTTTCGAGTTTTTCTCCTACTTTGGCACGGGTATGTGCGATATCAGGAATATCAAGTTTTCGTACCAAAAGTGCGACTGCAGCAATACAGAGTATCAGCAGTAAAAGCGGTGTGATTAGCTGTTTGATTTCGATATTATCAATAGAAATTCCCCTGAACATTACCAGCGTCACAAAAAAGGGCGCTGAAGTAGTTCCTATAGAATTAATACCTGTTGTAATACTCAAACGCTGAACGGGCTGTGTACCGGGTAAATCATAAGAAGCCACATACGGATTTACTACAACTTGTATTATCGCAGCAGAGGTTCCCATTAGGTAAGAACCCAATAAGAAAATAATATATCCGTACGGAATAATTGCTCCGCCTGCCGCAAAATGAAAATCAGGGAACTTATACCCTATCTCTACGGCAAACAAATACATTACCAATCCGGATATGATAAAGAAAATACCGCGAATTATGGTTTTCTTGTATCCAAACCTGTTGACCCACTTACTTCCTAATGTACCATTTATAAGATATCCCAGAAAAAAGAAAAAAGAAATCAAGGTGGTCAGCGTATTTTTATAAGCTCCAGCCTCAGATAAAAATGTAAATTTAAGAGGTGCCTGAAGCTGCTCGTTTACAGTGGTAAGAAATCCCACAATAAAGTAAATAAAAGTAACTACCACATACGGCAATATTCGATTTTGAGATTTTAGTTTCATATTTGTTGTATTAACAGAATGACCGTTACGCTACTATTGTTGTTAACACGGCCACTATTCCGTCTTGTTTTATAGCGGTAACAAAATGAATATAAGCTGTTGTGAATTGCTCTGAACTGCTAAGATCACAACTTTTAA
The DNA here is from genome assembly GCF_027980145.1 of Flavobacterium azizsancarii. GTDB lineage: Bacteria > Bacteroidota > Bacteroidia > Flavobacteriales > Flavobacteriaceae > Flavobacterium > Flavobacterium azizsancarii. Next base: position 217,986 of record NZ_JAMZNK010000002.1, on the reverse strand, counting down.
AAGGGGCTAACTTTAGAAAACCCAGAGGATCATTGCTTTCTATAAGTTCACTGTCGACTGTATCCAGCCAAGGTTCCGCTATATCATATTGTAATCCGTTACTATCTGTTTTGTATTTTAAATAATGCCTGTAAGAAGCGATAAGAAAAGCCATTCTTGAGAGATCCTTATCGTCTTTTATCATCTTGCCAAGATTAGGCATAATGTAAACGGGAAATTTCGAAATACCATCATAACACAATCTGCTCAGCTGATCGCTTACTGCATGATTGGCAAAACGCTCCAGAAGTGTCTTTTTATATCGTTCGAGATCTATCCCTTTTGGTGCAGGAACATAAGGTGTAATATCGATATTCATAAAATCTTTTAGCAGATTAACAAAAAGCGGATCGTGCATCGCAACATCAACTTTACGGTAACCGGCTAAAAATGCAGGATAAGACAAAAGTGTGTGCGATGCATTTAGAAGACTTAGCTTCATGTTTTCGAAAACAGCAACATCTTTTACAAACTCAACTCCTACTCTTTCCCATGCTGGTCTTCCTGCAATAAAATTATCCTCAATAACCCACTGAATAAAGTCTTCGCAATACACAGGCGCTTTGTCATCGATCCCGCTATTCTTGTTCAGGCGTATTATATCGTCCGGTGTTGTAGCGGGCGTAATTCGATCTACCATACTATTAGGAAACGTAACATGTTCTGCTACCCAAATAGCCAGTTCGGCATCTTGTGCTTCTATAAATGCTGTAAATGCTTTTCTTGCCGTATCTCCGTTATGTTGCAGGTTGTCGCACGAAAGAATAGTGATACCGCCATTTCCCATTTGCTTGCGGGCACGTAAACCTTCGGCTATAAACCCGAAAACTGTAGCAGGTGATTTTGGATTCTGAATATCATGTTTGATTTTTTCATCCTCAAGCCTGAAATTCCCTGTTTCCTTATCCAAATTATATCCGCCTTCAGTAATTGTCAGTGAGATAATCTTTATGTTACTTTCGGCAATCTTATCAATTACAGCTTTTGGATTTTCATAACCTGCAATAATTTCCTGAATTGCACCAATTTTATAAACTTCGTCTTGCCCATTTCGGCCACATACAGTTACAGTATAGTCAAAATCCTGTGACTTTAAGTTTTCTACATTTTTCTTATCAGCAATCAATAAGCTCACACCGCATATTCCCCATTCGCTTTGGTCCTTATGGGCCAATAATTCATTTGTATAAAATGCCTCATGTGCTCTGTGAAAGTTGCCAACCCCAATATGTACTATACCCTGACTAATATCTTTGGCATTATATTGATACTCTATAGTTTTCATTTTTTAAATTTATTTGGTAATAATTTGTCGATATTTTTATCAAACTTATAACATTCACTTACTATTTACATCGTTTTCGTAAAAAAACCATTATGGGAACGTTCCCAATATCTTGGGAACGTTCCCAGAGTATCAAATTGTATTCTTTGACCTCTCCTGTTATTAAAATTAACCCATAGACATGCAGGCTTTTCACCTAATAATAAAGCGTTTAACTTCTTAAAATTACAAAAAAATATTGCTGCAAAATAAATAGGTTTCTTTCTCAATGTATAATCTATGTTTTTATGTGTTAGATTATTATTATTTTTGAATAAATTAAGCATGATGAAACGAACTACCATAAAAGATCTTGCACAGTATCTGTCCTTATCCACTTCTACCATTTCGAGAGCGTTGCTTAATGATAAAAACATACATGCCGATACAAAAAACAGGGTAATAGAAGCTGCACAAAAATTGGGTTATAAACCCAATGTAACGGCTTTGAACTTAAAATACGGTAAAACAAAAAGTATAGGATTTGTTGTTCCGGAAATGACAACACCTTTTTCATCAAAAGTGCTGCAAGGTGTTCACAATATTCTTTATCCTTTGGGATATAAAGTTATAATTCTACAATCAGATGAAGATCCTTTGCGCGAAAGGGAGAATCTGCTTTTGCTCGAAAGTTTCAATGTTGACGGAATTATAATCAATCTCTGCCATGAAACACACAATCAGGAAATCTATCAGGAAATAATACAAAGAGGAACTCCGCTTGTATTCTTCGACAGGATACCTCAAAATACACTCGATGTCTCAAAAGTTCTGGTCGATGATCACATTAAAGCTTCTTTGATGATCGAACATCTAATCAGTTGTGGCCGAACCAAAATAGTGCATCTAATGGGACCTTCGACTGTTCGTAATTCTGTAGAACGCGCCGGAGGTTACCAGCGTATTTTAACCAAACACAATCTTTATGATGCTCAATTGATGGTCAAAACAAATGGAGTGGGATTTGACGATGGAAGAATTGCTGCTAAAAAATTACTGGACAACAAAGTACAATTTGACAGTATCTTTGCTTTTACTGATACACTGGCTATTGGTGCGATGAACTATTTACAGGAACAAGGTATAAAGGTTCCCGAAGAAATTGCCATTGCAAGTTTTTCAGGAACAGAATTCTCTGTCAATGTGTATCCGCAATTAACGAGTGTAGAACAGCCTTTGACAAAAATGGGAGAAAGTGCGGCGACACTTTTAATCGAAAAGATAAAAGATGATTCATCACCAAGCCGAACGATAATTCTGGACGCTAAACTGGTATACCGAGCCTCTACATTAGGGAAGGCTTTATAAAAAAAATTAGCACGGCATTATCAGGAAATTACATAAAGACAATTGGGTTCAGCCTGATTAAAGAAAAAAAATAAAGGAGTGGGAAAAATGGAAAATGAAAAGACAAACTGGATTATTTGTCCGGAGTGTCAGGGACAAGGCAAAAAAAGTCAGCGGCTCAGTAAGAAAGTGAGACTCCAATACCAGACTGCGTTAGATCAATTCGAAAAAGCAAATAATGAAGGAATAACACCGGTACGTCCTAAAGCCCACCTCAACTCCTGCCTGAACTGTTCCGGATCCGGATTGATTACTTCCATAAACCCTGTTTTGCCAGATAAAGAAAATTATCCGCATGTCGCTATTATTGGTGCGGGCATAGGTGGAGTCGCTCTGGCGGTTGCTTGTTTGCACCGCAGGATTCCTTTTACTCTTTATGAACGCGACAACAATTTCGATTCGCGTTCTCAGGGCTACGGGCTGACTTTGCAACAAGCCAGTAAAGCAATCGAGGGATTGGGTATTTTCTCCTTAGACGATGGCGTTGTTTCAACACGGCATTTGGTTCACACTACAGAAGGAAAAGTAATTGGGGAATGGGGCGTGAGAAAATGGGTGTCATCTGATGCAAAAACATTTCAAAAACGCTCCAATATACATATTGCACGACAATCTTTGCGACTGGAGCTGCTGGAGCAGCTTGGCGGACAGGAAAAAGTAAATTGGGATCACCAATTAATGGATTTTAAAAAATGCGAAGATGAAAGTTTTACGCTGAGCTTTCAGGTAAACGGAGCAATAAAAAATTGCAAGGCAGACCTTGTGGTTGGTGCTGATGGTATTCGCAGTTCAGTTCGGAAAATGCTGATTGGCGAAGATATTACACCTTTACGTTATCTGGGTTGTATTGTGATATTGGGGATTTGCCCTCTAAAATCTCTTGAAGGTCTTAATAGTTCCTTATTAGACTCGGCTACTGTTTTTCAAACTGCCAATGGCAATGAACGAATTTACATCATGCCTTATAAATCAGATTCGGTTATGTGGCAGCTTAGTTTCCCAATGCCGGAAGAAGAGGCAAAAGCATTAAGTGCTCAGGGACTTAAAGCTCTTAAAGAAGAAGCGTGTCGCAGAACGCAGTGGCACAGTCCTGTTCCTGAAATTTTAGAAGCAACACCAGAAGCGCAGATTTCCGGTTATCCGGTCTATGATCGGGAATTACTCGAATCTGAATTGTTGAATAAAGGCGGACAAATAACGCTGATCGGAGATGCAGCTCACCCAATGAGCCCGTTTAAGGGACAAGGTGCGAACCAGGCGCTGTTAGATGCGCTCACGCTCGCCCGAATGATATTTAAAGGATGTAAATCTTTATCTCACTGGAAAAAAGTGGGTCTAAGAGAAAGTGTCCTGAATGAGTTTGAAAAAGAAATGCTGGAACGCAGTGCTGTCAAGGTAAAAGATTCTGCAGACGCCGCGGAGTTCCTGCATTCTGAAATTGTACTTCATGAAGGAGACGAACCAAGAGGACGCCGTTTAAAGAAAAAAGACAGATAACAAACATGTTTAAATAAATAAGAGCCATTCTTTCGATGGCTCTTATTGTATCTGATATTTTCAAATAATTTTATTCTATTCTTCTTACTGATAATTTATCCAAACAGAAATAAGCTGCGGTATTTATTCCGTACACTAAATCGAAGTCTGTTGAAGACATTTGAAAAACAAGGTATTTTACTTCTCCTAAACTCTGAAGACCACTTGTGCTTACATTCGCCCAGCCTGTAGGCATAACTAACGAAGATCCTGTATGATTTGCTAATGTATGACTAATAGGGTTCGTAATAGTTCCGTCTTCGGTTACTCCGTAAATCAACAATTTGAAAGAATCACCCGAGGTAAACGCTCTTGCGAATCCATCTCCGTACAAACAACCGTAATAAGGCCATGGATGCATGTTGATTTTTAATCCTTCGACTTTGTATAATCCAGAGTTTCCTATTTTAATCCAGTTAGAAAAACCGCTTTCGCTAAAAGTAGTTCCTTGTGGATTTTTAGGATCTAAATAACTTGACCAATACGCAACAATATAAGGATCTCCAGGTGTCCCGGGTGTTCCCGGAGCTACTGAAGAAGAAGTTCCAAAACCACTTCCCGCCATAGTTCCCCATTGATGAGCCACCCAGCCATCAGATCCGCCAGGTGCAGCACCAGAACCGTAATCTTTAACATCATTTACATTTGATACCGTAAAACCATCCCAGTAATTATAACCGGCAGAAGTTGCTGTATGCGAAAATGTAAAAATGTCAACATTAAGATTGGTACCTGAAACATAGGTGTTTTCCCAGTATTTACCTCCTGCTGTAGTCGTTCCGCTTGCTAATAATGCACTCGTTAGATTAAGCGTTGACAGGGTTCCAATTGCAGGATCTGTTACCGTTTTTTTTGTTTTGCTACTTGTGCTTTTTGCTGTTGCACTGGCGCTTTCGTTACTTAAAGGAGCGTCGTCATTATTACAGGATGAAAGACCTAAGAAAAGACCGACTGTCAAAAAATAAAGTACTTTTTTCATAATTTATAAAATTTAGGGTTATTATTCGTCTTTAATTACTTTAGAAAAAGTATTCCTGCTTACTTGCTTTTAGAAAAATTCAAATCTTCGGCTTGTACAAAGTGGCTGGTTACCAAATCTGTACCACCTGCCTCTGCAAATGTTGACACGAATACTTTGACAAAATCAATTCCCGGCAAATGAACTTTCTTTCCGTTATTGTCTACAGCCCAACTAATATCTATTGACGGATCTTTGATACCTCCGTAACCCCACTCAAAAGTTCCTACATTATAGACTGTTCCCTCTCCATCACTTACATCTTTTATGGGCAGATATATTTTTGTTCCTTTTACTGTATAAGATTCTCCCATCCATTGTGGATAATAATTATATCGTCTCCATTTTTTTGTTTTTGTAATAAAACCGGAAGCATTTTTATTATCTGTCCATTTAAGATATTCTTTATCAAATTGCCAGTCTTTTGTGCCTGTTACAGCTGCTTTAGCCGGATTAGGTTTGTTGTATGTAATTTCATAATTTTTAACAGTCGTCGATTTATTATGTTCGCTGCCCGCAATTTCATACCATTCGTTTTCGTCTGCAATACCATTTTTATTTGCATCGTAGGCAACATATATACTTACAGGCGAAAATTTTAAACTACCGCTGTTCTGGGTCATTAAAACCGTAAAGTCGCGTTTGCCATACGTATTTATTACAGTATGATCAAATTTTGTAACGATCGATCCTCCAAAAGTTCCTAATGCAATATCATTTCCTTCTATAAGATCTGACTGAATTTGTTCCATAACATCAGCTTTGGCAGTAAATGGAGTATTATCACTATTATAGCTGGGTGCAAGTAAATAATCGATAAGCAATAATGCTTTTGAAGTATAGGTTTTACCTGTTTCTGAAACAGCAACTTTTGTAGACGCTTGTTTTGTCATTTTGCCTAACGTTACGGTTAAATCTACTGCATAACTGGCAGCTTTGGGCGCTATGAACTGTAATGTCTTTGTGTCTGCAATAACAGAATCTTTTACAGCTCCACTGGTACCGGTTACTTTTACTGTCCATTTGTATTTTGCAAGAGCGGGATCGCCATTTTCAATAAGCACTTCCGGATCAACGCTAACTGTATTGTACCTGCTAACTGTAAATTCTGAAACTAATTTTAATGAAATTGAAGCTTCTTTTACAGGTTGTATTTGAGGATCTTGTTCTTTTGAATCGTCATTGCTACAGCAATAAAAAGTGCCAATAGCGACAAGAAACAAACTATGTTTTAAATACTTTTTCATATTCTGATTATTTTACTTTTTTTAAATTGTATTTTTTTAATAGTTGAAGATCGGCTGCACCTGCAAATCGGGTAGCCATTGAAGACTGTTGATGGCAAAGTCCCATTGGTTCGCTCACACAGTTCACTACTTTTATAAAATTGATTCCCGGTAGATTGGCTTTATTTCCGTTTTTATCTACTGCCCAGTCGATATCAATATCAGGGTTTACAGCATTTGCATATCCCCATTGCGGAGGAGTAAAATTCCATAAGGTAGTTTGTCCGGGACGTGCCGTAATAAAATCTACATTCAGTCTTGTACCTTGATAAGTAACTGCAGTCTGAGAAGACCACAAAGGATAATATTCTTTTTTAGTCTTAGATCTTGGCATATAATAAGACTCTGCCGAGTTGTTTTCGCAAAAGATGTGCTCACGATCTGTAAACATATCATTAGGTCCTCCTACAACTACAGGCGCTCCTGCTGCTTTTTTATGATAAGTAATTTTAAAATTCTTTATAGTATTTGCTTTCGCATGCTGACTTCCTATGATTTCATACCATTCGTCTTCGTCCGGTTTTCCGTTTCCGTTTTTATCATAAGCAACATAGATCAATCCCGGTGCCGGCGGATTAGCCTTATCGCTCAAATCTCCTCCATATATTTTAAAATCACTTTGTCCCGGAACATTCACAACAGTATGATCAAAACCCACAATAATAGAACCTCCAAAACCTCCTAAGTCAAGTTCATATCCTACACTGGTTTCATTGATTCTGCCCAATGCAGTTCGTGCCATGTCTTCTTTTTTAAATCCGTCTTTATATAAATCGTTGGCAAACATTCCCGGTGCCGGATCAAAATCAAAGATGCTTGTGATGTACGGACTGAAATTTTTGGCTTCATTCGTTACATTCACTATTGTTTTTTTACTTCCCTTTTTGTCTCCTGAAGTAACATTTAAAGTAAGTTCGTAACTACCTGCGTAAATGGCTGCAAAACGTAGGTCTTTTGTATTTCCTACGATAGAATCAGTCGTTTGGTTCACAGGATTTTTTGTCAAAATCCATTCATAAACAGGACTGGTTATTTCGGCAGAAGACGTTATGTTTAAAATGCTAAATGTTGGAGCTTCATATTTTTCCTGAAGTGTAATTGCGATCAATTTTTGTTCAGGGTTATCATCATTACTGCTGCATCCTGTAAAGACGGCTGCAAAGGCAATTAATAATAAATGGGTAAAGTTTTTTTTCATAGTTTTTGATATAATAATTTTAATTTAATACGTTATTCAATTGATTATCGGGTTGGGATATTTTCTCCTAAAAGATGCAAATCTGTTGCTCCCATAACCTCCGTCGAAGTTTCACCCAGCCATCCTGCCTGCTGATTAAGACCATTGTAGACTTTGACAAAATCGATTCCGGGAAGCTTAATTTTATTTCCGCTTTTGTCAATTGCCCAATCAATATCAATCGCAGAATCATCGTCATTATTAGGTGCATTATCTGCGTATCCGTATAAAAAGGCATACTGTACAAAATAACTTCCCGTTCCGCTTTCATCGACTGCATTATCCGGTAATCTTGTTCCTTTAAAAGTGATACTTGGCTGGTCTTTTAGCCATTTTGGCCAGTATTCAAGAGAATGATTATAGGCATTGTTTTGTACCAGATAACCGTCTTTGCCCTGATTGTCTTTCCAATAGATATATTCCGTATCTGTAAAATTTACTGTTCCTGTGCCGCCACCGGGAACGGGTTTTTTATTAGGATCAGGTCTGTAATACGTTATCTCATAATTATGAATCGTTTTTTCCATTTTATGTCCGGCACCTTCAATTTCATACCATTCATCATCCGGAAGTCCGTTTTTATTTTTATCATAAGACACCATTATTACTCCTGCTTCACTGCTACCGCCACGCATAGTGCTTTTAGGGTTAGGATTGGCTTCTGCCCAAAATGCATTACCCAATACCCTGAAATCACGTTTGCCTTTGATATTTACAATAGTGTGGTCAAAACCAAAAACAACATAACCTCCAAAAGCGCCAAGAGAAATCAAGTCCCCGTTTTTCTTGGCGAGGTAAGTATTGGTTCTCGTCAAAATTCTTTCTGTTGTATCGCCATCATTGGCTGCCGGCAAATCGTTTATGAATTGTCCCGGGGCAGGTTTGAATTCAAAAACTTTAGCTATAAAAGTTTTAAACTCTTTTGTTTCTTTACTAACCGTTATCACAATTTTCTGGTTCTGAATGGCGCCCTTATCGTTTATAGTCACTGTCAGGTTATAAGTGCCAACTTCTGTTGCTGCAAACAGGGCTTCTTTTGTCGTTGTATTGACCAACGAATAATTCTGTGTTGGAGCATTCGTGACCGTCCAGCTGTAGGTTGCATCTGCGCTCACAACAATATTGGGACTTATGGCAAGTATGGTAAATCTTGGTACATTATAAGGGATATCCTGACCGGCTATGGGAGGAATATTTTCATCATTCGTTCCGCCATTATCTGAACAATTGGTCAGCAAAAGTGCTGCAGCCAAAAGAAGTACTGATCTGAAATAGGACAAGGATTTTTTATACATATCTATTATTTTTTGATTCTGATTAAAAGTGATATTTATTAAAGTTTTTATTTAATTAACTATACTTATTGATTTGTTTATATATAAAATACAAGAGCTAAAATGACTAATGAAAATTTGGTGTGAGGTCATGCAGAATCCTTTGATTTTGAAATTTAACAAAAGAGGTAAATAAGAATTTTTCTAAATTTGGGTTTGAAACATAATAGGTATTATACTTCTTGAGAATTTGTAATATTTTTTTGGAAAGGTTTTTTTTGGGAACTAAATACAGATGAAGTTTAGACTTTAATATCTCGGGATTTAAAAAACAAAAACGAGTTTCAGGCTCCTTGAAATAAACCAGGGAAGCAGAAATTATAAAATGAAATAAAAGTTTTTTTCCGGTATTGTACATCACTCATTTAATTAAATAAACTCCGGAATGTATGAATGAAAAGCAATAAGAGAGAATCCCGTTATACAATAACAGGTCAATTCTTGTTGTTCAACTTTATTCCACGAAAGTTTTACACTATGTGATTGTGGCAGGTCTCCTGACTTGTTCCATCTTTAAACAGCCTTCTCATCCGCAAAGCGGGACAATGGCATTAGTAACGTTTAAAGACTTATATAGAACTTACAGTAGCGGGTCTGTTCAGGATTTGCACCTGATTCCCTTTTAACTGTTTTTTCTTAAGAAAAAACAGACCAAAATCTGAGGGTAAATATATAATTATCTTTATAAAAATCCACTACTTTTTATCATTAAATTAAATTTATCACAATTTATATAAAAAATGTAATGGTTAAACTTCTAAATATTTGAATAAAATATCATTTCCTTAAGAAAAAGCTTTTTTGATTTTTTAATGAATACTTTTAAAGATTTTAATATAAACCAATGTGGTCTGTATCAATAAATCAGCAACTTTATTTTAATGAAGAATGTGTATCTTTACTATAAAAAAGCTTACAATACTTTTTTTAGCATACTGGGCGATGTAGTAATACAGGCAGTAAAAATTACAAATTTTGTTCTTAATCACATTCTTGGCAACTGTCAAATATTACTTTAATAAAACTGGTTGAGCTATTGGGCTTTTATGCAACTAGCAAATGTGCACTGAATTTATATAACTTAAAAAAACTATTACATATGTCATTTGATTATATACCGATAGAAAGGGTTGAAAAGCTTACAAAAAAAGAGTTTATAGAAAATTATTACAAACCTCAGAAACCTGTTGTAATTACCAATCAAATAGAAGACTGGCCTGCGTTTAGCAAATGGGATTTTAATTTTATAAGGGAAGTTGCCGGTGAGAAAATGGTTCCTTTATATGACAGCCGTAAAACCGATTATACCAAAAAAGTGAATGAGCCGGATTTTACAATCACTATGTCTGAGTATATCGATATTCTTGAAAAGGGTCCAACAGATCTTCGGATATTCTTGTACAATCTTATGAAAGAGGTTCCTGTAATGAAGGCTGATATGCATTGGCCGCGTCTGGGAATCCGCCTGCTTAAAAACCTGCCTCTTGTTTTCTTTGGCGGTCAGGATGCGAAGGTTTTCATGCATTATGATATTGATTTTCCCAATATTTTTCATGTTCATTTTGAAGGTAAAAAACAATGTGTCCTGGTTGATCCCAAAGAAACAAAATATATGTACCGCCTACCCTATTCGTGGTTGTGTAATGAGGATATTGATTTTGATAATCCTGATTATGAACGATTTCCGGCACTTAGAAAAGTAAGGCCTTATATTACGGAGCTGAACCACGGAGAAATGCTTTATATGCCGGAAGGCTGGTGGCATTATATGAAATACCTTTCACCGGGATTCTCGCTTAGCCTGCGTTCTCTTGCCGGACGCCCATCTAACTTATGGAAGGGTTTTGCTAACGTTGCAATCATTCGTTATTATGATAACTGGATGCGCAAAAGAAAGGGTCAGGAATGGCTGGATTATAAGGATGCAGAATCTATACGCAGGACTAATGCTACTTTAGAAGCTGCCAAATAATACAATAAATGAGTTAAAACATAAAAAAAGCTCCAAAATCAATTGACTTTGGGGCTTTTTTAATTCTATGAGACTTAAAATCAATTGGCTAAAAAATCACGTCAAATCAATTTAATTCCTAAACTTCTGTAAGCATCAAGTTTACTGTCATCGCTTGATAAATCTGTAATAAGTGCGTTTATATCTTTAAGATCACAAACCTTAAAGGATTCTGTATTATTTATTTTTTCGATATTTCCTAAAACAATTATTTGTTTAGCATTGGCTAGCATAATGCGTTTTATTTCTGCTTCATCATTAAAAGTTGACGTTATCCCAAATTTACTCTGTATGGCACATGCACCCATAAAATAAACATCAGCGATATAATTTCTGATCTCCTCACGGCTTTTTGCTCCTAAATTCGTTTCTGTATGTCTGTTGTAAACACCTCCTAAAACAATAATTTCAATGTTTTTAAATTTTGAAAGAATTGGTACTAAGGCCACATTATTAGTTACAATCCTTAAACTTGAATTAAGCGGAAGATGAGCTGCAATTGCACATACAGTCGTACCGCCATCCATAAAAACTGTTTGTCCGTTTTTAATAAATTGCCGGGCTTTTAACGCAATTGTCTTTTTACCATCTGAAAGATAAGACGCGCGATCCTGAAAATTCAAAGGATTCTTTGATATCGGGATTGCGCCTCCCCTGACTTTAGATAATAATCCGTTATTGTGAAGAAGTTCGATATCCCGTCTAATTGTATCTTCAGAAACTTCAAGATCAACTGCCAGCATATCATAGGTTACTTTGTCTTTTTGTTTTAATAATCTAAGTATATGGTCAAAACGTTCTTCTTTTATCATCAAATTTTATTATTAATCCTTTGGGTATAATTAGTTATAAAACATACTGTTTCCCTTTCGAAAAGTCATTTCATTTAATAAATAATGCAGAAATCAATCCTGCAGAAAACTGTATTTTATGCATTACCCAATACAAAATATTAAATATTATAGCTTAAAGAATTTTTAAAAAGTTTGATAATTCTTTAATTTCTTCGAAAACAATTGCGCCTGTCTCTCTCATTTCGTTTTCATTGAATCCATTAGAAAGTCCATACACATTAAAACCTTCCTCTACCGCATTTTTCAGTCCAACAATGCTGTCGGCAATTACAAAGCATTCCTCTGGTTGATATCCTATAGTTGTTGCAACATTCGAATATAACGCAGTGTCTGGATTTTGCTTCTCTATTTCAGAAGTAGTCAATATTTTCTCTGGCGTAAAAAGATTAAGTAGATTAGTCAACTTTAGATTGAATTCAATTTCTTCCTGGGGAACATTGGACAATACGAAAAATGGCATTTCAGGTATTTCCAGTATTCTTCTTACTCCTTCTTTAACATCAAGTCCACTCCTTAATTCTTCATAGATTTTTTTTCTTACTTCTTCTTCAAAATCATTTGCAACATTGATCACTATAAGATCTTTAAGTTGTTTTATATTCTCTTCGATTCCTTTTTCGCTAAAAAGACTCAAGGCATCATCAAGCTCTATGTTTAATCCGTACTCCTCGGCTTTATCTAACAGGATCGAAATTATTATTGTTTCTGCATTGAGTAAAATTGTATCACTATTAAATATAATACATGCAATTACGGGAGCGGCCTTTTCTTGTTTCATTCCTTTTGTTAATCTGTAAAATATTTTATTCCTGTTTTCTTACCTTATAAACTGTTGCTACTACTACCAACAAAATCCCACAGCTGCCTAAGGCTATTGGCAAAGAGAATGCTTGTGCAAGCAATCCAAGTAAAGCAGGTCCTGCCAATTGTCCCGCATATCCCATTGTGGTAACTGCCGGAATAGCAATTGATGCTGATATGTTCTTTAGTCGTCCGGCTTCGCTTAAAAAAACAGGAACAATATTAGCAGCGCCTAATCCTAAAAGAATAAACCCAATCAATGCTGTTATGGTCCACGGAGTCAATACTGCCAGAAACAATCCTGAAGCAGCGATAAGACTTCCTGCTACAACAACTTTTTTACTATTAAAACGTGACACTATTTTATCGCCAACAAGTCGCATTGTAGCCATAGCAATTGAAAACATGGCATATCCTATTCCGGTAAACGCTTCATTGACACCTCGGTTTTCGTGCAGGAATAATGCGCTCCAATCTAACATTGCTCCTTCAGAAAGAAATACTATAAAACACATAATTCCGAGGAAAATCACGCTTCTCTTAAGCCAGGAGAAAGATTTTTGTCCAACTTCCTTATCTGGAGAAAAACTCTCTATTGCAGCTTTTTCTGTGCCTGCATCAAATAGAAAACGGTATTGGGAGGTTACAATTAAAATAAGCAATATTGCTATACTTACTGCTGCTGTTATAGGTTCTAAGCCAAATTTCATTAAAAAGCCCAAGCCCAGAGAACCAAAAAGTCCGCCTACGCTAAAAAGACCGTGAAGGGATGACATTATAGGTTTACCAAATAAATTCTGAACCTGAACACCGTGAGAATTCATGGCGACATCTACCGTTCCTACTGCTGCGCCAAAGACAAATAATGCAATACCCATTGCTACTGCAGTGTTCAAAATTAAAAGCAACGGCAACGTGAACGCCATCAATAATGTAGCGCAAAGAATAACAATCCTGTTACCATATTTATGTCCCAGATAACCGCTAACAGGCATCATGGTGATTGCGCCACAACCCAACATTAATAGTAACAAACCCAAATTGGCGTCATCAAGGTTCAATCGTTGTTTTGCATAAGGAACCATTGGCGCCCAACTTGCTATTCCTAATCCGCATACTAAAAACATTGTTTTTGTTGCAGTTTTAGCCTTAACCACTTTATTAATCATATTTCATCATTTAAATATTATTTGCAAATTAATGCAAATTTGCATTAATTTGCAAATAATATTATAGAATTAAAATTTAGAAGTCAAAATAATGAGATCTTCTTATCGAAAATTCTCTCAAAAAATGAACTATTAAAAATAATTAAAATGAAAAAAAGACTAATTGTAGATATCGATGGTGTCATTGCTGACATTTACGGACAGTTTAGAAAATTTGAATTGGAGGATTTTGGTACTAATCAGGATTACTCTGAAATTACCGGAAAACTGGAAGAAGAGGCTTTTGTGAATGGGGAAATCTATATGGCGACCAAGGGATTTTTTAGAAATGCTTCTGTTATTCCAGGCAGCGTCGAGGCATTAAAAAAATTAAATAAGACTCATGATTTGTTTATTGTTTCTGCTGCTACAAAATTCCCTAATAGTATGGCAGAAAAACAGGAATGGCTTCTGGAAAACTTTCCGTTTATAACATGGCAGCAGATTGTATTTTGCGGAACAAAAGAGATTGTGAAAGGTGATATAATGATTGATGATCATTTTAAAAATCTGGATAAATTCTATGGTCAGACAATATTGTTTAGCCAGCCTCACAATCTTAACCGTGTCGAAAATGGTCATAACAGGGTTGCAAACTGGGACGAAATTAGCCAATTGCTTTTATAGATTTTGGAATTCAGCCCGATCTAAAAAAATTGCAAATCAGGCTGAAATAGAAAACTCCTCAATAATTAAAATGAGGAGTTTTTTATATCTAATAAAGTATTGAAATTTATCTATTACGATTCACTTACTAAAAGCTATACTTTAAACAATATTAATTTGATCAGCATATCAATTATTGCTGTTGCGTATACTTAGATTATTCTAAAATAGCTTTTGGCTCTAAGTATTCTTCTAAACCAAAAATGCCGTATTCCCTGCCAATTCCTGATTGTTTAAATCCGCCAAAAGGAGCTTTTGAATCGTGCGAAATACCATTGATACAAATTCTGCCTGCATCAATTTGAGAAGCTACGTGATAAGCTCTCTCTTTACTGGCAGAACTTACATAAGCAGCTAATCCGTAACTGGTGTCATTTGCTATTGCAATAGCATCTTCTTCGTCTTTGTACGGGATAATTGATAATACCGGACCAAAAATTTCTTCCTGAGCAATACGCATATCATTTTTTACATTAGTAAAAATGGTTGCTTTTACATAGTTTCCGTCTTCTAATCCTTCTGGTTTTCCTTCGCCGCCAACTAATAATGTTGCTCCTTCCTGCTGACCAATCCTGATATAGTCCTGCACACGTTCGTATTGTTTTTTATTTACCATTGGTCCCACAACAGTATCGACATCTTTAGGATTACCCACTTTTATATTTTGAATCACAGCTTTTGCTATTGCATTTACTTCTTCTAGTTTGCTTTCAGGAACGAGTAAACGGGTCGCCGCTGCACAAGCCTGACCGCTATTTAAGTATGCCGCAAAAATTGCAGTTGGAATCGCTTCCTGTAAATTAGCATCGTCTAAGATAACATTAGGAGATTTTCCTCCCAGTTCGAGGGTAACTCTTTTCATTGAATCAACGGCGCCTTTTGCAATTATTTTCCCTACTGCTGTTGAACCTGTAAAAGCAATTTTCGAAACATTTGTATTACCGGTAAGTTCTGCACCAACTACATCACCCAGACCATTTACAAAATTTATAACGCCTTTTGGTAAACCAGCCTCATGAAAACATTCAGCAATAATTTGTGTTTGCTGTGTACTCATTTCACTTGGTTTTACAACAACTGTACAACCTGCGGCAATAGCAGTAGAAAGTTTGGTAACAATGAATCCGTTACTCATATTCCAGGGGATAATAATCCCTACAACTCCTACCGGCTGTAAATAAACTTTTGAATTCCCTACAGTTTGTTCGAAATCGAAATTCTTCAATACATCAATCATCGCGCTAAAATCACTTACCATATTTTGCGAAACCATCGAGCAAAACTGAAATGTTCCACCATATTCTTCTACCATTACATTCGTCAGGTCTTTTTCACGTCTGCTTACGATAGCACGCAACTTTTCAAGATAGCTAATACGCTCTTCTTTGGTGGTTTTCGAGAATGTTTTATAAGCATCTTTTGCTGCAGCAATAGCATTTTGGGTATCGACCTCATCTCCTAAAACTGCCTCACCTGTTTTTTGATTTGTAACAGGGCTAATAAGGTCAAATCTTTGTGTACCATGTGGTGTTACAAATTCTCCGTTGATATAAACTTTATCAATTGTCGTCATAATAAGTCTTTTTTTGTTACTGTAAAGGTCAGTAATCATACTGCGAAAAGACTTTCTCTAAAGCTCAAAGATAATTTGCTATAGGGCTCATTTGTACTGATTTTGTATAAAAAAACCACCTGAAAGCTCAGGTGGTTACTTTTTATGATAATTCAATTTCTTATCTGTTTTCGATCCAGTCTACCATCAATTTACGTTCAGCAAAAAACCATTGATTATTTTGTTTCACAAATTTGTCATGGTATTTAATATAAGCGATCATTAATTTCTGAACTCCATCTTTGATCGTCTGATGATGCGCGATGCAATACGCAAGGCCAGTTGCGGAATCTCCATCTAATTGTATACTTTTTTGCCCGTTAAAGTGCATTGTGGCATTATAAGAATTTAGATTATCAAACACAGGAAAAAGGTCATTTCGCTTGCTGATAACCATTGTTGGTTCAGGAGCCTTTGCATCCATAAATACCACAAAATTAGTATCTTCTGTAAATAACGCCATTTGCCCTTTTGCATCACGGGTATCAGCGCAAAATGCATATTTGTCTATTAATTCGCTAATGGCCAATCGATCTGCAGTTTGCTGTAATTGTTCTTCGGTATTCATTGTTTTTTAATTTTATGTTATTAAATACTGGCAGGTGTCACGCCAAACTTCTGCTTGAAAGCGGTGTAAAAATGAGAGAGGTTTTCGAAACCTAATTCTAAATAAATCTCAATAGGCTTTTGCTTTTTTTCCTGAATAAGCTGATAGGCTACTGTTAATCGTTTTTCCTGTAACCATTTGCGTGGCGAGGTTTTGAAAATTTGACTAAAATCTCTTTTAAAAGAGGCCAGACTTCTTCCTGTAAGTTTAGCAAATTGCTCAACTGATACATTATAATGATAGTTTTGAAGCATAAATTTTTCGAGATCAATTTTATAAGGTTCTGAAAAATCAAATAAAAAGGACTTCAAAGAGGGATTTAGATGTAACAATAATGCCAGGGCTTCATTTGTTTTGATCATGGCTAATTTTTTGCTTACATCTTCTGACTGTTCTATATAAGCCAATAAGGATTGAAAATAGCCTTTCATCAACGCATCCGGTTTCAGTAACATCACTTTGTCTCCCCTATATGGTTTACTTTCATAAATGCCATTGTTTATTGCGTATTCACGCAGGACATCATCTGTAATAATTATAGAAATGCTTTTATAAACCTCATCTCCAACAGGAAACTTCATCGATTTTGCCAATTGATTTTTCTGCACCAACAGCATTTGGTTCTTTTTTAGAACCAATTTTTCACTTTGATACTGAACACGTGTTTCTCCGGAAAACTGAAATGCCAATACATGATGCGGTACAAATTGATCATAACCACGTTCGTCCTTAAACAAACACGAATACACAAAGCTGTCTTCTAAAACTTTGGTTTTGGGTTGTACTTCTTCGTTCATTGTTGCTGAGATAAGAGGTATTGATTATATACTGTATTTCTTGCATCAGTATTGCTGTCGATAAACATCAGCAAGGTCATCAATGCTATAGTGGTAATACCAATGGCCCGCCATAAAGGCGTATTGAGAAACACAATCAACAATGCTGCTGCAATAATAATCAGCGGAAGTACCTTGAAAACCATTGCAAGTTCACTTTGCGATTTTGCAGTACGTGCTGTTTCTGTAGTAATAAAGGCTTTTGCATCTGTTCTATAAGCAGTTTCGAATTGTGCAATTCTGGGTTTATTGGTAAAATACAAACCTGCCGAAATTACGAGGATCAAAACGCCTGATACTAATATAGGCCACACAAATGCTTTTGCCATAGGCGTTTTACCAAGCTGCCAAAATCCAAAGGCTATTATAAAAAACAATAAACCAAATAGCAAAGTTATTTTAGAAGAAAAAACCTCCGCTTTAGCCCAATCTGTACTTACTTTTAAAATATCCATCTTGTTATAATTTTATATTACAAATTTACAGCGTTTTATTGAATGAAGTATTTTCTATATGGTTCAATTATTATTTGGTATATGGCTCATTTTTATTTTATTATGGCAGAGATGTTTTTCATCTTATGGAAGATTATACACTCCTGAACATGATTATAAATAATATTTATAACTGCAAAAAATTATTAATTTGATTAATAACAAGACCTGTCCTAAATTTGTCCTGTCAAATCAGAACAAATGATTTGTAGTAACAAAAAATAACTATTAAAATTTAAGATCATGAAATTTACAAGAAGAGCAAACGCAAACTGGAAAGGTACAGGAATGGAAGGAAAAGGAACTATTACTACACAAAGTACAACCTTGAATGAGGCACAATTATCTTTTAAAACCCGTTTTGAAGAAGGTGTAGGTACTAATCCTGAAGAATTAATTGCAGCAGCCCATTCCGGTTGTTTTACCATGCAATTAAGCTTTTTACTTACTGAAGCCGGTTTTACTCCGGAAGATTTGAATACTGAAGCCAAAGTTACTTTTGAAGATGGCACCATTACATTGATTCAATTAATCCTGAATGGGAAAGTTCCCGGAATTTCTGAAGATGATTTCCAGAAGGCAGCGCAAAAAGCAAAAGAGATTTGCCCTATTTCAAAATTATTGAATACTGAAATTACTTTGTCAGCGACACTAATTGCATAATGCAAAACAGCTTTTTATAATTGATATATCACAAAGCCTGACGTCTCTTCGTCAGGCTTTCTTATTATTACATGAATTTACTTACTGATTTTACAAAATAAGGAGAATCGTTCCATCGTATTTTGCGATAAACAAAGTCTTTTTGAAGTGATTCCGGAAGACAATTCCAGATCGCTTCATTCATTTTTTCAAGCAGTAGTTTTTTCGAAAAAGAATCAGAAACTACTAAGCTGATTTCTCGTACCGGCTTAGGTTCTTTAAAGGGTTTAAAAAGTTTCATATCCTTTTCGTTAAGAACAGAAAGTTCCGGTATAATTGCGAATCCTAATTGCGCACGAACTAAATTCTTTAAAGTTTCGATAGAACTGATATCATAAGTAAACTGCTCTTTTATTTTTCCGGGTGTTTTGATACCGCAGATATCAAGCAATTGTGCATTGTAACAAAACTCACTATGAAGCAGTAATAATTCTGTTTTATCTCCCGGCTGAATCTCATAAAATTCGTCATTTGCCATTGGGTGAAGCTCATTTAAATAGGCTACAAAAGGTTCTTTGAAGATTGGATGTTCTATTAAATTTGAATTTCCTGTTGGTGTAGCCATAATTACCACATCCAGCGCGCCTGATTCAAGATCCTTCATTAACTGTCCTGTATTGGCTTCTTTTATAATAAAATGTACTTTGGGAGTAGCTTCTTTCATTGCCTTAATAAACAATGGAATGAGATATGGAGACAAGGTTGAAATTATTCCTAATCGGATTTCGCCTTCTAACACGTTTTTTTCGTTTACTACAAAATCGCGAATCTCATCTGCTTCTTTCAGGATCTTTCTTGCCCTGTTTATAATTTCCTTTCCCAGTGTTGTAGGTGTCAGTGGAACTTTATTGCGATCAAAGATTTTAATGCCTATTTCTTCCTCAAGATTTTTTAACTGAATTGTAAGTCCGGGTTGTGAAACCATACACGCCTCTGCTGCTCTTGCAAAATGACGTTCATCATCTAATGCTACAATATACTTTAATTGCTGTATGGTCATGATTATAAATTTATTTTATAAAGATAAAAAATAATACAATTTTTGATATAACAAAATCAGAATAAAAATTACTACTGTTTTATATTGTCTCATCATAAAAAAACTCCAAAATCATAAAATTTTGGAGTTTTAAAATTAAAGAAGTGTTTCTGATATTAAACAGTTAAAGGCTCAGCCTTAAAACCTTTGCTTTTGATGATGGCAATTATTTCGTCCTCTGTAGCTCCTTCTGATGCAACGGTAAGGATTTTATCATTATTGTTGGTGTCTACACTCCAATCGCCGATACCTTCGGCACTATCTAAATCAGATTTTACTTTGGCTACACATCCACCGCAATTAAGGGTTGTTTTGAATTGAAGATCTTTCTTTTCCATATTATTTAATGCTTATTATTGTTATTTTTATAAAGCAAATTTCCGCCATTTATGCTTCAATTTCTTTGCACTATTCCTTATTTGATTTGTGACATTTACTGATTTATATTTTATCTGATTGTTCCTCAATAATAGCCAACTTATCGCGTCTTATTTGTTTATAGTAGGAAGAAGTAAATCCGGTATATTTCTTTAATTGATTCGATAAATGTGCGGGACTGCTATAGCCTAAAGTATGTGTGATTTGAGACATTGACTGATTAGTATAAACCAGAAGTTCTTTTATTTTTTCAATTTTTCTTAAAATGATATATTTTTCAAGTGTTTCTCCTTCTATAGAAGAAAACAAAGCACTGAGCGCATCGTAACTCTTATTCAGTTTATTGCTTATTAATAAAGAGAACCTAACTGGTATTCCGGAATCTAATTGCATCGTAATCCCGGTTTCTACGAGCTCTTTGATCTTTTCTACAGTTTCCTGGGTTTTACTAAAAAGCAATTCAAATCCATACTTTTCCAACATGGATTTAATTGTGCTCAAATGCATGGTAAGATCTTCTGTATCTTTTAGTACGATGCGCCCTAATTCAATATCAATGATTTCGAACCTTAATTTTAAAAATTCCTGTTCAAGTACATAAATGCATCTGTTACACACCATCCCTTTAATTAATAATATCATAAAATTGCTTTTGAAATCTTAGCTGTAAGACTCTTTGAAAATGTAAGAAAATAAAAAACGGCGGCCAAAAAATATGAAACCGCCGTTTGGCAAACGCATCAAGGAGTTTTCTACAACTAAAATTATTTCTTTAATCTATTGGGTTTAACATATAAAACTTCTGTTAGACCCAATAGATTGCTTTATTTGATGACAGGAGGATTATAGTCTGATAAACTTGTTACTCTTACGGTGTCTATTCCTTGTAAAGACCAGGTTATAGGCATCATTGTCATGTAATTGCACTTAGGGCATTTGTCTCCTTTTGAGCCTATCATTTCTTTGTGTGACGGGCAACCTGTTATAAATTTTCCGTTTTTATCAAGTGCCTGACCCAATTCATTTTCGTACTTGTTTGTTTTTTCTACCGTGTCTTTTTTTTCTGCATCTTCAGCATTATTGTGGAGATTATCGGTATTATCAGTATCGTTTATTTTCTTAGTATCACTTCCGCACGACGAAGCAAATACTGTTATTGAAGCCAATATTATTATCACAAATTTATTTAGTTTCATCTTGATCACTATTTATTGTTCTTTGAGAATCTGAGTTTATTTTTTCCATTTCAAACGCAGGCTGTTGCTTACCACACTAACACTGCTCAAAGCCATTGCGGCTCCAGCTATCATTGGGTTGAGCAAGAATCCGTTTATTGGATATAATATACCCGCCGCAAGCGGAATACCGATAAGATTGTATATAAATGCCCAGAATAAGTTTTGTTTGATAGTGGCGACGGTTTGCTTCGACAAGCGGATGGCCTGAGGAATCTTGGTAAGATCTGATGAAATAATAGTCATCTTCGCTACATCCATTGCAATGTCGCTTCCTTTACCCATGGCGATACTTACATCAGCGGTTGCCAAAGCAGTACTGTCATTAATACCATCGCCTACCATGGCAACAACTTTGCCTTGTTTTTGTAATTCTTTTACAAAATCTGCTTTGTGCTGTGGCATTACTTCTGCTTTGTAATGTTTGATTCCTGTTTGTCCGGCAATGGCTTTTGCAGTAGCTTCATTATCTCCGGTAAGCATATACAATTCAATGCCCATTTCCTGCATTTGTCTAATGGCTTCTACAGATGTTTCTTTTATCTTATCAGAAATAGCAATAACAGAAAGTGCCTGCTTACTATTGGCAAACCAAATTACGGTTTTTGATTCTCTGCCCCATTCTTCTGCTTGTTTCAATAATGAATCGGCAATAACAATGTTATTCTCTGTCAATAATTTCCTGTTCCCTACAAAATAAGTTTCAGCCTGATAATCTGCTTTTGCGCCTTTACCTGTGATACTATCAAAATTGGATAAAACCACACTTTGTGCGCCTTTCAAATTTTTTACTACGGCTTCCGCCAAAGGATGTTCCGATTGCTTTTCGATACTGATTAAGATGTCTTTTGTCGCGTCTTGATTATCTAACCATTTTATACCGGTAACTTCTGGTCTTCCTTCTGTAATCGTTCCAGTTTTATCCAGGACGATAGCCGTAACTTTTCTTGCCAGTTCCAGGCTTTCGGCATCTTTGATTAAGATTCCATTTTCAGCACCTTTACCCACTCCTACCATAATTGCCGTAGGTGTAGCAAGTCCTAAAGCACACGGACAAGCAATAACCAATACGGTAACTGCTGCCAGCAATGCTTGTGCAACTGCATTTTCTCCTCCCAGAAAGAACCAAAGAAGGAATGTAATAATAGCGATACCAATAACAATTGGGACAAAAATACCCGCAATTTTATCTACCAATTTTTGCACGGGGGCTTTGCTTCCCTGAGCATCCTGCACCATTTTTATAATTTGGGCAAGCATGGTTTCCTTTCCTACCTTGACAGCTTTGAACCTGAAACTTCCTTTTTGATTTATAGTTCCGGCAAATACCTTTTCGTTTTCTGTTTTTAATACAGGCACAGGTTCACCGCTCAGCATGCTTTCATCTACATAGGAATGACCGGAAGTAACCATGCCGTCGACTGCAATTTTCTCACCGGGTTTTACAAGAATAATCGCATCAACACTTACGTCTTCAATAGCTACTTGTTTTTCTGTTCCGTCAGGTTGAATGACTATTACGGATTTTGGCTGTAATCCCATTAACTTTTTAATAGCTGATGAGGTATTGCCTTTTGCTTTTTCTTCTAATAATTTACCAAGAAGTATAAATGCGATAACTACAGCTGCTGCTTCAAAATAAACATGGGCGTGTAATCCGCGTTGGTGCCAGAAATCCATGAAAAGCATATTGAAAACACTGAACAAATAAGCAATTCCCGTACTTAAAGCTACCAGAGTATCCATATTGGCAGAACGGTGTTTCGTCTGTTTCCATGCATTGATAAAGAAATCTTTACCGAGCCAAAGCACTACCGGTGTCGAAAAGAACCACATGATTTCGTTACCATAAGGCATATCCATAAAGAACATACCAATAGTTACTACCGGCAACGACAAAATAACGGCCCAAATGGTTTTGGCTTTTAATTTTTTAAATTTTTCTTCATGAATCGCTTCAAGAGATTCCTGCTGTTTTGTTTCGTCAACAATAAGCAAGTCGTAACCAACAGCCTGAACTGCTTTTTGTAGTTTAACAGCATCTGTTAGATTAGGAAGATATTCTACCGTTAGATTTCCGGTTGCAAAGTTTACCGAAGCTCCCACTACTCCTAACTCATAGGTTACGATGCTTTCTGCACTTCCCGCACATGAAGCACAAGTCATGCCCAGAACCGGAAAGGTATTTCTGACTGTTGGCACACCATAACCCAGATCCTTAATTGCCTTTACGGCATTAGCAACGGTCTCATTTCCTTTGACAGTAATGGCCGCTCTGCGGTTGTTTATTTCTACTTTGTGGGTTTCAACACCTGCAACCTGTGCTAATCCTTTTTCTACGATTAATGCACAGTGCTCGCTCTCTACGTCTTCAAGAGGGATATAAATTGTTTCCTTTATTGTATTTGTCGCCATAATTCGCTTGTTGTATTTTACATGCAAAGTTGGCAACTATACACATGAATTCTATTGCGCAATTATGGATTTGATTTGTAACATTTACTTAAACCTTATCCAGTGGTTTTCTTTTTTCTTCTCGAATTTGTTTGAAATGACTTGGCGTTAATCCCGTTACTTTTTTGAACTGATTGCTGAGGTAAGCAACACTTGAATAATTAAGGCGCAGCGCAATCTCGCTTAACGATAACTCATCATAAACCAAAAGTTCTTTTACTTTTTCGACCTTTTGGGCGATAAAATATTTTTCTATCGTGGTGCCTTCCACATCAGAAAAAAGATTAGAAAGATAATTGTAATCGTGGTTGAGTTTTTCACTCAGCAGGTCAGATAAATTGCTTTTTGTATCATTATCCTGATGGTGTACAAGATCGATGATGCTATTTTTTATTTTCTCGATGATTCTGCTTTTTTTATCATCTATCACTTCAAAACCTAAGGGAATCAATGCTGCTTCGAGTGCATTACGCTTATCAGGATTGAGCTCTTTTGCCAGGGTGACTTCGCCTAACGTGATATTTGTAAAGTCTAAATCAAGTTTTTCAAGCTCATTCTCAACTACCATTATACAACGGTTGCAGACCATATTTTTAATAAATAGTATGCTCATATCTTTATTCAATCCCATTTTTATATTTTATATAATAGGCAAACTTACTATTAAAATTCTATTAACGATTATTTTTTAAAATGACTCTCTTTGATCTGTATTCTTAAACGCATTATAAATAACCGTTGTTTTTATTGGCGTTTTAAAACAAGATTTAATTGTTATGATCTTTAAATAAGACACTTATTAAATTTAAATTACTCCTGAATATTTCCCTACATTTGTTAGAATACAGCTGTCTTTTAATCTTATATATTAATAAATAAAAAGTAATAATGATTATTGAATATTTAGATAAACATAACCATATTATCACGATAAAAAGCATTGGTGAAATGCCGAAAGACTTGAGTTCTATATCCAGTTTACAGCTTATTGATTATTCGAAAGATGATGTTATAGAAATTGAAAAGCTTTTTGATATCGATACTTCGATATTGAGCAACAGTGACGATATTGAAATAAGTTCTCACTATGCGGAAAATGAAAACCAGCTGGCTTTTAATTTTTCATTTCCTTACTATTCTGATCAGAATAAGATCGAAGAGATGATTGTGTCTTTTATATTAAAAGAAAATATAATGTTTTCGTTTATGGCAGTAAATTTTGAGCAATTTATCTCCGAAACTAAAAAACATGAATATTTTGAAAACATGAAAAATTTCCCGCTCACTTTAGATTCATTTCTTCGAATGCTGATTGGGATCGTTCCGGATTATTTTGCAGATTTAACTGAAGTAATTTCAAAAAACATTAAAAACACGTATTACAATTCCCAGAAGCGAAAAGCTTTTTCAGAAAAAGAACTGGATGAATTAACGGCCCTGAAATTCGATAATTATCTTATTAGGGAATCGCTGAATGAATTTAGAAGAATTTTACTGCTATTGAAAA
The DNA here is from genome assembly GCF_027980145.1 of Flavobacterium azizsancarii. Taxonomy (GTDB): domain Bacteria; phylum Bacteroidota; class Bacteroidia; order Flavobacteriales; family Flavobacteriaceae; genus Flavobacterium; species Flavobacterium azizsancarii. The sequence continues at coordinate 192,461 of NZ_JAMZNK010000002.1, read as the reverse complement.
AGAGCAACAAATTAAGTCCCGAAATAAAGGAAGCAATTATTTTTGAACTTGAGGATCTAACAGTAATCAACGAATATGTAGTGAACAATTTTGAACGACTCGAAGATCTTAAAGATTATGTAAGCAATAAAATAGACCTGGAACAAAACCGAATCTTCAAAACATTAACGATTATCACCACTTGTATTTCCTTGCCTATGCTTATTGCCGGAATTTATGGTATGAATTTTAAATACATGCCTGAACTCGAATGGAAATACGGCTATGTGTATGCTGCAATACTATTACTGCTTTGTTTTGTTGTCCCGTTATTGTGGTTCAAACGAAAAAAATGGCTGTAATTGATTTGCTTTTTTTTTAATTTAATCCCAATCACCCCGGCTACTTAAAGTCAATTTTGTTGATTAATTCATCGTTTTTAAAATAATAGGCTTCATAAGATTTTGAACGGATTCCGTAAACAGCTTCAATGATTATTTCGTCAGCGTTTTCTTTTTTATCCATTACTAACTTTTGCTGCTCTGTTGTTAGATCTGTAATTGGGATCATTTGTTCAAATTCAAATCCTTCATCATAACTAAATTCAAGGGCGTATCTGGCGTTTTCCCATCTCATTTTAGTCTCTAATCCTTTGGTTTTTTCATTAATGGTAAAACCAATATTTTGAGTTGTCAGCAACTCTGAACCTGATTGTGTCAACATCATAAGACCTGAAATAACCATAGCAAAGTAACCTATTTTCTTAAACACAAGTTCGCTGATCCTTGGCAATAAAAACTTCATAGACCAGGTCGACAATACGGCGGCAACAGCGACTACAATACCAACATAAATAACCTTTAGGGAAATTAGCCCAAAAAGCGTGTAGAGAACAATTTTTACTAAATGCAGGATTATTTCATTGGCAGCTCGTGTGGCTATAATGCCTTCTTTTGTTAACCCGTAACGCAAATAAAACTTATTAAAAAGTAATCCCACGGCGCCTGTAAGTCCGGATAAAAAACCTGCCGTAAAACCAATTGCTCCCAATGCCAGATTACTTGGTTTATCTACTGTATTGATCTGTTTTGATTTTTTGAACAAAAACGGAATGTTTCCTACTAAGAATAATCCCATTGCGATTTCTAAGTAAACGGGATTTACAAATTTCAGTAACCATGCTCCTAACCAAACTGCGGGTAATGCTGCCGGCACAAAATATTTTACGATATGCCAGCAAATATGTTTCCTGAAAACGATTAACCGTGAGGCAGAACTCGTAAAAGTTCCTATAGATAATGCTGCGGGAACCTGGCTTATTGGCAAAAGCCTGCCTAAAACCGGAATTAATAATAATCCTGCTCCGCCACCACAAATAGCACTTATTGAAAAGGCAAGAAAACTGCAAATAAAAATTATTAAAAGTGTTGTAATCATTGCCGTTTTCTAATTATTGTTATAGTTGATGGTGCTTATTATGAACCAATTGAAAGTAAGTGCAAAAATAATTCTATTTAATTTTTTGAGCGTAACCAATTAAATTAAGATATCCTTAAAATACGCTCTGATCGCTTGAAAAATAGAACTCCTAAAATCTTATTTTTTAGTAAACTATTATAAAAAAGACACAAAAAAACCTATTCCGTTATGAAATAGGTCTGCATTTTTGATTGAAACTAAGCGATGATTAAAACCCAACAAGGTAATAAGGTTATACATCTGACACTTGTTGTTTTAATGCCAGATGTATTTACAAATCAACCTCCAATTAAATTCTTATTTTACTGTATAAATAATATGGTTTGCTTCACAAAGTCTGAAATAGCCTAGTGCAAAATTATTAGTATCAGTTGTATTGATTATATTTCCTCTGATATTAGCCGGTACCGAACCAAAAGGATTCGAACTTGAAGCCTGTAAAATTAAATTCATGTAATTAAAAAAGTTTTTAGAAATACCACGATGTGTGATATCAAGAACTTTTCCCGGTTTTAGATCCGTATCTGCATATTTTTCAACTATTTCATTCCCATTAACAAATTCATCACTTGATGGTGAATAATCCGGATAAGCAAGAAAATCAGTTTTATAATCCGTTAGATAATAATTGACCTGATCAGCCGGGTCTTTATAATAAAATGATACTACAATAAGATCAGGACCAGTTATATCTGCCATAAACTCCTGATCTACTCTTTCTATTGGCGGCACAGCAACTAATTTTTCTGTAGCCGTTAAAGTCTGTCCGTCTACTTGTACAAATAATTTATATTCCATATCAATTGCAGGCACAAAATTAGTACACTTATATAAGCCAGGTTCAGATTCATTAAACGTAAAAATAACTCCATCACTATTTTCAACTCTTACCTGTGCTCCTGAAACTTTTGGTGTCGTTGGACTGTAATAAGGTGCCATTCTGCTTATTTTTATGGTCTGTTCACTTCCGCTGGTTCCTTTCTCCCAAATTATTTCGGCGTCGATCACTATTTTGGGATCTCCTGTTTCCAGATCAAGTTCAACCACTTTGTCACAGGACAAAAAAAGTAAAACAAAAAGAAGGCTAAATAAAGTAAATGCTTTACTTTTTAAATTGTATTTTTTTAATCTTAGCATGCTATTAAAATTTAAAATTATATGTAACACCAGGTATTAATCCGTAAATAGATAACTGTCTGGACTCATTCGTTCCTGTATTATCATTTTGTGAAAAAGTCATCGATGCAGCATTTTGCCTGTTGTAAAGATTGTAGATACTAAATACCCAATAGCTTTGCCATCCTTTCTTTTTATCCGGTTTAGGAGTGTAGGTCGCACCAATATCCAAGTGATGATAGGCAGGAAGTCTGTTGGCATTTCTCAATGTATAGTTGGCTACATTTATACCGCCAAATTCATAATAACCGTTTGGATATGTTACCGGCTGACCTGATTGTAAACTAAAATTAGCATTAAACGACCATTTACGATTGAATTCGTAATTTGCAGTAACATTCAAATTATGCAGTTTATCGTATCCGGACAAATACCAATCTCCGTTGGCGATACCCGGTTCGCTTGGTGTTCTTCCGGGTGTTCTTTGTTCTGCCCTGGACAAAGTATAAGCAACCCATCCTGTAAAACGCCCTGTGTTTTTTCTGAACAATAACTCCATACCATATGATCTTGCTTCCCCGTTCAGGATATCTTGTTCGATATTATTGTTCCCTAATAGATTTGCACCATCGATGTAATCGATACGGTTTTTAATTTTTTTATAAAACAATTCTCCTTCAAATGAATATTCACGTTCTTTCAAATTTTTAAAATATCCTACTGCATATTGGTCCAGCATTTGCGGTTTTGTAAAAGGTCCGCTTGGTGTCCAGATCGTCATAGGCAACGGTGCACGGGTATTCGACAACATATGAATGTATTGCGCCATTCTGTTATAACTCGCCTTTACCGAAGTTTCATCATTAAAAGCATATGATAATGCCAATCGCGGTTCAAGATTATCAAACTTGCTGATGGTTTTTCCTTTTCCGTAATAAGTACTTCCAGTTGGCGTTCCTTCTTCATAAATATGATATAACGGATTGTAAACTACTGCTTGTCCATTTTCATAGGTACTTATATTTTCATCACCTAAACGTAAAAATGTACTATAACGAAGACCATAACGAAGGTTCAGTTTTTCTGTCACCTGATTTTCAACATCAAGATAAGCAGACGTTTCTAAAGCATATTTTTTATCTAACTGATTGTAATTAAACTGTGAACCAATACCTTGAGGCTGTATAGTTCCAGGATTAAAATCATAATACAAACCATCAATACCATAGTTCAGTTTAAAATTGTCTGATATGGTGTGATTCCAATTGTATTTAAGCCCGTAGTTGGTAATTTTACTATCCCATTCAAATTTTTGAAATGGTATTTCCAGATTAAACTTATAATCACTGTAAAAAACAGAAAGATTCGTATTTAAATTGTCTGAAAATCTATGTTTCCAGCTAAACGTTCCCATAGTATTACCATAAGTAGTGTTGAAAAAATTGTTGATATTAAATAAATCATTTCCCGTATAACCGGAAAAAGCTATTGTATTATTGGCTCCCAAACGATAATTAAACTTAGCATTAATATCATAAAACATGAGCGAACTCTTGATATCAGTAAGTTTTAAAAATAAATGCGCGTAAGAAGCACGTCCTGCAATAATAAATGACCCAACATCTTTCTTTATAGGACCCTGTACCAAAAGTCGGCTTGATATAAGACCGATACCTCCGTTTACTTTATATTCATTAAGATCTCCAGTTTGCTGACTTACGTCAAGAACTGAAGAAACGCGTCCTCCAAATTTAGACGGAATCCCTCCTTTGTATAAATCTAATCCGCTAACAATATCTGCATTAAAAATAGAAAATAAACCAAACATATGAGAATCCCCGTATACCGGAGCACCATCTAAAAGAATCAAATTCTGGTCAGCAGCACCCCCACGTACATTAAAACCTGACGAAGCTTCTCCGGCACTTGTAACCCCAGGCAAAGTTAGTAATGATTTTAAGGGATCCGGTTCCCCCATAGCAGTCGGCAGTCTTTTAATCTCAGCCATCGAAAGCTTGTTTACACTCATTTGAGTATTCTTTACGTCAACGGCCTTGCTTGTCGTGATAATCACCTGCTCTAATTGCTGACTGTCAGAATCCATTATAAATTTCATTCTTGCATCATCAGTTATTTCAACCTTTCTTTCCTTATTGGTAAGCCCTATATAACTAACCGCAACAGTATAAGTTCCGTTATCAAGCTCTATAGAAAACATTCCGTTTTTGTCCGTTATCACACCGGTTTCTACTTCTTTGACATAGACATTCGCACCAATAATAGGTTCGTTACCATCATCAAGAACCTGTCCTGTCAGCTTGTTTTTTTTTTTAGCTGTAGTTGATTTAGACGTTTTTTTCTTCACAAAAATATTATTCCCTACTATCGAAAACTGAATAGATGCACTTGTATTCAAGTCGTTTAAAAGATTTTCTATTTTGATATTTTTATAGCTGTGCTTTTTTGTAAAGTATTTTTGTTCTGTATTAATCTGATCTGTAAAAGCAAATTTAAAGTCGGTTTGATTCTCAATTTCCTTAAAAAATTCTTTTAATGTAACCGTTTGATCTACCGTAACGGTAATGTTCTGGGAGAACACAGACAAACTGAATAAAAAAAAGCATGCTGAAATTATATGCTTCATGAAATTTTGTATTTTTGAATATTATTAAATGGGATAGTTTTATACTACCCTGACTATAAGGAAGGATGTTTAGTTTCGCGGCTAGTGCATCCTTTTCTTTTCTATTGAAAAGTAATCTGTTTTAAATCTTCATTTATTTCAAAGTTTAGGTTATACATTTCTGATATTAATTCGACAATTGTTTTTAAATCTTCTTTTTTATTTATTCTTACTGTAATTCGCTGGTTGTAATATTCTTGTGGTATAATTACTTTATAACCGTAATGCGCCTCAATATAAGCACTCACAACCATCAGTTTTTCATTCTCAAAATCCGTAAACCTGTTAAATTCTACGACCGATACAATTGAGTTTGCATAAGTAAACTTATCACCCGGTTTCAGTATCCATTTTTTATCCTGATCTTTTACACTCATCTGCACACTTCCTTCAAAAAGTTGCACTACTACACCTTTTCCATCTTGCCCTAATACAGTAAAAGAAGTTCCTAAAACCGTAGTTGTAGTTTCATTGCAAAAAACCTGAAAAGGATGCTTTTTATCTTTTTTTACTTTAAAATAAGCCTCACCCTCCATGTCAATTTTTCTATTGATCTCAAAATTATTGGCATAAGCAATTTTAGAATTTGGGCTTAATTCTACTTTCGAACTATCCGGCAAGAAAATAGTTTTTACTTTTGAAGTCCGGTTTTCAATTACATTCGAAGCAAATTGAATTGCCTTTTCTGCAGGATTACTATTAAAGTAAATTCTGGTACCAACAAAAATTAAAACTGCTGCTGCCGCTGCATAATAAAACCAAGCCTTAGATTTCTTCTTTTCTGAAGCAAATGCCTTTGCCTGAAACTGTTCCCAGGAAATCTCTTTTTCATTATCAGAATGTGAAACAGGAGTTTCGTCCCACACTTTTTTCAATTCTTCTTCTATTTTTTTTTCATCCATGTCTTTGAAGCTTTATATTTTTTGACAGTAAAATCCCTGTTTATTAAAAACACCATAAACCATTTCTTTTATATCCCTGTTGGTTTCGATTCTTAGAATAAGATCGTGATTCTCTTTGTCAAAATTCATTATGCAATCAGAAATAATAAACTGCAGAAGCACGACAATAAATTTTGCGTCTTCCTTTGTTTTTACATCCGTTTTATAAGATTCAATATACATTTTATGTTTCCGTTTATAGATATAACAAACGAGAACACAAAAGTTCCTAATGCTCTTCGATTTTTTTTCGAATAAATTTACTGGCAAGATAAATATGATTGGCAATTGTCTTTTCAGAAAGATCTGTCATTGCTGCAATCTCCTTATAGCTAAGGTTTTCCAGTTTGTGTAAAGTAAATATTTTTTGTTGCTGCTCCGGAAGAAGATTAATAAAATTATGCAGTTTTTCTCTTCTTTCTTCAAAAATTATTGTTTCTGTATCTTCGGGTTCCATTTTTTCGAACTCCGGATCAAGCTGAATTATCTTATTTTCTCTATTAACGTGATTGAGAATGATATTCTTGCAGATCGTAAACAATTGTTTGTCGAATAAAACCTCTTCATTAAGCAATTCTCTTTTATTGTATAATCGTAAGAAAGTTTCCTGAACAAAATCCTGTGGGGTAAGAACGGTAAAATCAAAACGTCTGGCAATACTTATCAGTTTATCATAGTAATTAAGGTAAGCTTCTTTGAAGGAAGCCTCATTACCTTTTTTTAAACTTAATATAAACTTCTTGTTGTCCATAAACGCAAATACGATGATTAGTCTTAACTTAAATTACCTAATAATATTGTACTTTAAATTGGTCGCTAAGACTTATACTTTGTTACTTTTTTAGTGAAATTTAATCTACAAAGAACAGAAAATTTATTCTAAAATTTTCTGACAAAAAAAATATAGTATCAAAAAACGTAAACTTAACTTTTCATTAAGAAAACCTGGTCGTTTTTGATTGTTCAAAATATATCAGATTATAAACCTCAAATAAAAAACAAAAGCCGGAAGAATAAACTCCCGGCTTTTTACAAAAACTAACGATAACCACTTATATGAAATGCCGTAATAATGCTTTATTTAAAATTTCCTTCTCGATAAATCATCGCAATCTTGTCATTTCGAAGAATGAGAAATCGCAATCGTAACTTCATTCCTAAAAACACCAATCTTTGCTGAATTTTCAGTACGATTTCTCTCCCTAAGTTTCGGAATCGAAATAACAATCTTTATTCATAACCCGGATTCTGATACGCTGCTTTCTCTGAAGGCGTCATGACCATTCCGTCGAGTTGAGCCTGCGGAATAGGGCGCAAATAATGATGTTTGTCTATTGTTCTCGTTACAGTTACAGGAGTGTGATCGCCGTAATTACTTCCGCAAATTTGATAAGAGCCTGCTAATTCTTCCCATTTTTGGGTACGCACTAAATCAAACCAACGGTATCCTTCAGCATAATATTCTCGTGAACGCTCTGCCAAAATATAATTAAGATCAATAATTGCTGGAGTAGCCGCTGTTAGAGCAGTACTGTTGTCTGCTACTTTTGCAGTATTTCCGTTATTATCCCATCTCCATTTTCCGGCACGTGCACGAATCACATTAATTAATTCTCTGGCACTTTTTCCTCCTTTTGGTGATGCTCCTTTTACAGCTGCTTCAGCTGCAACAAAATACAACTCAGAGAACTTGGCGATATTAAAAGGGCGTGTACTTGCTGCATTGGGCTGTCCTAATCCCGTTCCGTTATCCGTGCGATAAACGCCTAATTTCCATAGACCCGGATATACAATTCTGCTAATTCCACTTGGGTTAATAACAAAATCTGATCTTCCTGCCAATAATCCTGCGCCAATGTTTGCTGTAGCTGTTGCATATACAACACCCGGATTATCCGTGTTCAGGAAAGTTAGAATTGCACCACCAGGACTAACCGGTAAACCATTTGCATTGATAAGTGTTGCAGCAGTATTTCCTGCTTTATTCCAGTTACCACGATATACCGTCGTAAAAGTACCATCGTAGCGTGAGTCATTTGTTTTGTCAGCAAAAGTGTTTGTTATTACACCAATTGTTGGACACATACGTACCCAGGGACGCCCTAATGGTTGTGAGGCTTCACGCTGAATAGAACTGACACCTGCACTTCTGATATTTGTGTAATTCCAAGTCATCATCCATCCTGAAAAATTCTCGGGTGCGGCACCATTAGAATACGTAAGACTGCTCGCGTTATAAAATTCACTTGTTTCTGTATGATCTGCATATAACAGTATTTCGCTATTACGATCATTTACGCCTACATTAACATCATAATATGTATTTTGTAAATTAAAAGGTCCGGGATTGTCAATACCTTCTGTTGCTATATCATATGCTTTTTGAAAATACCACTGCGCATCATGTCCATCAGGATCTGTTCTGTCAGCAGCAGGATAAGTTGGGATATTATTAGGATTTTGAAGCCACCATGCATAAGTTAAATATGCTTTAGACAAATACAATCTTGCAACTGTTTTAGTCACTCCCCCCTTTACTCTACCCAGTGCTGGCAAATCATTTATTGCCGTTAATAAATCAGGAAATATCCCTTTGGTATATACCTCAGGAACCGTATTACGAGTTGAAGTCCTCACAGGGTTTGTATTGAATTTTAACTCTCCTGCACCCAAATCTAAAGGCACACCGCCAAAAGTCTGCACTAAAAGAAAATAATCAAAAGCGCGAAAAAACCTTGCTTCCGCAATCAGACCCTCAGAGATCGTTCCTACTGCCGCCGCATTTTCTATAATACCACTTGCCGTATTAATATTAGGAAATGTAGAAGTCCATAATCCATCTGTACGACTGCTTGTTGATGTGACAGAACCTACTCCGGACAAATCCATATCCTTAAAGTTATTGTCAGCACTTTGTCCGTAGGTAGCTTCGTCTGTACCTGTTACCAATGTATTGTAATAATAAGCAGGTCCGTAAATATAACGCAAGTGAGCATACATGGAAGTTAATCCTCCGTAAACCCCTTTTTCTGTCTTAAAAAATCCGGGCTCGTAAATGCTTCTTGGCTGTTCATCTAAAATTTCGTTGCACGACCCTAAAAACAACATCATAATCGTTGTTGCTATAAAAGTTCTTATTTGTATACGTTTCATTTTTTTCTTTTTTAAAATGTTAAATTAAAACCAATCAAGAAGTTACGTGTTGCCGGAGTATTCGTTCCTAAAGTCAGTAAACGTTTTTTATACTCAGTGGTTACCGCAGCATTCTCATCACCGTATGAGTTTGTTTCAGGATCCATTCCTGACTCTTTGTGGTAAGGCGAAAACATAACAAATGGATTTTGTATGGTACAGTAAATACGGAATTTTTGCAATCCTGCATCTTCAATAAATTTCTGTTTGAAATTATAACCCAACGAAATGGTACGAATTTTTAAATACGACGCATCAAAATATCCTAAAGTAGAACCGTATTTCGGATTATCACCGCTTGCAATACCACCCGGTTTTGGATATTTGGCATCTGTATTTTCCGGTGTCCAGTAATCTACATCAACATTTCCTCTGCGCCCACTCAACATATTAAGATAACCAGACGAAGAATAAAGTGTACTGATTAAAATACCTCCGCTCTGGAAAGCTCCAACTGCTGTTAAATCGAATCCTTTGTACGCTACACGAGTATTAAAACCGCCCTGAAAATCAGGATCAACTTTCATTACCTGTCTGTCCTCTGGTCCTATTTGTCTTGTTGGACTTCCATCTGCATTAAAATCTCCCGTATATTTTACTTTAATCATTCCCGCATTTCCTCCCGGTTCGTATTTTGTTAAGTTAGCATCTCCTTGCTGCCAAAGTCCAATTTTTTCATAATCATAAATTACATTGATTGGCTTGCCCACAAACCACCAGTTGCTTTCGTCCCTGTCTTGTCCTGAAGCCAATGCTACTAATTTGTTTTTATTAGAATAGAAATTAACTCCTGCTTCCCAAGTCCAGCCACCGGCATTGTCTAATATGACACCGTTTAATGAAAATTCGATACCTTTATTCTGAGACTGTCCTATATTTCCTGTATAACTTGTTACCCCGGATGTACTTGGAAGATTAACACCCAGCAAAATATCTTTTGTATCTGTTACATAATACTCTACAGTCGCTGACAAACGATTTTTTAAGATAGAAAAATCCAGTCCGTAGTTCCATGTCGAAGAATATTCCCAACCTAAATTCGGGTTAGGCAATTCAGACACATAATATCCAACAGCGTAATCAGTACCAAAATTGTATGGTCTAGTGCTCAAACGTCCAAGTGTTGCATAAGGATTAATCGATTGGTTTGACGTTTCTCCATAACCCACACGAAGTTTTAAGGCGTCCAGAAATCCAACCTCTTTTAAGAATGATTCATTTTTAACATTCCATCCCACCGATACTGCCGGATAAGTATTCCATTTATGCCCGTCTGCCAACCTAGAAGAAGCATCAGAACGTACCGTAGCCGTTATCATATAGCGGTTGTCATACGAATACATCGCGCGCCCCATCCAGGACATCAAGCCACTTTTGTAATAATTTTGATCGTTGGGGTTAATTGTGATTTCACCTGCTGCATGTCCTAAATTATAAAATTGAAAAGCATCTGAAGGAATATCTCTTGCCGATACAGACGAACTGTTGAAAGAAGTTTGTTCTGCAGAATACAATCCAACCACATTTATTTTGTGTTTTTCTGAGAAAGTACGATCATATGTCAATAGATTTTCAAGCACCCAGTTGGTAGTTAGTGAATGTCCTATATTAGCAGTTGAAGGCGTAGTAGGCGTTGCACTAAAAACACCTTCGCCCGTGTAACTTCCCGAATCCGTCATGCGGAAATTAAGACCTACATTGGCACGGTATTTTAAACCTTCTATTCCGGGAATCTTCACCTCGCCATAGATATTATTATAAGAACCGAACGCTCTGGTCTGGTTGATCCATTTATCTCCCAGATTCTCTACACTTTCTCTGGTATAAACCCATTGCTGGTCCAACGGCATCTCAATTACTCTTTTTAAAGAGCCATCCGGATTGTAAGGATTCGCTATTGGCGAACTGTTCAGTACACCATACATTGACAAATTACTTCCGTTGGTAATCGAATAATTATTATTTGTAGTAATACCAAAGCGAAAAGACCTGCCTATTTCCTGATCTACAGAAGCACGCAGTGAAATACGCTCGTAATCCTGACCCGGAATAACTGCTTCGTCTTTATAATGTCCGATACCAAAATTATAAGAACCGTTTTCTGTTCCGCCGGACACTCCAAAATCATTACTTGTAACCATACCCGTTCCGTAAAATAAATCCTGCCAGTCTGTATTTGTAGTATTAGATTCGTCTAAACCATTGGTATAAATTCCTGCGGCTGTACGAAGCTTTACAAATTTCTCGCCGTCCATCATTGGGTAGCGGGCAAATACACTTTTCAAACCGTAATAATTATCAAAAGTAAATCTTGCCTTTTGTCCTTTTTTACCTTTATTGGTGGTTACTAATATAACCCCATTTGCACCACGAGATCCGTAAATCGCAGTAGCCGAAGCATCTTTAAGGATGTCAACGCTTTTAATATCCGTTGGATTAATATCACCAATTGATCCCGCAAAAGGAATACCGTCAAGAACTACCAGCGGATCATTGCTCGCATTAAGTGAGCGCGTACCACGAATTCTGATTTGCATTGAAGCACCCGGTTTTGATGAGGTTTGTGTCATTTCGACCCCCGCAATTCTCCCTTGCAAAGCCTGCGTAATATTGGCTCCCGGAACTTCCCTCAAATCATCTCCGGTTATAGAAGCAACAGAACCCGTTACAGCTTCTTTGCGCTGTGCACCGTACCCTATCACAACCACTTCCTGAAGATTGCTTAAGTTTTCTTCGAGCACCACATTGATATTATTTTTGCCCTGAACAGCAATTTCTTTATTCGTTAAACCTAAAAAACTAAAAATTAAAACAGCATTATTAGGCACATTTGCAATAGAATAATTCCCGTCAAAACCTGTAATGACACCCGTTTTAGTGCCTTTAATACTCACATTAGCTCCCGGTATAGGACCGTTGCTGTCAGAAACGATTCCAGTTACTGTGGTTTGTGCCGAGGTGTTTTGCGAAAACAAAAACATCAGGCATAAAAACCCAAAACAATTTAAGAGTTTTGTTTTTTTAATAATAAAAAAGTTAATCATAGAAATTAATTTAGTTGGTTAATACTTTGGTTAGTAAGTTTCATTAAACAATAAGAACATCTTTTTTCGATAGTCAGTTCCTACTAAAATTCTAACGAATGAAACAAAAGTAAATAAATTTAAATAATACGCAATCGGTTGTGTTATTTATTTTTACATATTACAAAAAAATCGACCCATAATAATACACTATACTTATTTTTAAAGTTAAAAAAATAAGTATTATTCTAAAAATTAAACAAATAAGATAATTATTTTTTTGATTTAACAGGCAATTTAGAAAAACAGTAAAAAAAACATAAAAGAAAGCATTTCATAATTATTTTAAATTTACAGCTCTTAAAAAATTAAAAATTAGAAGAAAAACGTGCTAAAAATACAATACGAGTTTGAAAAACATTATATATAACAAATTTATTCCCCATTTATAAAGAATAAAACAATAGTCAGGAGAACGCTTAAAAAAAACAATCGGTTGTCCAAAACAAGACGTTTTACAGGGCTTATTCGCTTTTTAGCTTTGTATCTTAATGTAGTTAAAACACAATTCTAACTTTGGAAATAGTTATTGCAAACAGGCTTGTTGTACGGGATTTAAGGACCTGTTAGTATTGAAGTTATTACTATAGGATTTAATCTGTTCTGATAAATTGAAAAGAATTAGGCATTGCACATTTCTGAAACAATAAGGCACAAAAAAAACAGAACAATTATACTTAACCGTTCTGTTTTCTAATTTTGCAATGCTTAATATCGCTATTTAAGTTGGTCTAAAAGATACAAGTATGGAGGAAAAGAATGATGTATCATTAAATCTTTACTGTCATTAGGGAATTTTTTATAATAATTCTCGTCATTGTCATTTGGATAAAGTACAATAGTAGTACCTGTTCGAACATAATTATTGCTATTATAAAATTTAGGAGGAACAAATTCCGGTAGAATTTTTTGTACTCTTTTTGCCATTTCCTGCCCTAATAATTTTTGATATGTCTTAACCGTTTTAAGTGATGGATTAGTGAGTTTGCCGTATACCATATTTAAGAACATTCTTTTAAAAAAAGATTGTTTTTTTATTGTTTCTTCCAGCATTGCCACTGGACTTACAACGGGTAAATCGTCCGGCATTTCGACTGAAAAAGGAGTTTGAGGAACCCAATCTACAGCACTCACAACATTGTATGCCCAGCCATTTTGGGTCTTGTTTTCGTAATCATAGGCAAAATATAAATTTCCGGGTTTAGGAGCTGCACTACAATAGGTTTTAAAACGAATATCAGCCGGTAAAACTCCTTTGCTTTGCAAATTATAAAAATGAGCCGTCAGCAAATAACTTATGCCTCCACCCTGACTATGTCCCATAATTATGAAATTCTTAATTCCTGCTTTGTAACAGGAATCAATTTTTGGAACCATTTCTTTAGAAATAAAAGCGGTACTTAAAAGATATCCAGTATGAACGGCCGCATTTTTATTGTCTGACAATTCATATTTAAAAGTATCGGTATTAGATATTTTCAATTCTCCTTTTGCCGGAGTCATTGCCGCATAAAGATTCGCAAGCCAGCTTTCGCTTTTTTCAGTAGTTCCTCTGGTGCATAACACAGCTGTATTACCATCTTTGAGCCATAATTCCCATAGATTGTCTAAGCCAATTGGTTTGCTTCTGTATATTAGTTTTGAGTGTTCAGGTTGAGGGATTGTCTTAGCTTTTTCCGGAGATTCCGTCGATTGAGCAGCGATATAAATCAACTCCCTATATTCTTCTTTATCAAACCCGGGTTTTAAATCCTGCGCATTACTATAGGCCATAGAAAATAAAAAACATACGATTACTAATAATAATTTAAAAAATTTCATAACTACTAAGTTGTTAATTGATTATTACTGGCTACTTAAAATATAACTTTAAACGATATTTATACTAGATATCCCCTGGATTAGTACTGGTTATAGGTAAATTAATCCTACAATAAATATAATCATTATTATAGTACAACCGCGTAATTTCTGAAATGGTACATTTTCCTAATGGCATAATCGCTATAATTCGACAAAAAATATATTGAATCAAAATAAAGGATAACTGACTTTATTCTACTAAAAAAACAGTTTTCTATATTGCTTCGTAAATCCGCAGATTCCGTTTCTCTCTTTCTAATTCGGAAGCATAACCGGAACTTTGATGGTGTTAACATTATAAAAAAAGTGGCGTAAGTGTTTTTTAAATACTATTTTTATAAAATGAAATTAAAAACCCCAACTCTTTTCCTTGGTTATTTCAAGCAGCTTTTGCTGGTTGTGGGTTTGATCTACGCTTTTTCTCATTGCCATGTCAAAAAATCTGTCCTGCATCTTGCGGGAATCGAATCTGTAGAAATTTCTCAAAAAAGTCTTACCTCCTTGCCTGTTCAGGGATCTTGTAGCGTTCATATAATTCAGAAAAGCACTGTTTACAAAAAATCCTTTTCGATACCTCAGTCACCAGTAATTCCGGGATTGCAAGTATTTCGTTTTCAAATACAGGAAAACTTACTTTCCTATTCATTACAAATTCATCCTGGATTCGAATTCGAAAAGAGTTCTATTCATTATCCTGCTCTTTTTATAGTCTTTAAAAATCTAAAAATTGCCCCGCCGGTTGCTTCATGCCTTGCTTAAAACAATTATTATTTTTTAAAATTTTATAAAATGCAACATCAAAAAACTTTTAATGCCGCTTCTATAGCTGCTTTAGCCTTGCGTCTGGTTGTGGGCTGGACTTATTTTTCTGCCTTTTGGAGGCGACTTGTTCTCGAAAATAAATTAATTCAGGACGAAGCTGGTTATATTGGAGAAAAATTCAATCATTTTTTACCTAATGCTCTTGGAATAAAACCAGTCATAGAATATTTAGTCACACATCCTGATGCTTTATGGATCAATATGGTAGCTTTTACTATTATTGAAGGGATTGTTGGTCTGGCAATGATTCTGGGGCTTTTTACCCGACTTATGAGTATTGGAATTTTCTTATTGGCATTTGGTATTTTACTGGCTTCGGGCTGGATCGGAACTACCTGTCTGGACGAATGGCAAATTGGGATTTTAGGACTGGCTTCAGGATTTACTTTGTTCTTAACGGGCAGCAGTTACCTTTCTCTGGATGCTTATTTTATGCAAAAGAATCTTCGTTTTACACAAACAAAATGGTTTAAAATATTGGGTTCGGGAGAATTGAATTTATTGCCTTATAAACGAATTCTTCTGGCGGTAGTTGTTTTTATTATAGGGCTTACTTTATTTACCAACCAATATTTTCATGGTGGTGTTTTTGGCACTCTTCATAATAAATCAGTAAAACCTAAACTTGAAATCAGCAACTTAAAAATAGATAGAAATGAAATAAGCTTTGAGGTTTTTCGTGTAGAAGGCGTTGATGTGTATGGCTCGTTCCTGATTGGAATTTCTCTACAGGATGCTGCCGATAACTATCTTTTGCAATTGAACGGAAGTGATTTAGCCAAACTATCTCCTAAAACGATAAACAATCACTATGTAGCAAAAATAAAACCTGGAGCACATAGTTTAATTATTCCGCTTGGAGCAAAAGCAACAATTCGGATTCCGATATTTGGTCAGCCCAACCTTCAAAACGGGCATTATACACTAACACTAACAGATATAAGTGGTCTTGTCTGGACCGCGCATTTATAATTAAACAAAAAACGGGAACGCTTCTGCTTCCCGTTTTTTTATTTTAAGACAGTAATTCTATAAGCATCAAAGAAAATTATGTAATTCAGGAAACTGCTCAGTTTATGATCTTTGTAGTAAATAATTATTCACAAACATATTTTTTTACTAAGAAATCAAGGTAATTTTAACAATATGTATATACTATTTGAGATATAATAGCTAAATTGCTTAGTATGAGAACAAATTCAGATGTAGTAATTATAGGCGGTGGTCTTGCCGGTTTAGCAAGTGCTCTACATCTATCTCAGAAAGGATTGTCAGTGACATTAATAGAAAAATCATCTTATCCTCGCCATAAAGTATGTGGTGAATATGTCTCTAACGAAATTCTGCCTTATCTTAAATGGCTTGATATCGAGATCTCTAAATTACACCCTGCAAACATCAGCAAATTTGAGTTTAGTACCTCAAAGGGAAAAGTCGCCTCGGCAAATCTTCCGTTAGGCGGTTTTGGCATTAGCAGATATCAACTGGATAATTTTTTATATCAAAAAGCAATCTCAAACGGCTGTGTCATTATTAAAGAAATGGTAAATGACGTTTCTTTCGATAATGATTTGTTTACCATTACAACTCCTGACCAAGTTTTATCATCAAAAATAGTATTAGGTGCTTTTGGGAAACGCTCTAATATAGATCAGGTATTATCCCGTGATTTTTTTATAAAAAAGTCGCCGTGGTTAGCCGTTAAAGCACATTACTACAGCGAATTCCCTAATGATGTGGTGGCGCTGCATAATTTTAAAGGTGGTTATTGCGGTGTTTCTAAGGTAGAAAATAACATTATAAACATTTGTTATCTCGCCGATTATGCCACTTTTAAACAATACAAAAATATTGAAGAATATCAGCTTAATGTACTTTATAAAAACAAACATCTTAAGGCTATTTTAGAAAACAGTACGCTTCTTTTTGATAAACCATTAACGATAAGTCAAATTTCTTTTGATAAAAAACAAGCTGTAGAAAACCACATATTGATGATTGGCGATACCGCTGGACTTATTCACCCTTTATGTGGTAACGGAATGGCAATGGCGATTCATAGTGCAAAAATAGCTTCAGAACAGGTGCTTGATTATTACTCCGGTAAGATACAATCGAGAGAAGCATTAGAAAATGGTTATAGAGAACAATGGAAAAAACATTTTGGCAAACGTTTATTTATGGGGAGAATCCTGGCAAAAGTATTAAGAAACAAAACGATCACAAATGCCCTGGTTGCCATTACGGTAGCTTTGCCTGCACTATTACCCACGATCATTAAACAAACACACGGCAAATCAATAGTAATCAATTAAATGGCTGTAGATACAAAATATAGAACACAGGAAACGGAGATCATGGATGATTTTTTTCTTCAGGGAAAAGAATTACGTGATGCATTGGATAAAATCGCCAGCATTAATCGATTATTAGGCGGTAATAAACTTACGCTTCACGGAATAAAACGATTACTAAAAATTGCCAATACAAGACAGCCAATAGTAATTGCTGACATTGGTTGCGGCAATGGCGATATGTTGCGCATGCTGGCGAAATACGGACAGAAAAATAATCTAAATTTTAAGCTTATTGGTATAGATGCAAATGCTTATACGGTGAATTATGCTAAAACATTGTCGACTGAATTTCCTAATATCGAATATCAATGTTTCGATATTTTTAATGATGATTTTCGTACTCTGAAATATGATATTGTTTTATGTACTCTAACCCTGCACCATTTTACTAATGAGCAAATAATAGATATAATTACTACCTTTAATAGCAATGCTCAAGTTGGCGTAATCATTAATGACCTGCATCGCAGTAAATTAGCATACCGCCTTTTTGAAAAAGTATGTGCTGTTTTTAATTTAAACAGGATGTCTCGTGAAGATGGACTTGTGTCTATTTTGAGAGGATTCAAGAAAAAAGAACTGGAAGACTTCTCTAAAAAACTGAATTTAAAAAACTATACCATAAACTGGAAATGGGCTTTTCGTTACCAATGGATAATTGCTAAAAAATGAGTGTAAAAATTATTACTGTTGCAAAGCAACTACCCAAATATTCGCGTACCACGGCAGATATACTTCCGTTACTGGATGGATGGCTGCACGGTCAGGACGAACGTTTTATAAAAAAAGTGAAGAAAATTTTTGAAGGTGCTGCCGTAGAAAAACGCTACTCTATCATGGATCCGGCGGAAGTTTTTACAGCAACATCCTTTGAAGACAAAAACGATATTTACAGCCGGGAAGTTATTATTCTGGGCGAGCAGGTATTGGAAAAAGCACTTGCTAAGGCAAACTGGGATCCGCAGACAATCGACTATATTATTACGGTAAGCTGTACCGGAATTATGATTCCGTCTTTAGATGCTTATTTAATCAACAAAATGAAATTAAGACAGGATATTGTCCGGCTTCCTGTAACCGAAATGGGTTGTGCGGCGGGAATATCAGGAATTATATATGCTAAAAATTTCCTTAAGGCAAATCCGGGTAAACGTGCTGCAGTTATCGCGGTCGAATCGCCAACGGCAACTTTTCAGCTCAATGATTTTTCGATGCCTAATATTGTAAGTGCCGCCATTTTTGGTGACGGAGCTGCCTGCTGTCTTTTGTCATCTCATGAAGAAGATAACGGTCCTGAAATAATAGCCGAGGAAATGTATCATTTTTATGATGCAGAACATATGATGGGATTTAAACTTACCAACACAGGTTTACAAATGGTATTAGACATTGAAGTTCCGGATACTATTGCATCACATTTTGAAGATATTATTCATCCTTTCCTGCAAAAAAACAATTTAGGGATTAGCGATATTGACCATATGATTTTTCATCCCGGCGGAAAAAAAATAGTTACAACTGTTGAGTCACTTTTCTCAGGATTAGGTAAAAACATAGAAGCAACTAAAGAAGTACTTAAACAGTATGGCAATATGTCTAGTGCAACGGTGTTGTATGTTTTGGAACGTATTATGAATGAAAAACCAAAGTCGGGAGAAAGAGGATTGATGCTTAGTTTTGGACCTGGATTTTCGGCACAACGCGTTTTATTACAATGGTAATATTAACTAATTGATTTTGGAATTTGATTATTGTTATATAAAATTAGACGTGAATTTTTCTGATTCGCCAGACGAAGATGCACATCAAAACGGATTTAAAAAAAAATTGAAATTTCGTTTGCTTCAAATTAGGAAAAGAAATCTGTTTTTATCCGCGTCTTTACGAAGTAAATCCGTTTTATTTGCGTTCAATTAAACATCAACTTATTAAACGAAACAAACTATGACTTTAAAAAATATTTTAGCAAAGCTGCCTTACAGTAAACCTTTTCTTTTTGTAGATGAGCTATTGCAAGTCGATGAAAACGGAATAACCGGAACGTATACTTTTAATGAAGATCTTGATTTTTATAAAGGTCATTTTAAAGATAATCCTGTAACTCCGGGCGTAATTTTAACTGAGACTATGGCTCAGATTGGTATGGTTTGCCTGGGAATCTATTTACTGGGAGAAAAATTTAGTAAGGATACAGTAATTGCTTTTACATCTGCAGATATGCAATTTTTAAAACCGGTTTATCCTAACGAAAAAGTAACGGTTACGTCTCAAAAATCTTTTTTTAGATTTGGTAAATTAAAGTGTGATGTAATTATGACAAACGAAGCCGGACAAGAAGTCTGCAAAGGCATTTTGGCGGGTATGATTACCACAAAACTATGAACAAAAGAGTTGTAATAACAGGTCTGGGTGTAGCAGCTCCAAACGGGGTTGGAATTCCTGCGTTTACACATTCCTTAAAAAATGGTATTTCGGGAATTCGGCACGATGCACAATTGCAGGAATTGCAATTCTCTTGTCAGATCGCAGGTCAGCCACAAATTTCAGAGGAATTAAAATCAGCGTATTTTACAGAACTTGAATTGCGGGGGTTTAACAGTACGGGTATTTTATACGGCGTAATTGCCGGAATAGAAGCTTGGAAAAATGCCGGATTATCAACTGAAGTTAATGAAGATCCTGATTGGGACAGCGGAACAATTTTTGGATCCGGAACATCAGGAATTGATAAGTTTCGCGAAAGTATTTATAAAATAGACGAATTACAAGTTCGAAGACTTGGCAGTACCGTAGTGGCACAAACGATGAACAGTGGCATTAGCGCTTATCTTGGCGGTAAATTAGGACTTGGCAATCAGGTCACAACCAATTCCTCTGCTTGTGCAACAGGAACAGAAGCTATTATGATGGCCTATGACCGCATACAATCCGGACAGGCAAAACGAATACTGGCAGGAAGTACTGGCGATAGCGGTCCGTATATTTGGGCTGGATTTGATGCTTTGCGTGTGTGCAGTTCTAAATATAATGAAGATCCGGAAAGCGGTTCCCGTCCCATGAGTGCTTCGGCAGCAGGATTTGTACCCGGTAGTGGCGCAGGAGCATTAGTAATAGAAGATTTAGATACTGCCATAGAAAGAGGCGCAACCATTTATGCCGAAATACTGGGAGGTAATGTAAACTCCGGAGGACAGCGCGGCACCGGAAGCATGACTGCTCCTAACAGCAAAGCTGTACAAGAATGCATTATGAGCGCATTGAGAAATGCAGGTATTGCAGCAAATGATATTGATGCCATAAACGGTCATCTTACAGCAACGACAAAAGACAGTCTGGAAATAGAAAACTGGACGAAAGCATTAAATCGAAAAGGGGATAATTTTCCGTACATTAATTCCTTAAAAAGTATGACCGGGCATTGTCTTAGTGCCGCCGGAAGCATAGAAAGCGTAGCTACCGTTTTGCAGCTTCATGAAGGTTTTTTATTTGGTAACCTGAATTGCGAAGATCTGAATCCGGAAATTACAACACTAATTGATTCTTCGAAAGTTCCGTTAAAAACAATAAACACGAATCTAAATATAATTGCTAAAGCCAGCTTTGGTTTTGGTGATGTAAATGCCTGTATTATCTTTAAAAAATTTAAAAACTAATTATGAATAAAGACGAACTTATTGCGAAACTAAAAGTTATTATCAAGCCCTATACTACCAATACAGAGGCTTTTGATAATCTAACAGAAAATACTGATTTCATAAACGATCTTAGTATAAATTCAGCCAATCTGGTTGATATTGTACTGGATATCGAAGAAGCATTTGATATTGTTATTGATAATACTGATATGGAACGAATGCTGGATGTAAAAACTGCAGTAGAAATTATCGAAACAAAGCTTGCCGAAAAATGATAGGCAATGATGTTATAGATATCGTGCAATCCCGCAAGGAAAGCAATTGGCAACGCAAAGGTCTTGCGCAAAAACTCTTTACCATTGACGAACAGTTGCTTATAACACATGATCCGGAACCGGAGATGATGTTATGGATACTTTGGAGCATGAAAGAAGCTGCCTATAAAATCTATAACAGACAAACAAAAATTAGGGAATATATCCCTAAAAAATTAGCCTGTACAATTGGCTCAAAAGAGCCTAATTATTGTACAGGAAAAGTTATTTGTGAGCAAAATATCTATTACACAAAAACTATTATTACTCCCGATGTTTTGCATACTATTGCGGTTACTTGTCCGGACAATTTGAACAATGTAATTGAGATCGTGAGAAAAGATATTGTAAAAGACAGTAACGGAATACCTTATCTGTCCCATTCTACATCGAATATACTTCAGGATGTTTCTATCAGTCATCACGGGCGTTATGAAAAAGTGGTTACGCTTAGTTATAAATAATAAGCAGGAAAGAGCCTTTCAATAAAGTAATTTTGAGCTTCTCACGAAAACAGTATAGGCAAATTTTACTGATCTTTGTACTGTAAACAAGTAGTGATGAAAGAAACATTTTTACATACCGACCAACTTCCCGGAATCGTCTATTCTTATTATGAAACACAAAAGGTTATTGGCGAACAGTTTATTATCGAACATGGATTATCGTATATTATTTCCGGAAATCTAAAAGTTACAGACGCGGGACAAACAAGATTTTTTGGTGCAGGTGATTTACTTTTTTACAGAAAAAATTTTCTTTCAAAGTTCACCAAGATTCCCAACGAAAAAGAACCGTTCAAATCAATTGCAATTATTTTTGACAGGGATACTTTGCAGAAATTCAGTCAGCAATATCATGTTGTCTATGATAAACCTTATCTCTTAAAAGAGGCAGTTTTGCAACTGAAAGAGAATGCTTTACTTAAAAATTTCTACGATACGCTACTTACCTATTTCGATTCGAAAATTCCGGAGCACTTAATTGCATTAAAAAAACAAGAAGCTTTACTCCTGTTGCTCGAAATAAATCCTGATTTAAAAAATATCCTTTTCGATTTTAATCAGCCCGGAAAAATAGATCTGGAAGCTTTTATGCAACAAAACTTTAAGTTTAATATTGACTTAAAAAAACTGGCTTTTTTAACCGGTAGAAGTCTGGCTACTTTTAAGAGAGATTTTGAAAAAATCTTTCAGATGTCACCCAATCGCTGGTTACAGAAAAGACGCCTCGAAGAAGCTCATTATCTTATCAAAGAAAAAAAGAAACGCCCTTCTGACGTGTATCACGAGGTGGGATTTGAAAGTATTTCTCATTTTTCTTATTCCTTTAAAAAACTATTTGGCGTTAATCCATCTGCAATTTGACGCTGTTTACTTTGAAATAATCTAATAAACATAAATACTCTTACTATGAAAAAAGTAATCTTTGTTACCGGAGCTTCCTCCGGTCTGGGAAAAGCTACGTCTTTATTTTTTGCTCAACAAGGCTGGAATGTTATTGCTACTATGCGAAATCCTGAAAAAGAAACCGAACTAAAAAACCTTTCAAATGTTTTTGTAACACGACTTGACGTGTCTGATTTGCCATCTATTACAACAGCAATTAGTGAGGGAATAGAGAAATTTGGACATATTGACGCGTTGATTAATAATGCCGGTTATGGACAGCAAGGCTTGTTTGAAGCTATTTCGGCAGAGAAAATCCGTGAACAGTTTGAGGTAAATGTATTTGGCTTAATGGATGTTACGCGTGCTATTTTACCTCATTTCAGAAACCGAAAACAAGGTACGATTGTAAATGTTACTTCTGGTGTAGGACGCATAACGGTTCCTTTGGTTTCTGTATATGCTGCTTCAAAATTTGCTATAGAAGGTTTCTCTGAATCACTTTCTTATGAACTGGAATCCCAAAACATCAAAGTCAAAATTATAGAGCCTGGATATGTGCCAACCTCTTTCCACGAAAGGGCTGCTACTGATTTTGCTTTCGATCCGGCTTTAGAAGATTACAAACCTTTTCAGGATGAAATGAATTCATTATTCTCCTCTTTTGAAAACGAAAATATTGCCACGCCTTCTGATGTTGCTAAAATTATTTATGGCGCCGTAACGGATCAAAGTCATACTTTGCGCTACATTGCAGGACCGGATTTAGAACCTATGATTGCTTTAAGAAACAGCAAATCAGATCAGGAATATATGAAAATTTTCAGAAATCAATTTATGCCTGAATATTTTAAATAAAAATGCAAATGGTTCTAAAAATAACATCACATATCTTGTCAAATTCAATTTCTAATAATTCAGGACCTTTCCAGTATATGTAACAGAAATTTGAAGAGCAGTAAATATAATGAAAGAATAAAAATATAAAAGCAGCAAAGCTAAAACCCTTACGTCTTAATAATCAAACGTTTTACTGGTTTTGCTTTAAATTTTAGATTTTTTTTGAAAAAAAACTTGACTTTACACCCAACCTTTTCCAATAATTGCTCTCTTAGAGATAAAGGAGAAGTTACAAACGGGACATTTCATTGCCATTTTATTTCTATTGCGAAATAGAAACATAAAATTAGAATGGCTGTATTGGTTTTGTACTTTTTTTAAAAAATTAACTTCCAATGAATAAATTACAATAAAAAATCAAAAGAAGTTAGTAAATATAATCGCTCATTTTTGATGCGAATTCGATTAATAATCTTTAAATTTATGTTTTAAAATCTTATTTTATGAAAAATTACGTACTACTATTCGTTTCTGTTTTAGCATTATCTTTTAATTCCTGTACAACGATGAAAGACAAAACAAGCTCTGCTGATCTTTATAATACAACTTGGGAACTGGAATATATTACCGGACCACGTATTGCTTTTGAAGGTTTATTTCCTGATAAAAAACCGTTTATTAAGTTTGATGAAGCGACTAAACAAGTCTCTGGAAATGCTGGTTGCAATGGTTATAGTGCTCCATTTACAGTAAAAGGAAAATCCCTTACTTTTGGAGAACAAGGTCCTGCAACTTTAATGTATTGCGAAGGTGGCGGAGAACAGGTTTTTACAAAAACTATTAAAGATATTGATAGTTACTCTATTGATAAAGACGGAAAATTGAATTTGATCATGAAGGACATCCCAATGATGAGATTCAAAAAAGTAATTAAATAATTATGATTGCTTTACATCAAGACAATTAAAAAAACAGAATCCCTCAATTTCAAATGTTGAGGGATTTTTTTTGGATTGTTGTTTCTTAAAAACATAAAAAAGGTTCCTGACAAAAAAGATCGCCAGAAACCTCCAATAAAAAAACAAAAAATATTTTTTTAAATTCTACTTTTTAGAAACTATAACCAAGTGCTAAATTGAACCTTGAACCGTTTCCTCTGGTATAATTAGCATTAGTGCCATAAAACTGAGATGTTGTGGTATAATAATCTGTATTAAAAAGATTTTCGATTC
This sequence comes from Flavobacterium azizsancarii, assembly GCF_027980145.1. Classification (GTDB taxonomy): domain Bacteria; phylum Bacteroidota; class Bacteroidia; order Flavobacteriales; family Flavobacteriaceae; genus Flavobacterium; species Flavobacterium azizsancarii. Next base: position 167,537 of record NZ_JAMZNK010000002.1, on the reverse strand, counting down.
CTAGTTTTACCCTGATCTGTTCTGTAACTCTGTAAGCCGTAGCTACATTCCATAAATTAAATGATTTTATTGGTCCTTCACCAATTGCATAAGCTCCTTTGGCATTAGGTTGAAAAACGTCACGATCACCAACCATCATCCAGTACAATTCTACATTTAATCTCTTATCGCCATATTTTGCATAACCTGTTACTTTAGACGGCGGGATTCTGTTTGATTTTAGATAAATATCTGTTGGTCCGTAAAAATGTCCGTCAGAATCTTTGTCACCCCTACCCTGTACATAAGCATAATTTCCTCCCACTGTCAATTGTTTTATAATCTGATAATCTGCCTGAACTTCATAACCCCAAACTCTTTCCGGTAAACGTTCAGCTACTAAATAACCATCGACCTGAACCAGATTCGTTCCTAGTTTTGAAGTACTGAAATAATACGCAGCATTCAAATTGAATTTCCCTAACTGACTGCTAAAACCTCCTTCATAATTATTAACGATGATAGGCTTTGTCTGTAGTTTTGATATCGCATCTTCTTTAGCATTCGTGAGTACACGCCCCAGATCAAATACAGAAAAAGACTGAGAAAAACTCACGAAAGGATTGAAGAATTTAAATTTTGAATATCTAAGGCCCGTATTAAAAACAAAGGCATCATAAGTAAGATCTCCTCCTTTGACAGCAATACTTCCTGCTCCGTTTGCACCTGTTGCCAATGTGTTATAATCATCAATATTGATTTTAATATTTTCTGCACGTAATCCTGCTTTTACATTAAAATCACCAAAAATTTGTGTCGATATTTGTGCATAAGGCGCTAAATTGACCATATTGATATTAGGTACCCAAACACGTCCGTCAACCAGTTTTTGATTGGTTTTATCATTAAGTAAATCAAATCCATAAGTTACATCTCCTGTAAAATTGGAAGAAACTGTAAAAGGAGAATTCAAGTAAACTCTCAAACCTTTTTTAGCAGATGCCGTTTGAGATTGTCCGCTTCCGTAGAAAAAGGCAGAGTTAGAAAATATCGTCAGGAAATCCTGAAAATACAAATTAGCCGTTAATGATGTACTCCTAAAAATCTGCTTGTTTACATATTGAAGATTTGCATTGTGATTGTAACGTGTTCCTTCGTCTACTCCTGGTCTGTTCCCGAGAACACCAATTGCCGGACTTACGCCGTAAACACCATTTTTTAGGATAAAATCAGAATCCTGATTGGAACTAAAATAATTGTACATTAATTCAATTCTTTGCTTGTCAGTTAGATTATAACCTGCCTTAGTAAAAATATTATACGTTTTAGTTTCTCCCAAACCATATTCAGGAGATATAACCTGTCCTTCACCATCTCTAAATACGCCTGTCTTTTCGTAAGTTCCGGCTACCATATAATTGAATTTATTGATTTTTCCGTAAAACTGTTGGTTAAACCTGTATCCTGCCGTACTATCTCCTTTTATATTTCCTGTAGTTCCGGCTTCACTGTACCCGGCAAATCTCTTTTGAGTTTTACCCGATTTCGTAATGTAATTAATCAATCCACCATCGGCTCCATTACCATATATAGCTGTTGCTCCCTTGATAACCTCAATACGCTCAATTACAGAAGGATCAATAGAACGCATTTCTCGTCCGGCTGATTTCAATGGCGTTGACTGCGGAATTCCGTCGATTAATACAAGTGGATTTCTACCTCTTAGGGTTTGCCCGTAATTCCCTGTATTATTGGTTGCTGATCCTAAACCCGGAACCGCAAAAGCCACGATGTTTGCAATGTTTGGACTCACAATAGATAAATCTTCGATATCCTTAGCATTGATAACCGTAACAGAAGATGGTGTTTTTGATAGCGTTTCTACCTTTCTGCTGGCTGAAACAATAATTTCGTCAAGCTGAGAACCGCTTTTTTCTGAAATTTCATTGTTTTGTGCCTCATCCGTTTTCCCTGAAAACTTCAATTGAAGATTAACAATAGTCTTTTCATTATTTACAACCGTAATTTGTTGTTCGATTGTTTCATAACCTGCTAAAGAAACCTGTATCGTATAAATATTTTCTGCAACATTATTCAATCTAAAACTGCCGTCATTAGTTGCAGTTGTTTTATACTTTGAGTTTTTAAGAGTAATGATTGCTCCCGAAGCCGATTTTCCGTTGGAAGTTGTTATTTCTCCTTTTATTTTTCCGCCGGTTTGTTGTGCAAAAGATAAAAAGACTGAAAATAGAAGGCAAATAATAAGTAAAAACTTAGATGTTCTTAAATTAAGATTGTTCATTGATTTTGGTATTTGGTTAGGTTTAGTTTTTATTTAGAATAAATAAAAACAGCGCAAAAGTAAATATTAATAATCGTTTACGCAGTACTATTTCTGCTTATTCTGTTAATTTTTTATGCAACAAAAAATTAATTAATTAAAAATCAATTACTTAGAACATATACGAGTGACTCTAAATTTCGCAATGCAATAGTTATTACTTATTATTACAAAAAATAATAGGTAACGTTTCATTATTATTCTCTTTTCTTCTTTCCTATCCCATCCAATAGCATCACTTTAACTGTCTTTAAATCATAATTATTTTTCTAAAGATGCTGTAGAATTAGTCTAAATAAGTATAAATTTGTCGCTGAATTTTAGAATATAGAAATAGTATGAAGAAAGGATTAAAAAAAACTGTTGGTATGATCCACTTATGGCTGGGGCTTGGTTCTGGTTTAATTGTTTTTATTGCTGCATTAACAGGAAGTCTTTTAGTTTTTGAAAAGGAAATCGACACTGCCATACATCCTGAATTTTATAATGTTACAACTATAGGTACCACAAAAAAAACCATTGATTACTGTACGGATATACTACAGAAACACTATGATATAAAGAAAATAACGCGTATTTACACTTTTAATGATCCTGCGCGTACAATGCAAATCTTAGGGAAGGATACAAAGAAAAAAGCCCAATTTTTTTCTATTGATCCCTATACTGGAAAAGTTCTGGCAACAACACCTCAGGAAAAAAGATTTTTTGTTTTTCTTCTTTCTTTGCACAGACAACTATTGATGGTCGATGTTGGAAAAATTATTATGGGAACTTCCTGCCTGATCTTTGTATTCATGCTTATCTCAGGTATTGTTTTATGGTGGCCAAAAAAGATTAAAAACATGAAACAAAGATTAACTGTAAAATGGGGCGCTTCTTTTAAAAGGGTGAATTGGGATTTTCATTCGACTTTTGGTTTCTACAGCTTTTTAATTTTATTGATTATTTCCCTAACCGGATTATCCTTTGCTTTTTCCTGGTTTCAGGACGGAGTTTATTTTCTGGCTGACGGCACAACAAAGAGACCTTCTGCGAAAGTAAAAAATCCAACAAAAATAGATCCTAAACTAAACAATACGGCCTTTTATCAAAGCATTTACAATAAAGCAGACAGTATTTTTCCGTATACCGGAAACATTCAAATCAGGATGCCTGTTGATACAATCAATAGCATTTTGGTATTGAAAGAAAATTTAGAAAAAACAATTCCCAATCAATCCAGTGCTGCTTATTTTGATAAATATACGGCTAAGGAAATTGAAGCAAGACCTTACGAATCTTTTTCAAACGGAGATAAAATAAAACGTCTGAACTACCCTATTCATACCGGAAGCATTTATGGTTTACCAACCAAAATACTTGCTTTTTTAGTTTCTCTTTTTGCTTTGACATTACCTATTACGGGTTTATTAATCTGGTTAGGAAAGAAGAAAAAAACAGCTAAATAATAATATTACAGCAAACCCGACAAGTTTTTAAAACTTGTCGGGTTTAATATGTGAGAGAAAGAATCTCCACTTTTATATATTTGAATCAGACTATCCTTTCAGATCATTAAAATAAGCCGTAGTTTCTTCAATCAAAGAGTTCATTAATGCTACAGCTTTGGTATGCTTTAAAATAGGTGCAATTTGTCCACCCCAAAATAAGATCATATCCCATTTTTGCTGATCAAGAGCTGCTTTTCGCAATGGCGATATAAGCGTAGTTTGTAACGGAAAGGGAAGAATACTTTCTTCTTTACCTAAAATTTCTTCAGCTAATCTGCTCGTTAATCCTCGACCTAAACGTCCTGTGTACGCACGGGATAAAGTGGTGTATTTTGCGGCATCAGAGAATAACATTTGCCTGTGAATTGGTAAAGCATTCGATTCATCACAGGCTAAAAATGCGGTACCAATCTGGGCAGCGTCTGCTCCTAAAGCTAATGCTGCGGCAACACCTTTTCCGTTTGCAATTCCGCCTGCAGCGATAACAGGAATTTTTACTTTTTCACGAATAAGCTGTAATAATACAAAAGTTCCCGTTAAGGATGATTCGGCGGAAGCCAAAAATGAAGGCCGGTGTCCGCCAGCTTCAAAACCCGATGCAATAATCATATCTGCACCTGAATTTTCGAGAAAAATAGCCTCATCTAATGTAGTTGCTGCGCCAACGGTTATAATTCCTAACCTTTTACATTGTTCTAAAACATCTGCAGAAAGTGCCCCAAACATAAAACTGAATACTTTAGGTTTGACATCCAAAATTACTTCTAACTGATTCTCAAATCGGGATTGAAACGGAACCGGTTTTTCCGGTATCGGAATTCCAACTTCATCAAAATAAGGCTTATATAATGCTTTCGTGTTGTTGTATTGCTCGTCTGTAAGACCTGATTGTGGAATATCATGATCAGAAACCCATAGGTTGATATTATAAGGTTTATTGGTAGCAGCTTTTAATTGTTTGTCTGCATCAAAAATTTCCTGAGGAGACATTGTATAAGCTCCGTATCCGCCAAGTCCGCCTGCGTTTGATACCGCGGCAGTCAGTTCTACCGTTGATAAATTACCGCCAAATGGTCCCTGCATGATAGGATAATCAATGCCTAATAATTTTGTAGCTTTTGTATTGTACCACATTGCTATTTTATTTAAAGTTTAATTGCTTGTATCCGTCAGCATTTTATTGACGATAAGCCATTTTCCGTTAATCTTATGGAAAGATAAAAAATCCCGATAATTAAAATCGTACATTTTTACATTAATTTCGGCCATAGCAATCGAGTTCACTACAGAAATTTTCAGAATTTCCCCTTTGAAAGGTTTTCCTGAATCCCTGGGACTTTGCCTGTTCTTTACACCACTTAAATAAAGATCCACCGTTTTAAAATAAGGCTGGCCTTGTACGTCTCCAAAAAGTAAAGCGCCTTCATAAAAAATGCTCCCCAAACGTATTTCGTCTCCTTCGTAGATTCCTTTAAAATAATAATTATCTAATGCATCAGTAATAGCTGATACGTCTGCCTGATTTTCCATTTTGGTATTATTTTGAGCTTTTATGCCTTGTAAGGTACAAAGCATAAAAGCCATTAATAAAATATTTTTCAACTTAATTTAAATGATGCCCCGCTCCTTTACCGCCATCAACATTGATGATTGAACCGGTAATAAAGCTACTTTTTGCAACGGTATACACCATTTCGGCTACGTCATCGACCTCTCCTACTCTGTTTAAAAGATGTAATCCCGCACTTTGATCAGCATTAGCGCCGTGCATTGGCGTACGAATAACGCCTGGAGCAACAGTATTTACACGAATATTTTGTTTCCCGAATTCAGCTGCTAACTGAAGCGTCAAAGCATGAATTGCACCTTTACTGGCAATTGGTGCCGAAGCTGGCCAACCGCCTAATCCGTGGTTTACTATAGGTGTTCCAATATTAATTACAACTCCGTCTTGTTGCTTCAGCATTTGCGGAATCACTGATTGTGTAGTGAAATAAGTTCCTTTTAGGTTTGTTTTCAAAAATTTATCCAGATATGCTTCATCCACTTCCAGGAATGGTTTGCTTTCGAAGATACCGGCATTGTTAACCAATACATCTACAGAACCAAATTTGTCTAAAGCAATTTTTACCAATTGTTCGCCCGTTTCTTTATTGCTCACATCTCCGGCAAACATTGCCAGATTATTGCCCGCTCCCAATTCATTATAAGCACTTTCTAAAGAAGATGCTGTAAACGAGTTGATGATCACATTATCGCCTCTGTCCAGAAAATATTTCGAGATTCCTTTTCCTATCCCAGATGATGCTCCGGTAACAATTATAGTTTGTTTTTTCATGATGCTTATTTTTTATTGGTTGTAATGCCTTTTTCCCTTAATATTGATACTTGTTCTCCTGCGTAACCCCAATCGTCTAATTCTATTTCCTGAATTACAACTTGAGTTAAATGCGGATCCTTGTTCAATACATCAGTAATCAAATTGGTGATTCCGCTTATTAATTGCTGTTTTTGTTCGCGGGTTACGCCTTCACGTGTCAATTCTAGTTTTACGTATGGCATGGCTTCAGTTTTTAGATTCTGATGAAAATGAAGCTTCGGCAGTGATATTAAAATCTAAATCGAAGTCATTGTAAATCAAGGTATCTCCTAAATCAACAAAGAAGTTTCCTGAACGGAATTTGATATTGTATTTGGTACGATCAATTACCAGTTTACCATTAAGGGAAATGGTATTTCTATTATTTTCTATTATTACATTAAACCCAACCAAATGTGTGATTCCTTTTATGGTAAGATTTCCTTCAAGAAAATAGCTGTTATCTGATTGCTCCTTTGCATCTATAATATCAAAATTTGCAAAAGGAAATTTTTCTGTAGCAAAAAAATCATCCGATGCCAAATGTCCGGCAAATTGTGCGTTTGTTGCAGAATCCGTAACATCGAGTATTTGTATTGAAGCTGTATTGATTACAATATTTCCGCCTTTTATTTTGCCGTCAATCAGGATAAAATGACCTTCTTCGATACCAATTGTACCATTATGCGAACCGGTAACTTTTCGGCCAGTCCAATCGATTTTGCTATTTGAGCTTATGATTTTAAAATTTATTGTTTCCATTTTTATTGTATTTAAAAGTACAATACAAAGGAACGGCGGGTATGAAAATTGGTTACGTGATGTAGATCACAATCTTTTTTTAAGGTGCAAAGTGTTTTGTTTTACGTAGATTTTCATTCTCATTTTTGTCATCTCGACGAAGGACAGATCACATATAGCTCGACAAAGATTGTCACTTTATTTGCGGAGTTTCTGGTGTGATCTCTCCTTCGTCGAGATGACAAGCAAACCGGAAAATAGAAATTAAATAAATCATCTCCTAAAATCTCCCAAAATCTGCATAAAAAAAATCACGCGTTAAGTCGGCTTAGGGTTTCTCTCGAAACGCCAAGATAAGCAGCAATTAAATGTTTAGGAACTAAGTTGTAAAGTTGGGGATATAATACCATAAGTTCTTCGTAACGAGTTTTGACATTATTATTCATAAAAGATAAAAGTCGTTTTTGAGAAGCGATATATCCTTTGTTGGTTCTCCAACGGAAAAAATGCTCGATTTGATGAAATTCATTACATAATTTCTCACGGTCGTTATTAGAAAGGCAAAGTAATTCGACATCTGAAATGCAATCTACATTTATGGTTGCGGCAGTTTGATTATATAAAGCATCATAATCTGATGTCCACCAGGTTGGCATGGCAAATTGCAGAATATACATTTTGATCTCGTCGTTGATAAAAAAAGCTTTCAAACAACCTGAAATCACAAAATACTCGCACTCTACTTTGTCGCCTTCGCTGATTATAGTTTGCCCTTTTTTGAAAGATAAAGGCTTAAAATGCGAAAAGAAATAATCAAATTGCTCCTCTGTCAATGAAGCAGTTTTGGCGATATGTTGCTGTAGTATTTCTTTGGTATTCATAAAAAAAGTAGAAAGGTTCAGAGTGGGCAAAGGTACAAAGGTTTTTTTTATAAGATGCAAAGGCTCAAATGGACAAAGCTTTTTTCTTCCTATCATAGTTAGGTATTCGTTTTCGAAAAAAAAAGTATAAATCACAAACTTCCGACAACAAAGAAGACGCACTGCTGTGCGCCTCTACAATAAAAACTTACTCTTTATTCTATACTCTTTATTCTATTCTTTACTCCAAACTCTTCAACTGTAACGCTCTTTGTAAAAAACTCTGCTGTTTTATTTTGTTTTCGGCTTCGTTAATCGCCTGAAGTAAATTGTTTTGATTGTCTGCTATTTCTTTAAGGACGTTCGACATTACATCCCAAACTGGTTTCATTTTCAGAATCAATTCCTGGCCTTTTGGCGTAAGCAAAATCAATCTTTTACGTTCGTCGACTTTGTCTTTTTTTGAACGGATTAGTTTTTGTTTTTCGAGCTCTTTTAATAAACTAATGGTCGAAGGATGAGTATAACCAATTTCGTTTGCAATTTCGACAACGCTCAAAACCTCTTTATGATGTAAAGTGTAAATGACAGGAAACCATTTGGGCTCAAAATCGATGCCGTATGATTTATAAAATAACGCACCATCTTTTCGCAATTGCTCGCTCAGACGCTGTAATCGGGTTGAAATGGCTAAAATTCCTGATTCATCAATTATATTCATCGTTCTTTTTTAGTTTTAAATGACAAAATACATTGTCGGCACTCATGACAGGAAATGTATTTGGAAGTGCTTCTTTTTCGATTCTTATAAAATGGTTTCTTTCATAAAAACGCAAAGCAGCTTCTAATACCGTTATGGTTCCCAAATATAAATCATCAATTTGATTTTCATTGCAATAATCGAGTAAAGTGTCTAATAATTTCTGGGCAATCGAAAACTCTTTTCCACGAAATTCTTTCTTAACAAACATTTTTCTAATCGCAGCTTCTTTGTCAGCAAATTTTACTAAAGCAATTGTGCCTACTAATTCATTATTTATAAAAGCACCCCAGAAATGACCTCCTCCATTATAATAGAAGTTCTTTATATTTAATAAATCCGGTTGGTCTTCGATCGTAATGGCGACATTAAATTCCTTTTGCTGTATGTTTAAAATTAACTCTACAATTTCGTTAGAGTATTTATTTTCGATAGGAATAATTTGTGATTTCATTTCTTTTACAATTTACAATGCAAAACTACGTAGTTAAATACGTAAATAAAAATATTTGATTAAAAATTGTTATTTTTTGTTTCACGCAGATTTAAAAAAGATTTAAGCAGATATTGAAGATTATTTTTTATTTCTTTATTATGTCAGCATTTAAATTAAAAAATCTGCTTAAATCTGCCTAATCTGCGTGAAATAAACTTGCGCTTTTTGTGAGATTCGCACAATTAATGCAGCTATGAAATGTGAAACTTATCACAAAAAATTAAAACAATTTGCATAAATGACCAATCGGTCATATATTTGTACCCGTAAATGAAAACTATCATGACAAAGGGAGAAGAAACCAGACAATTCATTCTAGAGAAAGCAGCCCCAATCTTTAACACAAAAGGGATTGCCGCTACTTCTATGAGTGATATTATGGAGGCTACCAAATTGTCTAAGGGAAGCATGTACGTTCATTTCGAAAATAAAGATGTCCTTGCTTGCGCCGCTGTAGATCATAATATGAAGGTATTGGGTGATAAACTTTTATCTGAAGTGAGTAAAAGTAAAACGGCCAAAGAAGAGCTTTTTGCTTATATAGATTTTTTTAGCAATGCCGTAAATCCTCCGCTTACAGGCGGTTGTCCGTTATTGAATTTCGGGACAGAGGCAGATGATACCAACCCCGTTGTTAAAGCAAAAATAAATAAAGGCTGTAACTCTAATCAACAGCTATTGGCTAATAGTGTAAATAAGGGAATTGCCAATGGAGAGTTTGAACCGGAATGGGATGCTGAGGAATTTGCAGTCGTTATGTTTGCCATGATGGAAGGTGGTCACCTTATATCAAGAGTCTCAGGCAGTAATGACAAAATGAGAATTATAACCAAAACCCTAAGAAAAATAATAGAGGAAAACACACTTTAATTTTTTTTTCTTATAAAAATGACCGAACGGTCACTAAAATAATTACAAATATCAATATCATTAATAATTCACCACTAACAATTAATAATTTAAGATCATGTCAAAAACAATTTTAATTTCAGGAGCATCAAAAGGATTTGGAAGAGCCTGGACAGAAGCACTTTTAGCAAAAGGATATAATGTAGCTGCAACAGCGCGAAATATCGATACCCTTGCCGACTTAAAAGCACAATACGGAGACGCAATTTTGCCTTTAACATTAGACGTAAATAAACGCGAAGATTCATTTGCATTAGTAGAAAAGGTAAAACAACATTTTGGTACAATTGATATCCTGATCAATAATGCAGGTTATGCACTAAACGGAGCTGTTGAAGAAGCCAGCGAAACAGAAGCAAGAGCACAATTTGAAACGAACTTCTTTGGAACTCTTTGGTTAACTCAGGCAGTTTTACCAATTATGAGAAATCAAAAAAGCGGTCATATTATACAAGTTTCTTCTATTTTAGGAATTGCCACTTTACCCAATTTAGGTCTTTATAATGCGTCTAAATTCGCCGTAGAAGGTCTTACTGAAACTCTGGCTCAGGAAGTAAAACAATTTGGTATCAATGTTACTTTGGTTGAACCAAACGGTTATTTTACTGATATCTGGGGTAACGGTTTCAATAGTAAAAGTATTGATGCTTATGACGGACTTAGAAAAGCAATAGCAGAAGGACATGATCCTGACAATTTCGGAAAAACAAGTGCTACAGTTCCTGCAATCATCAAACTGGTTGAAGCAGAAAATCCACCACTACGCCTATTCTTAGGAAGAATAGCGTTGCCATTTGCAAAACAAACTTACGAGCAAAAATTAGCAACCTGGGAAGAATGGGCTGATGTTTCTGTAGCTGCTCATGGTTGATTAAAATAATTTTCAATAAAACTAAAACCTCCAAAATCAATGACTTTGGAGGTTTTATTATTTAGAAATCACATTCGATAATCCGTTTTTCGATTAATAAAACTCTCCGTTTTTTTTGATTAAAGCATCCAATCTTCCGCATTTTTAGCAAAATCCTGCATATCATTAATCAGCTTACTGGTGTGATATCCATCAGCAACCGCATGGTTTACAAATACTGCAACCGGAATTAATATTCTGTCATCTTGCTTAAAGTATTTTCCAAAACGAATTAGCGGAAACATGAAATTAGATTCCTGATATGTATCTTGAGAAAAATTTGTAAAACTTAACCAAGGTAAAGCCGAAATAGAACAAAAATTTGCAGGACGATCTAAGCGTGCTTTTATACCTTTAACATCCTTGTATTTTTCTATATCGCCTACTATTGTTTCATAGAAAAACTTAAAATCTTCATGATATTCACTCCAAACATCTGAAAAAGTTTTATCATCTTCATGAAAAATCGTGTATGAAGGAACAACGTAATTCCAATAACCTAATTGATATTGATCATTATAACTCATCCTAAATTCTTTGTTCTGATTTACAGAACGCATAATTACGTAAAGAAATGACGGGAAAAACTTTAATTTCCTTCCTTTTGATACTTGGAGCAATTCTGTAATGTCAACATTCGCATTGATTGTGTATTTGCATTTTATAATATTATTAAAATAATCAAAATAAGGTTGTCGTTCCCAACTTTCGGGATCAACGGGTTCAAAAAAATTTTCCATAGTTTATTATTAAATCTATTCTTGTTTTAGTCTTAGGAGTTTGATTTATTACAAAAATAAAATATCAATTCTCTAATTAGCCCTAAATATCAGGTAGAAAACTTTATATCAAAAATAAATTAACAACTCTTTAATAAATAACTTCCGTATTTTTTAAGATTTATTCGTATTTTAAGTATTTTAAAATATCAGTTTTGGTTGCTATATAAGCTCTTGACAATACAATTATTAAAGTCAGAATTAATAAAACTACAAAGCCTAAAATGAAATGAATTAGCGACATTTCTATTCGATAAGCAAAGTTCTCTAGCCATTTATTCAGCAAATAATATACTGGAAAAATGGCGATTAAAAATCCTATTACGCAGTACAGGATGTATTGTTTTGATAATTCTTTTAGTAAAGTATTTGTTTCTGCTCCTAGCGTTTTTCTTATTGCAATTTCTTTCATACGCCTTTGTATGGAATAAGATGCAAGTGCAAATAATCCAAAAAGAGCAATTAAAACAACAACAATATTGAGCAGTGAAAACAAGTTTTTTTGTTTTGTGTAAGCTTCATAAGTTCTCGCATATTCTTTATCTACGAAATCATATTGAAATGGATATTCGGTATCAACTTTCGACCATAATTTTTCGATATTGGCAATCGTGTTTTCCATATGATCCCGTTTTAGTTTTGCATAAACTTTGTTGATGTTATGTGTCATACCAAACATTTTGATATTGTAAAAAGCAATTGGCGGTACTTTTGATTCAGGACTTAATAAGTTAAAATCCTGAACAATACCAATTATTTTTAATTTTTGTTCCCGAATTAAAAGTTCCTTGCCAAGAGGATCTTTAAGATTCATTAATTTTGATGCACTTTCGTTTATGATCACAGAATTTATAGTGTCTGAAGCCCGTTTTCTATCAAAATTTCTTCCCTTAATTATTTTGATGTTCAACATTTCAAACATGCCAAAATCTAAAGGAATAATGCGTTGTTTAAAAAGTTCATCATTGTATAAAACCGCATTTATAGAATTATCTGAACCATCAAACGCAATAAGGCCCGTCGAGATTTGTTCAACGCCTTTAATCTTGTTGAGCTGCTGTTTTATGATATTGTATTTGTTGTAAATATTTTGCGCTGCATTTTCTCCCTGGTAATCGACCGATGGAAAATTTAAAGAAACCGAAATTACCTTATCGCCCTTAAAACCCAAATCTTTATTCTGTAAATATTTAATTTGTTGGTATACTATATTTGAGCCAATAATAAAAAAGGCCGCAATGGCAAACTGAAAAATAAGCATTCCGTTACGCAGCCAAATACCGTTTTTGCTTCTTTCGAAATTTCCTTTCAAAACTTTAAAAGTTTCGAAATTGGATATATAAATAGCCGGAAATAATCCTGCCGTCAAAATTGTAATGATAAAAATCAATATCAATTGTATGTAAAACTGACTGGCAAGAAGTACAATGTTTTTGTTTAAAAAATTGTTGTAATACGGCAAAGTCAGCTCTACAATTACTAACGCCAGTAAAATAGAAAAACTCGTGGTTAAAACCGTTTCAAAGAGAAACTGACTAATAATATCGCCTTTTGATGCACCCGAAATTTTACGTACTCCAACTTCTTTCGCCCGCTTTACGGCATTAGCGGTTGCGAGATTGATGTAATTAACAATCGACAAAATGAGAATTAAAAGAGATAACCCCATCATGATCATTAAAAATTGATAATTCCCTCGTGTTTCAGGATAACCATCTGTTATCGAATGTAATCTGGCTTTTGATAATGGTTCAAGAATAACCGTAAAATGACCTACTTTTTTAGCCATAACTTCGGGCGTAAAACCTGCTTCTTTGGCAAGTTGCGCAATAAAATTATGGTTGTAAATTCTTTCGAGTTTCTGTCTTGTCAGATCAACTTTTGACGGATCTTTTACTTTTAATAATAACTTTAAAATAAACGGATTTGTCTTTCCTGAAGTGGTCAGTTTCTTCATTTTATTGATGATGGCATTTGGCGCAATCGAAGAATTTCCGGGAATATGATAAACAGCCCGTACAGAAAACAGCTGGTCAAAGCATTTTATTTGTTGCCCAATGGGGTTTTCATTTCCAAAAACCCTTTTAGCTGTAAGATCTGAAATAGCAATGCTGGAATCATCTTTTATAGCTGAAATTGCATCGCCCTGAATAATTTTGAAAGGAAAAAAAGAAAATAAATTTTGTTCGACATTGATAATTTTATCTACAAATTCCTTTTTTCCTTTGTAAATAATTTTATCCTTTTGATACCAGTAATCAGAATCAGCATATAATGTAGATTCGATATTTGGATCTTCGTCTAAAGCCGGTTTCAGGAATAAGGCACAATCTGACCAGGCAGGCATATCGCTTAGTTGAACCAAAACCTGGTATACTTTTTCTTTTTCAGGATTCCAGGCATTGTAATTTTGTTCGTCGTTCCAGTAAAGTAGTGCAAAAATCAGCCCGGAAATTCCTATTGACAATCCTAGAATATTCAGAAAAGAGAAAAGCTTGTTGTGCTTTAAGCGGTAAATAAATATGTTGATATAGTTTAGTATCATAGTTATAGTTAGTGGTTAAATAGAATAAAGACATTTACTCTTTTATTCGTACTTTAAATATTTCAGAACGTCAATTTTAGTGACCTGATATGCTTTTGCAAGCACAATAGTTAATGTCAAAAATATCAAAACAACAAAAGCTACAAGAAAGGGAATGATGGGAATATCAATTCTAAAGGCGAAATCCTCTAACCATTTTTGCAATAAAAGATATGCCGGAATAATTCCTATCAAAAAACCAATCGCACAAAAAATCACATATTGTTTGGATAAATCTTTAAGCAGAACATTTGTATCAGCGCCTAGTGTTTTCCTGATAGCAATCTCACGCAACCTCCTTTCCATAGAAAAAGAAGCTAAAGCGAACAATCCAAAAATGGCAATTAGAATCACAATTCCGTTTAACAGAGAAAATAATTCACTTTGACTTTCATAATTTTTATAAGTACGTGCAAAACTTCTGTCTACAAAATTGTATTCAAAAGGATATTCGGCATCTACCTTTGTTCTCCAGAATTTATCAATTGCAGCAATTGTTTCAGGCATATCTTTTGGCTGAATTTTAACCGAAATATTAGACATGTCCCTAGACATCCAGTCAAAGGCTTTGATATGCATGAAAATCATTGGCGAAATGTTATTTTCAAGTCCAAAATAATTGAAGTCTTTTACGATCCCTACTACTTTTAATTTTTTACCTTCCCAAATAACTTCTTTATTAAGAGGATCTTTTTCCTGTAATGTCTTAGCGGCAGCTTCATTAAGCAAAACGTTGTTAATAGTGTCAGAAGCAAATTTACTTGTCAGATCCCTTCCTTTAGCTATCTTAATTCCCAGAAGATCCAGCATTCCAAAATCAATTGGCATTTGCTGTGTTATGACTTCCTTATTGTCTTTATAATGCAATCCTGACCAAGAATTAACATCATTTCCTATAGAAAATACTCCAGCTGAAACGGCCTGAACCCCTTTTATTTTCAAAAGTTCCTGTTGTATTATTTTGTACCGTTCAAATTGATTTTTTTCTTTTTTGGGTTTAAAAGAAATATCCATTACCTGAGCTCCTTTAAAACCTAAATCTTTATTGGCCATATAGTTGACCTGCTGATATACTATAAAAGAACCAATTATAAAAAAAGTTGCGATCGCAAATTGCAAAACCAGCATACCATTTCTAAGCCAGATTCCGTTTTTACTGCGGGAAAAATTTCCTTTTAGAACCTTTAAAGGCTCAAAATTAGAAACATAAATAGCGGGTAAAACTCCGGAAACCAAAATGACAATTACAAAAATGACTATTAACTGTAAATAAAACTGAGAACTTTCAAGGATTAAATTTGTGCCTATAAGTGAATTATAAAAAGGAAGTGAAAGTTCGACAATTACCAATGCTAACAAGAGCGAAAAAAGCGTAATTAATGTGGTTTCAAATACAAATTGAGTGATAATTTGTGACTTTGCAGCACCAACGATCTTTCTTACACCAACCTCTTTAGCACGTTTAGCCGCATTTGCAGTAGCAAGATTAATGTAATTTACAATTGATAATACTAAAATAAGAATCGATAATCCCATTAAAATTTTTAAAAACTGAAGATTTCCGGTTCCTTCCGGAAAAGGGCAGTTTCCCTGATGAAGCCTCGACTTTGAAAATGCCAGTAATTTTGGCTTTGTCAGTTCGCCATAGAGCTTTAAGTAAGCATCAAAGGTTATTCCTTCAGCTTTTGCCTGTTTTTTATAACAATTTTCAATATAAATAGTATTCAGCCTTTTAAGGACAGCAGTCGTATCGCTTTGTTTGTTTAATTTTAGAATTAATCCAAAATTTAATCCCCAGTTATCTTTCTTCTTTTCCAGATTTTCCTCTATTATACTAGTAACTGCAGCAGGCATTACCGAAGATTTTTTGGATAAGCTGTATATACCGCGAACGACATAATAATTTTCAGCATATTTAACCTGTTTTCCCATTGGGTTTTCATTCTTAAACAAACGGGCAGCTGTCTCTTCAGAAAACGCGATACTATTACGGTCATGAAGAGCGTCTTTTTTATTACCTCTAATAAATTCGAAAGGAAAAAAAGAAAAGAAATTGCCCTGAGCAGAAAAAATCTTATCGACCAATTCTATTTTCCCATTGTACTGTATGGTTTCCTTTTCGTAATTACTTGAAAAATAACAATAATCCTGTACATCTGCAGTTGATTTTAAGAGCGGTCCCGGTACAGGAGAATTGACAGCCCAAACATTACCACCGCCAATATCATTTAGAACAGCGTAAATTTTATCTTTTTCAGGATTCCACTGATCATACGAATGTTCATCATTCCAATACAAAGTGGCAAAAATTAATCCCGCAATTCCAATACTCAAACCCAAAATATTCAGAGCTGTAAAAAGCTTATTGTTTTTGATGTGATATATAAATATGTTGGTCCAGTTCTTTAGCATCTTATTCGTATTTTAAATATTTTAAAACATCAATTTTTGTTGCCTGATACGCTCTTGTAAGTACAACTAATAATGTTAATATCAATAAAGCACTGAACCCAATTATAAACGGATAAACAGAAATACTAATTCGGTAAGCAAAATTCTCTAACCACTTATCCAATAAATAATAAACCGGAAACAAAGCCATTAAAAAACCTACTATACTAAAGATGACATATTGTTTGCAAAGTTCTTTTAATAAAACATTTGTTTCTGCGCCTAGGGTTTTTCGAATCGCAATTTCTTTCATACGTCGTTCTATAGAGTACGAAGCGAGAGCAAATAACCCGAAGAGTGCAATTACAATAACAACAATATTCAATAAAGAGAAAAGATTTTTTTGCTTTACATAACTGCTATACGACTTCTTATATTCTTTATCTACGAAATCATATACAAATGGATATTCTGTATCTACCTTTTTTGTCCACAGATTTTCTATATCACCTATGGTTTGTTGCATAGTTTTAGGATCAGCGGTAATGTAAATATTGTTCAAAAGTCCTGAAAACCAAGGAACGCTTTTAAAATGGAAAAAAGACATTGGAGGTATTGCATCTCCCGGATTTCCTATATTAAAATCTTTTACAACTCCCACAATAATGGCATCTTGTCCGTTCCAACTCAGTTTTTTACCTATCGGATTTTTTTCACTTAATAGCTTTAAGGCAGTTTCATTAATTAGCATCGAAGTAACGGTATCCTGTGCAAATTTCGGACTCAAATAACGTCCTTTTACAACTTTTATTTTCATCATTTCCAGCAGTCCAAAATCTATTGGTACATTACTTCCGTCAATTTTTATATACTTGTAATGATATGTTATTACAGATTTTACACCTTTTCCAAAAACAAAACCACCTCCTGCAACTTGCTGCACTCCTTTTATGTGCTTTAATTGGTTTTGAATAATACTATATCGTTCAAAACGGTCTTTATCAGTTATTGCGTCGCCATAGATATTTCGGTATGAAACATTAAGGATTTGTTTTCCGCTAAAACCCAAATCTTTTGCATTCATAAGCTCTATTTGCTCATAAACAATATAAGATCCTACAATAAAGAAAGCAGCTACAGCAAACTGAAAAATGAGCATCCCGTTTCTAAGCCACACACCGCTTTTACTTCTTCCAAAATTTCCTTTTAATACTTTTAATGGTTCAAAATTAGCAACATACACAGCCGGAAATATTCCTGCCAATATTACAGTTATGAAAAATATAGCAACAAGCTGGATATAAAACTGTCCGCTTTGCAATACGAGTGATTTATCTAAAAAAGCATTATAATACGGTAAAGAGATCTCGACAATGACCAATGATATTAAAATTGAAAACAACGAAATGATGGCAGTTTCAAAAATAAATTGTTGAATTATAGAAAATTTAGAAGCTCCTATGATTTTGCGAACTCCCACTTCTTTCGCTCTCTTTACAGCATTTGCCGTAGCAGAGTTAACATAATTTACAATAGATAGCGTTAGGATTAAAACAGATAATCCAACCATGATAAGCAAAAATTGAAGATTGCCGTTTGCTTCTACCACACCACCGGTTTTTGTATGTAATCGAATAGATGATAATGACTCTAAACCTGGTTTTACCTCGCCATATTTCTTAATAAATTCTTCAGGTTTAATACCTTGCTCTTTTGCAAAACGAGTTGTCATGTTTGCAAAATATATTTTCTGAAGATTTTGAGTCACTTGCTTTTGGTCATTGGGATTTTTTAATTTTAATAACAGAACAAATTGAAAATTACCCCATTGCTGAATGGTTTCTTTAATTCTTGTATCTATAAAATTAACCACGCACGAAGGATTGTAAACTGATTTTTTATCGAGTTTATAAACACCTCTTACTATTAGGTTTTTACCCTGGAGTACGATTTGTTTCCCTACGGCAGGTTGGTTTCCAAAAAGCTGAATGGCCAAATCCTGTGACAAACAAATACTGTTTACATCTGGTAATGCATTTTTTGAACTTCCTTCAATAAATTGATATGGAAAATAATCAAAGAAGTTTTTTTGTGCTGCAATTATTCTGTCAGACTGCACTTTTTTATTATTAACGCGAATAATATCATTTTCATAATTGCCGTTCAAATAACAGTAAGATGCTACTTCAGGGCTTGCTTCTTTTACTGCAGATCCTATTGGTGCTGAACTTGAAGCCCAATAGGTAGTCGCATCCATTTGATTGGCGACTAAAAATACGTTATCTTTATTAGGATTCCACTGATCGTATGAATGCTCATCATTCCAATATAAAATAGCGAAAATTAATCCCGCGATTCCAATACTCAAACCCAAAACATTCAAAGCCGTAAAAAGCTTATTGTTTTTGATGTGGTAAATAAATATGTTGATCCAGTTCTTTAGCATTATCTTAGTTATTTAAGTTTGCTGCAAAAACATCGACATTTCTATTGTTCATTTTCTCAGAAAGTATTACCCCATCTTTCATCAAAATAGTTTTTTGCGAAAACGAGGCATCATAATCAGAATGTGTTACCATCAATATTGTGGCACCGCTGGCGTGAAGATCCGTTAATAACTCCATCACTTCATTACCATTTTTACTGTCAAGATTTCCCGTTGGTTCATCGGCAAGAATAATTTTCGGGTCATTGATCAAAGCCCTCGCAACGGCTACACGCTGTTGTTGTCCTCCTGAAAGTTGTTGCGGATAATGTTTTAAACGATGCGAAATACCTAATATCTTAGCGATATCCTCTACTTTTTTCTTTCTCTCTGATGACGGAACATTATTGTAAATCAGCGGCAATTCGATATTATCATAAACCGATAATTCATCTATTAAATTGAAATTCTGAAATATAAACCCAATGTTTTCTTTTCTGGCTTTCGATTTTGATTTTTCTTTTAGGCCAATCATCTCCTGTCCCAGCAATTTATAACTTCCCCCTGAAGCACTGTCCAATAATCCAATGATATTTAATAAAGTTGACTTTCCGCTTCCGGAAGGCCCCATGATCGACACAAAATCCCCCTGGTTAATCGTTAGCGAAATTTCACTTAAAGCTTTTGTTTCAACTTCTTCAGTTCTAAAAATTTTTGAAAGTTTGGTAATACTGATCATAATAATTTGTTTTTGATGTTTGATTTTCTTTTTGAGAATTTTAAGTGCTGAAGTAAAAAACAGATCCTAAATTAAGATAATAGATAACATAATCTATAAATATCTATTTTTGTTACATTTACCGGTAATAATGATTCTCATACTTGATGATTTGCTAATCTTAATGTGATTTTCATGCCAAAAATTTAAAGATTGTAACTGCCTTATTTTTAAATTCTTATTTATTTAAGAAATTCAAAAGTGTCCACTATTGGACAGCTTTCGTCCAAAACCGAACAAAAATGAAAAAGACAAATGCCTCAATTTTAATCATAGACGATCAGGAAGACATCCTTTTTGCGTCGAAAGTATTCTTGAAAAAGTATTTTGAAGACATTTATACACTTAATAATCCTAAAAATATTGTCGAATTATTGTCAAAAAAAAGCATCGATGTTGTTTTACTTGACATGAATTATCGAATTGGTTTTGAAGACGGAAAAGAAGGTTTGTATTTATTGAAAGAGATAAAGACACTTTCTCCCAAAACTGTTGTGATATTAATGACTGCTTTTGGCAAAGTTGAAACTGCTGTTGAAGGATTAAAAAATGGTGCATTTGATTATATCCTAAAACCGTGGGAAAACAAAAAATTACTCGAATCTGTAAAACAAGCCGTTGATAAAGCACGAAAAGATCAGAAAAAGGAAAAGAAGATTGAAATCGAAAACAACTTTTTTATTGGTACTTCTGAAATTATAAAAAAAGCTTATTCCTTCGCAGACAAAGTAGCTAAAACTGATGCTAATGTTTTAATTCTGGGCGAAAATGGAACTGGAAAATTTGTTCTGGCGCATCATATCTTCAGTCAGTCTGATAGAAAAAATGGCCCTTTTATGGCCGTTGATTTAGGTTCTTTGAATTCGAATATTTTCGAAAGTGAATTATTCGGATATGCAAAAGGTGCTTTTACAGATGCAAAAACCGATACTCCGGGACGTTTTGAAATGGCACAAAACGGAACTATATTTTTGGATGAAATTGGGAATGTTCCACTGCATCTACAATCTAAATTATTGCAGGTTATCCAGACAAAAACCGTAACCAGATTAGGAGAAACGAAAGCAAGACCATTGAATGTACGTATTATTACGGCAACGAACTTAAACCTGAAACTGGAAGTTACCGATAAAAATTTCAGGGAAGATTTGTATTATCGCATCAATACTATGGAAATTGTATTGCCTCCTTTGCGCGAACGAAACGAAGATAAAATTCCGTTGGCCGAATATCTATTGGATAAAATGATCGAAAAATACAGCAGGGACAGGATTACTTTTGATAAAAAAGTTCTCGAACAAATCGAAAAACATGCCTGGAATGGAAACATCAGGGAAATGGAAAATAAGATAGAACGTGCCGTTATTCTTTGTGAAAACAATAAAATTACCGTTGCTGATTTAGATCTGGAAATTATCACCGCTTATGAAGAAAACGTGGATGACATTCAGCTTTCTGCTGTCGAAAAAACTGCCGTTGAAAAAGCGTTAATCAAAAACAATAATAATATCAGTAAAACTGCCGAAGAATTGGGTTTGTCACGCGGTTCATTATATAGACGTTTAGAAAAATATAATATTAACATCAAAACAGATGGTCTCTAATTTATTTTAACACATAGAAACATAGTATTACATAGTGTTGAAAGGCGTTTTACTTAAAATAAATCGCATAGCTATGAGATAAATAATGGTTTCAAAAAATTAAATTTTAATTCTCAATTTTTAATTATTAAAACATGTTTCAATCCATCAAGACATACAAACTTCTTTTTTTAAGATTAATTCTAATTGTTGCGGGAATCGAAGTTTCTATTTTTTTCTTTAAAAAAGAATTGCTTTTTACTGGAATATTTGGACTTTTTATCGTTTTTCTGCTTCTAAGGGAAATGTATTTTTATGTTCGTAATTTTGTTTTGATTTATAGCAAAACCATAGCTTCGATATTACAAAATGATTTTAGTTCCGATTTTTCGAAACATAAATTCAACAAGAATTATAATGACTTATTTCATTTATACGATATCTTAAAAAACAAACAAAAAGAACAGGTTTCACGAGACATCATATATCGTTCTATCTTGAATAATATTGAAACGGGAATTATCATTTTGCAAAAACAGGATAATGACTGGAATATTTTTTTAATGAACGATTACTTTTCGACGCACTTTAATGTTCCTAAAGTATCCAAATGGAAATACCTAAAAAACCAATTGCCTTCTTTGTGTGAAATCCTTGAAGAAGATAATTTTCAAGAGATTAAAACATCGGTAGAAATCCGGGTAAACGAACAAAACATGCAGACATTTGTTTTGCAGGCTTCCAGAACAGAAATTTTTGAACAGGATTATTTTATTGTTTTACTCGATTCAATTCAAAATGTTGTCGAGAAAAAAGAGAAAGAAGCGTGGGTAAATTTGATGAAGGTGATTTCTCATGAACTATTAAATTCTATTACGCCTATTCGTTCTATTTGCCAGAATTTACAAGATTTGGTCGAACAGGATTCAATGTCGGCAGAAGATCTTGAGGATGTCAAAAATAGTGTTGAAACCATGTTGAGACGAAGCGATCATTTACAAAAATTTGTCGAAGGCTATCGAAAACTAGCCATGTTGCCTACTCCAAAAAAAGAAAAAGTAGAACTACAATATTTAATCGATAACTGTCTTCAGATTATGAATCCGCTATTCAGGGACAATGCTGTTAAAGTAGTAAACGCAATAACACTTAAACGCTTCATTAATATTGATGCGCAACAAATAGAACAGGTTTTAATTAATCTTTTAACGAATTGCATTTATGCGTTGAAAGATACATTTGATAAGCAGATTTATATTTCGGCGGAAGCAAAAGAAAACCGAATCTTTATAAAAATTATTGACAACGGAAACGGCATTGAAAAAGAAATAGAAAATAAAATATTCCTGCCTTTTTTCACCACAAGACAAGAAGGTGCCGGAATTGGATTAACCTTATCCAAAAATATTATTGAAGCTCATGGCGGTTATATCGCACATAAAACCGAAGATCATAAAACTGTTTTTGAAATTTGTTTCATCGAAGATTAAACATCTATATTATGTAACATCCTTATAAAATTATATAACCGCAAGTTCCGGATTTTAAAATAATTTCATAAAATGAAAAATACAGTAATTTTATTAGTGGACGACGACGAAGATGATTGCGAACTTTTTATCGCAGCCATTGCTTCTTTGAACAAAAATATACTGACTACGATTTCTAATAATTCATTAGAAGCTCTAAACAATTTAAAAGTAGCAACAGTTTTACCTGACTTTATATTTTTGGATATGCAAATGCCTTACCTAAGCGGAGCAGAATTTATTCAAGAACTACGACAAATTCCTAAACTTAGTCCAATTAAGATTGTGGTTTACTCCTCGCACTCTCATGATACACTAAAAAAATTAACCAATGAATTTGATTCTGTTCAAATATTTACAAAACCTAATAATTTTCAGGAATTAGTTAGCACACTGGATGGTATCTTGTAATACTTATAATCTCATACATTATAAAATTGAAACCTTAGGCTATTACGAAAAACATCGCGAACGGTTTCAACCATTTGGATATAATATATATCGCAATAGATTTCATCTTAAATCCCACTAACATACGCTGGATGTTCCAGAGGTTGAAACCTCCAGCTATGCGGAAATATGAAGAAATTAATGATTTTAAATACTAAAAAACATCGCGAACGGTTTAAACTGTTTGGACGTGATATATATCGCAATAGATTTCAAACCTGCATTGGACTAATATTCTCCGGGTGTTCCCAAGGTCGAAACCTCGGGCTATGCGGAAATATGAAGAAATTAAATGGTTTTAGATACTAAAAAACATGGCGAACGGTTTCAACCGTTTGGAAACGTGATATCATACGCATCAAGTTTCAAAAAGAAATCATATAACATTTACGGAAAAAAGTATAAATTCTAAACTTGCCTCACGAAGTAACTTTGAGAAAGTAATTTTACCACTAATACCTTAATTGTTATGCTACTACAATTTATCTCACAACTATTCGAAAGCGACGAAACGGATCATAATGAATACGATATTGTGATTCAGATAAATGATAAGGTTTCTCCTTTAGACAAAAGAAATCTTTATCTTCTTCCTTTAAATGAATTATTATTAGAAAAAAATTATGGTGAAATTTCAGGCGGTGGAATTCTTAAAGAAGAACCGGGTGAAATTATTTTTTGCGATATCCATATCAAACTTTTTGATGAAAAAATTGCTCCAAATATTTTAAAAAATATTAAGACTTGCCTTGAAGATTGTGGTGCTCCAAAAGGATCAAAAATAATTATAGAAAATACCCATCAGGAAATTCCGTTTGGTAAAAACGAAGGAATTGCCATATATCTTGATGAAGAAAATGCTGAAGAAAAAGAAGAACAATATAATTTGGATTTTGTTCAATCTGAGATTTCAAGAAGAACCAATACCTCTCAAACTACAGAGAGATATTGGAAAGGAAATTCGACTACAGGATTATACTTTTACGGACAATCATATGAGAAAATGAAAGACGAAGTATCTCATTTCATGACGGCAAATCCGTTGTACAAAACAGCAAGAATTGCACAAATAGCTTAATTAAAATTATGAAAACCCCACTATTAGCCTTCAACGATAAAGGAATATATTGCCAGCAGGCCGATGTATATCTTGATCCATGGCGTCCGGTTACAAATGCTATTATCACACACGGACATGCAGATCATGCACGTTGGGGGCATAAAAATTACATTACACATTATGAAAATGTGCCTATTATAAAACACCGTTTGGGCGATATTAATGTTACCGGAAAAGACTGGAACGAAACTTTTACCGTAAATGGTGTACAATTTTCCCTCCACCCTGCCGGACACGTTATTGGTTCTGCTCAGATACGCGTAGAATACAAAGGCGAAGTCTGGGTTTTTACGGGAGATTATAAAACCGAAGATGACGGAGTTTCCACTCCTTATGAAGTGGTAAAATGCGATGCTTTTATCACCGAATGTACGTTTGGATTACCCGCTTTTAAATGGACACCTCAAGCCGAGGTTATGACGGATATCAACAATTGGTGGGCAGAAAATCGAGCCGAAGGCAAAACGTCAGTCCTTTTTGGATATTCGTTAGGAAAAGCACAACGTTTACTAAAATATCTGGATACTGATATTGGAAAAATATATACCCATGGAGCCATCGAAAACATGACCGAAGTATTGCGTCCGTTAGTAGATTTTCCGCCCACAACGAGAGTAACTTCTGAAACTAAAAAAGAAGATTTACTGGGAAGTATTGTCCTCGCTCCGCCAAGCGCTCACGGAAGTACATGGATCAGGAAAATGACTCCGTTTATTACAGGTTCTGCAAGTGGCTGGATGACCTTTCGAGGTGCCAGACGCAGACGCGCCGTAGACAGGGGTTTTGTTCTAAGCGATCATTGTGACTGGACAGGTTTACTGGAAAGCATTAAAGCAACAGGAGCCGAAAAGATAATTTGTACACACGGCTACTCAGATATTTTCTCAAAATACCTTCAGGAAATTGGTTATGATGCTCGAACCGCTCACACACAATACGAAGGAGAATTGGGAGAAATGGATTCAAAGAAAGATGTTGAGGAAGAAATAGAAACTGAGAAAATAGAACAAAGAGAATAGAATATAGACTATTGCTTAAATTTTTGAAACATATAGAAACATAGGATTTGTTTAATGCTTAAAAAGGATACAAAAAGAAATACATTTCTTTCACATAGCAAATACGCAAAGTACTATGTAATTTAAAATAAGTGAAATGCCTATTTTTTAAGTTAAAAAAGCTATGTCTCTATGTGTTTAAATTTAAAAATTAAGCCCCACGACACCTAATTAATAACCACAACAAAAATGAAAAACTTTGCCGAACTTATTAAAGCGCTTGACAGTTCTAATAAAACGTCGGTAAAAGTGGATGCTTTGACCAATTATTTCATCAATGCCAGTAACGAAGATAAAGTCTGGACGATTGCAATACTTTCGCATCGTCGGCCGCCAAGACCCGTTAATACTACATTATTGAGAATATGGGCGAATGAACTGGCAAATATTCCGCTTTGGTTGTTTGAGGAAAGTTATCATATTGTAGGCGATCTTGCCGAGACAATTGCATTGGTGATTCCTACTACAAAAGAACATTCGGATAAAAGTCTGACTGAATATCTTCAGGAAATTATTGCGCTGAAAAAGAAAACCGATATTGAGAAAAAAGAATATCTGCACGAAAACTGGCTGGCTTTAAATTACTACGAACGTTTTGTTTTTACCAAATTAATTACTGGAAGTTTCAGAATCGGCGTAAGCCAAAAATTGATGACGCGTGCACTTTCTAAAGCCGAAAACATTGATGAAGATGCTTTGGCACACAAATTAATGGGCGACTGGAATCCTAATACGATCACGTTTCAGGAATTAATTCTGGATGAAAAAAATAGCGATTATTTATCAAAACCATATCCGTTTTATCTCGCGTATCCTATCGAAGGCGAACCATCAAATCTTGGAAATCCCGAAGATTGGAGCGCTGAACACAAATGGGACGGAATAAGATCGCAAACCATAATACGTGATAATGAAATCTTTATATGGAGTCGTGGCGAAGAATTGGTTACGGATAAATATCCTGAATTTGCTTCGTTTATTGGAATCATCCCGGACGGAACCGTAATTGATGGTGAAATTCTGCCTTACATAAATAATGAAATTGGGACTTTTAATGATCTTCAAACCAGAATCGGGCGTAAAACAGTTTCGGCTGCAATCCTTAAAAAATCTCCTGTAATTATAAAAGCCTATGATCTTTTAGAATGGAAAGGGATTGATATTCGAAATCTTCCTTTTGAAGAAAGACGTATCTTATTAGAACAATTATATGAAGATATCAAACACCACGATATTCCGTTGCAACTTTCTGAACGGGTAAAATTTTCAACTTGGGAAGAATTGACGGAGGAAAGATTGCGCTCCCGCGAAATGAAAAGCGAAGGTTTGATGATAAAGCGAAAAGATTCTGCTTATCTTGTAGGAAGAAAAAAAGGCGATTGGTGGAAATGGAAAATTGAACCTCTTGTTATTGATGCGGTTCTTACCTACGCCATGCGCGGGCACGGAAGACGCTCGAATTTATTTACGGATTATACGTTTGCCTTATGGCAGAATAACGAAAATAACGAACGTGAACTGGTGACTTTTGCAAAAGCATATTCTGGTTTAACCGATGCTGAATTCAGAATGGTGGACGACTGGATTAAGAAAAATACACTGGAACGATTTGGTCCCGTTCGAAGCGTAACACCACAATTGGTTTTTGAAATTGGTTTTGAAGGAATTGCACTTTCGAAAAGACATAAAAGTGGCATTGCAACACGGTTTCCGAGAATTTTAAGATGGCGGCACGATAAAAAAATAGATGAAGCGAATTCTATTGATGATTTGAAAAGTATGATTATATAGCATGAGCAGAATGGCACGCGGATGACACGGATTCGCTATCGCGAAAACGCGGATTAAAAACGGATTTTTTATTTTTTATTTTTTGTTTTTAAATTTTTCTAATTTCTATTCGCTTTTTTTGTCATTACGCATTTTTTTTGTCATTTCGACCGAAGGGAGTAATCACACTAGAAACTGGTCAGAGAAGTAAAAATTTTCGAATACGAGTTTGATTTCTCCTCCATTGAAATGACAAAATTGTGGTTAATATAGTTTTTCAAAGCTCTAGCGGAGCGATATATAATTGGTTTCGAATAATATCATCATATATTATGTCACCCCTCTGGGGTTCTGTTACATAAATTTTTATCATTTGAATTTAATATTAATTAAAAAACATATTCCCTTGATTTTCTTTAATAACTCAAAACTTAATGAATCTTAATATCTTAATGGTTTAAAAAAATCTTAATGATAAAAAAACAATAACAAGAACAAATGAACAGAGAGCAACTTTTTGCGGTAGCAAATGAATGGTTTCAGCATCAGGGATGGAAACCATTTCCGTTTCAGACGCAAACCTGGACTGCTTTTTTACAGGGAAAAAATGGTTTGCTGAACGCTCCTACAGGCAGCGGAAAAACCTATGCGCTCTGGTTACCTATTGTTTTGAATTACATAAAAGACAATCCTAATTATAAAACCAAACATACTCCGGGACTTAAAGCAATTTGGATTACGCCTTTGCGCTCATTATCGGTGGAAATCAAACAAGCTGCAGAAAGAGTTGTTAATGATTTAGGAACAAAAATGACCGTCGGGATTCGTTCCGGAGATACATCGGCAAGTGAGCGAGCCAAGCAAAAAGGAAAAATGCCGGATTTATTGGTCACAACGCCGGAAAGTTTACAATTGCTCTTGGCAACAAAAGGTTATGACAAAATATTTGCCAATTGTACCGCAATTGTCATTGACGAATGGCACGAATTATTAGGTACAAAACGAGGCGTACAAACAGAACTTGGTTTGTCCCGACTAAAAGCGATTGCACCTAAAATGCGTATTTGGGGAATTTCGGCTACAATCGGGAATCTGCAGCAAGCTCAGGAAGTTTTATTGGGAGTTGATTCAGATGCGTATCATAATTCAGTTTTGATAAAGGCTCAAATTCACAAAAAAATAAAAGTCATTTCGATTATTCCCGATAAAATGGAAACCTATCCGTGGCGCGGACATATGGGTTTGCATCTTATTGATGAAGTGGCTAAAATTGTAAAAGCCAGCAAAACGACTTTGATATTTACCAATGTACGGTCGGCTTGCGAAATTTGGTTTCAGCGATTACTCGAGAAATATCCTGAGTTTGCGGGAGAAATGGCGATGCATCACGGAAGCATTAACAGAGAAACGCGACTTTGGGTCGAACAAGCGATTAGAGACGAAGAATTAAAAGTCGTTGTTTGTACTTCAAGTCTGGATTTGGGCGTCGATTTTGCGCCTGTAGAAACCATTATTCAAGTTGGCGGACCTAAAGGTGTCGCGCGCTTTTTGCAAAGAGCGGGACGAAGCGGACATCAACCCGGGAAAGAAAGTGTGATTTATTTTCTTGCCACGCATGCGATTGAACTAATCGAAGCTTCGGCATTAAAAAAAGCAGTTGAAGAAAATGTAATCGAAGATCGCGTTCCGTATTTGAACAGTTGGGATGTTTTGGTACAATATTTAAATACTTTGGCAGTTTCGGACGGATTTCTTCCTGATGAAATTTTTAAAGAAGTCAAAGGAACGTTTTGTTATCAGGCAATGACGGAGGAAAACTGGAACTGGATTCTGAATTTTATTTCTAACGGAAGCCAAAGTTTACAGGCTTATGACGAATATAAAAAAGTAGAAATTGAGGAAGACGGACGCTTTAAAATCAATAGTAGATTAATTGCAATGCATCACCGCATGCAAATTGGTACCATTGTAGGCGATGCCGTGGTGAACGTAAAATTCATGAGCGGCGGTTATATTGGGACTATTGAGGAATGGTTTGTTTCGAAACTAAAACCGGGAGATACTTTTATCTTTGCGGGTAAACAACTCGAATTGTTCAGAATACGAAATATGCAGGTTTTAGTTCGAAAGGCAGATCCTAAAAAGAAATCAAAAGTAGTAAGCTGGATGGGTGGCCGAATGGCACTTTCGGCACAAATGAGTGAATTGCTGCGACATGAATTGTATCGTGCCAACACTGATGATTTATCGCCGGAATTAAAAGCTCTAAAACCACTATTTACAAGACAAAGAAAGGAATCTATTGTTCCCGGTGATAATCAGTTTTTGATTGAAAATTTTAAAACCAGAGAAGGTTATCATGCCATTTTTTATCCTTTTGAAGGTCGTTTTGTACATGAAGCTTTGGCTAGTTTATTGGCTTACCGAATTAGTTTATTATTGCCCATTAGTTTTTCGCTTGCGTATAATGATTACGGATTCGAATTATTATCAGATCAGGAAATTGATATGCAGAATGTTTTAGATAATAATCTATTTTCGACGGAATATGTACATCATGATTTACAAAAAAGTTTGAATGCTACCGAAATGGCAAGGCGTAAATTCAGGGATATTGCCGTAATTGCAGGTTTGGTTTTTACTGGTTTTCCTGGTAAGATGGTGAAGACAAAACATTTGCAAAGCGGTTCGCAATTGTTATTTGAGGTTTTTAGGGATTATGAACCTGATAATTTATTGTTTCAACAGGCTTATCGTGAAACCTTTGAGCATCAGCTTGAAGAAGGCCGTTTGATTATGGCTTTGGAACGAATTGAGAAACAAGAAATTGTCTGGAAACAATGTTTAAAACCTACGCCTTTTAGTTTTCCCTTAATTACAGATCGATTACGCGAAAAATTGTCGAGTGAGACTTTGGCAGAACGAATTAAAAAAATGACGGCTTCGTATATGAAGTAGCTACTTATGACAATTACTATACAAAATCAAACGTTTATTTTACATCCCAGCGGTGCTTTATTTTGGGAAACCAGAAATTTGCTTCTGATCTCTGATGTGCATTTGGGTAAAGTCTCGCATTTCAGAAAACATGGCGTCGCGATTCCGAATAATGTAGTTTCGGAAAATTTTAAACGTTTGACTGATATTGTCGAAAATTTTAAACCTGAAAAAATTATTTTCCTCGGAGATTTATTCCATAGTTCTAAAAATTCTGAATGGGATTTATTCCAGCAATGGGTAGATTGCTGTACAAACAAAATTATCCTGATTGCAGGAAATCACGATATTATTGACAAAAAGCATTACATAAAACTCGATATCGATGTTGTCGAATTTCTTGAAATCGATGATTTTTTATTGACTCATCATCCTTCCATAAAAGAAGGTTTTTTTAATTTTTCAGGGCATATTCATCCGGGAATTATTCTTCGTGGCTTTGGTGATCAATCTCTGAAATTACCTTGCTTTTTCAGAAAAGAAAACCAAATGATTCTGGCTGCTTTTGGAGAATTTACAGGAAAGCATGTTTTAAAACCGCAACAAAATGATATTGTGTATGCCATTGCAAATGATGAAGTAGTCAAAATAAAACTAAACTGATTTCTTAAAATAAAGTTGTTTTTGATTGGTATCCCGATTCACATCATTTTCATAATTAAATTCTACGTACCCCAAAGACTTCAATGTTTCTATTAAAACTGTATCTATCTCAAAGGCTTTTGCCCAAATTAAATCGTGTTTTCTTTGTAAAGCTACTTCTTGAGCACGTTTAAAAAGTATCAAAATATCTTCTTGATTAAAGTAAACAATATGATCAACACCAATCGCTTTATTAGCGCCAAGATTTTGATTTGAAAGTCGGGACGAATTCAGTTTCATAAAAGACAACGGATTTTCGCCTTCGTAAGCCATCAACATTTCAACCGAAAAGTCATTTTGTATTTTGAATAATTTCTGACTTGACAAATTTTCATTTGCATACTTCTCTCCTATTTCTTTTGAATCAACGAATAAATCTGAATAGAATTTCAGTGCTTTTTCTTCCATCCAAATTACATTATCATTTATGATTACTACGAATCTTGCTATTTTAGACATGTCTTTTATTTTTAAAATTTTGAATTATCTTAAGTGCAAAGTTGAGATGATTTGATGGATGAGGAAAGAGCTAAATGTCTTTTGTTTTGTTCAAAAAGTCGGTGAATTTATTTTAAACACATAGAAAAATAGCTTAACATAATGTTTAAAAAAAGGCATTTCACTTTTAATAAAACACATAGAATAAGGCATTCCTAAAGCTTCAAATACAGACTAAAATATTTTTTTTCTTATTCTATGTCCTTTCGACGAAGGAGAAATCACAATAGAAACTCCTCACAGAATGTCCTCAATCTTTGTCGAATTACTTGTGTGATTTCTACTTCCGTCGAAATGACAAACTTGAAATAAATGACCTTATATTTCGTAATAACCTTACATTCCCCAAGGGGTGAAACCTCGGGCTATGTTTAAAATGTGATATGATTTGATATTTTGTTAGATATTTTTCTTACGATATTCTAAAGGCGAAATTCCCGTGGCATTTTTAAAGAATCTACCAAAAGTGGATTGATTCTGGAAGTTTAATGTATCACTGATTTGGTTGATTGTGATATCTTTGTTTTGAAGTAATACTTTGGCTTCGAGAATTACAATATCTTCGATCCAGTTGCTGGCTGTTTTACCGCTGTTATTTTTGATTACTTCTGATAAATATTTACGAGTTACATTTAGAGTATCGGCATAATACTGAACTGATCTTTGGCTTAAAAAATCTTTGGAAAGGATATCTTTAAATTTTTCAAACAATGGATTCTGTGAATTCTCATTAATTATTGTTTGCTTTATAAAATCAAGTTCGTAAATCAAAATATACAGATATCCTCTTAAAATAGAGGGCTGATGGTCTGAATTAGTATCAAGGGATTGTTTTAGCAATGAAAATATTTGTTCGAACTTTTCTTCGTTGTTTTTCTCTAAATTAAAAACATGCATGTCGCTATTTTCAAAAAACTCATATTGCGAAAGAAAAAAAACATTGGCCTGATTGTGAAGAAAAAATTGTGATTTGAAGAAAATAATATCAATTAGAATTTCATCGCTGTCTTTTGTAAAACTTCTAATTACTGACGGTCCTAATGTGATTATTGCCGGCGCATGAATTACGACTTTCTTCAATTTGGTTTGCATAACAATACTGCCTTTTCTTAGAAATTCTATGGCATAACTTTCTGCGCGGTAAGGTTCGCTTATATAAGGATGATCTTTGGCCTGAATATAAAAGTACTCTTTCGTATTATCAACATCGGCAAACAAACTCTTATGATGTGCGAGTGAATATGTTGTAATTTTATTCTTCAATTGTTTTTGGTTTAATGGCAATTCAAATATACTTAACCGTTTTGCGCATAACAAATAATGGCGCCAAATAGCGCCATTATTTTGTTCTTAGAAAAGAACATATGTTGAAATTGAAACTTATTTTTTATCAATTTTATAAAGTCTTCCACCATCCGTAACAGCATATAATGCGCCGTCATTTCCTTGCGTGACATCTCTAAAACGTTGATTTTCGGATGCAAGAAGTCTTTCTTCACCAATTACTTTATTGTCTTTTATGGCAAGACGAATGATATGCATTCCGCTTAAAGCGCCTATGAAAAGATTATTTTGCCATTCCGGAACACGATTTCCGGTATAAAATGTCATTCCGCTTGGCGAAACTACAGGATCCCAATAATAAACGGGCTGTTCTAAACCATCTTGCTGCTGAATTCCCGCTCCTACTTTTTCTCCGCTATATTCAATTCCGTAAGTAATTGTTGGCCATCCGTAATTCGAACCTGCTTTTAGGCGATTTATTTCATCACCTCCACGTGGTCCGTGTTCTGCTAACCAAATTTCATTAGTAACAGGATTAAGCGCCAAACCTTGCGGATTTCTGTGTCCAATAGTATATAATTCCGGTAAAGCTCCCGTTCCTGTAAAAGTTGGATTTCCGGTTGCGGGTTGACCTTCTTTTGTGATTCTGACTACTTTTCCTAAACCTGAAGTCACAGATTGTGCTAATGGACGTGTTTCTAAAACAGAACGCTCTCCGGTACTTACAACTAAGAAACCAGCTTTATCAAAAAGAATTCTTCCGCCATAATGAAGCGTACTTGCGTTCGCTGGTTTTGCTCTGTAAATAACGGCTGCTCCTTCAATAGTTTTTTCGTCTGCTGAAAGTTTTCCTTTCGCTACAGCGGTATTATTTCCGCCATTTGTAGCTTCGGCAAAAACCCAGTAAATCATTCTGTTTGTCGTAAAATCAGGATCAATAGCCAAACCTAATAAACCACCTTGACTAGCAGGATTAACAGCAGGAATACCTGTAATTGGAGCACTCAAAACGCCGGCTGTTGTAGCAATACGCATGGTTCCTGTTTTTTCCGTAATCAATAATCGGCCATCAGGAAGCGTTTTTATTCCCCACGGACTTGTTAATGTTGTAGCAATAACAACTCCTTCATAGGGTGTATTGGTCTGGATACCACTGATTCTTGTTTGCCCTTCGAATGCCGGTTTATATGTTGTATTGGCAGCACCACCTTCGACAGGATTGGTAATTGTGCCGGGATCTACATTCGTTTCTTTATCATTTGAGCAGCTTAATAAGGTAATTAGCACAATAGAAACAATAGCAATCTGGTTAATATTTCTCATAGTTTTGGGATTTTAATGATTAAAAAAAGTTGTAAATGGTATTGCTTTAATTTTTAACCAAGTAAAAATCTTAAATTAAAAATAAAAACAGTTATATAATTTATAGGAAAATTTACATAATTAATTAAAAGGTTTTTTATTTTAAACGTAGAGAACACAAAGATTTTCACAGAGAAATAAAACCTTTGTCAACTCTGTCTGCTCTTTCTTTGTGTTCTCTGCGGTAAAAAGACTTTGCCATTAAAATTTTTAAGCTCTTGCCGTTATTTAAAATATTTTCATACATTTGCAATCATCAGATGATATGACAACTAAATTATGACTTTAATCAATAAAAAATCTCTCGCAGAAGAAGTTGCTTCAAAATTACAGGAGCAAATAGCTCTGGGTCACTATAAGATCAATGAGAAGCTACCAATTGAAGCGGAGTTGATGAAAAGTTTTGGTGTTGGAAGATCCTCTATAAGAGAGGCAATGAAGCTATTGGCTAATTCCGGGTTACTTCGTATTCAGCAAGGTGTTGGTACATTTGTTCAGGAAGTTACCAATACACGTGAGCCAATGGACCAACGTTTTAAACGTGCAAGTCTGGAGGATTTAGATGAAGTAAGACAATTGCTTGAATTGAAAATTGCTGAAAAAGCAGCACTTAACAGAACAGAAGATGATATAATTGCTATGAAACAACATTTGGCTGATCGTATGAAAGCGGCCAATGAAGGTTTAATAGAAGAATGTGTTGAAGCTGACATACAATTTCATATTGCTATTGCAGAAGCATCAAAAAATGAGATCCTTGCCGATTTATACAAATCCGTTTCTAAACATCTAAAAAAGGAATTTCTTACTCTTTATCCGGACACTATAGTATTTCAGGAAACATATGCTATACACGAACAGCTTCTAAAAAGCATTATTGCAAAAGATCAAAAAAAGACATGGAATATTGTCGCAAAAATCACAGGACATATTAATTACTAATTTTTTACCCAAATTCATCAGATGATCTGATTTTAAATTTATGACAACAAATACCACTTCCAATTCAAAACAGTTAGTCCAAAAGACAGTGTTTTCTATTTTATTCACCATTAGTTTTACTCATTTAATTAATGATATGCTACAGGCCGTCGTTCCTGCGGTATATCCAATTATAAAAGACAAATTTCATCTTACCTTTACTGAGATAGGATTGATTACGCTGACTTATCAACTTACAGCATCTATCCTGCAGCCTTTTGTTGGATTTTATACCGATAGAAAGCCACGTCCTTATTCTTTGGCCGTTTCAATGGTTTTTACAATGCTTGGCCTGGCCGCTGTTGCTTACGCTTCCAGTTTTGTCAATATATTACTTGCTGTTAGTTTAATAGGAATTGGATCTTCTATTTTTCATCCTGAAGCTTCGAGGGTTGCGCATATGGCATCTGGAGGAAAAAGAGGTTTAGCCCAATCGATTTTTCAATTAGGTGGAAATGCAGGAAGTGCCATAGGACCTTTGCTTGCGGCAATAATTGTGGTGCCTTACGGACAATCTAATATTATCTGGTTTTGTATTGCTGCTGTGCTGGGAATTATAATTCTTTCAGGAATCGCAAAATGGTATCAGGAACATTTAAACCTTAAAGCTTTAAACAAATCAGCTTCTGTTGAAGAGGTTCATCATTCGCTTTCTAAACAAAAAGTAATATTATCATTGGCTATTTTGATGGTGCTTATTTTTTCTAAGTATTTTTATATGGCCAGCATGACGAGTTATTATACTTTTTATCTTATCGATAAGTTTCATGTGTCTGTACAGGAATCTCAGGTTTATCTTTTTACCTTTATGGGGGCTGTAGCTGCAGGAACATTATTTGGCGGACCATTAGGAGACCGTTTTGGAAGAAAATATATCATTTGGATCTCGATACTTGGTGTTGCTCCTTTTACTCTACTATTGCCTTATGTTTCTCTTTTCTGGACCGGAATTTTATCTGTAATCATTGGTTTAATCATCTCATCGGCTTTTTCTGCAATTTTGGTTTATGCAACTGAGCTTGTTCCGGGAAAAGTAGGTTTAATAGCGGGGCTTTTCTTTGGATTTGCTTTTGGTATGGGTGGATTAGGTTCTGCAATTTTAGGAAAATTAGCTGATGCTACAAGTATTGAATACGTTTTTAAAGTATGTGCTTTTCTACCATTGATTGGAGTTTTGACAACCTTTCTTCCCAATATTGAGGGAAAGAAAAAAACTCAAAAAAGTTAAGTACTCAATATTAAATTGTTTTTACTAATTCGAATTATTATAAAAAAAAGCGCTGAATGTACTGGTTCAGCGCTTTTTGCTTGTAATAAAACAAGCTCATCTATTTTTAAAATTAAGGAATTAAAACAGCGCGTCCTTTAATTTTTCCCTGACGTAATTTATCGTATACTTCAAGTGCCTGATCCAGATTGTATTTTTCAATTTCGATGTGAATTTTCTTTTGAATCGCCAGACCTATTACTTCCATTAATTCTGTTCTGGATCCCCAATACGGATTTGTCATGCTTACACCAAAAGGCAATCCATTCATATTGTATTCAAATTTTCCTCCGCCTAACCCTACAATGGTTAAGTCTCCATCTAAGCCGATAATTTTTGTTCCTAAATCTATTGTCGAAGTTGCTCCCACAAAATCAAGTACAACTTTGGCTTTTTTTATTCCGGTGATTTTTTTGATTTGTTCGGCAGCATTTTTATCCGTAGAATTTATCGCATGAGCTGCGCCAAGTGATTTGGCAAATTCAAGTCTTTCTGGTGTTATATCGCACGCAATAATGGTTGATCCGCACATTTCGGATAAAATTTGAAGTGCCACATGTCCAAGTCCACCAACTCCAATAACCACCACATATTCATCCGGCATTAATTTATGCAACGAACGTTTTATGGCGGAATAAGGTGTTAGGGCAGCATCTGTAAGTGGAGCTGCAATTACAGGATCTAAATCGTGAATAGGTACCAATAAACGAGAAGAAGGTACAAGCATATAATCAGCCATTCCGCCATTTAATCCTAATCCTCCGCCATAAGCTTGTTCAGATTGGTGATCACAATAATTTTCGTTCGAATGTTGGCAGGGTTTGCAATGTCCGCAACCCCAGGGACCGTAAACTAAAACGGCATCTCCTTTTTTAAAACCTTTTACATCCTGTCCCACTTCTTCTACCCAACCTGCATTTTCATGTCCTAAAGTAAATGTCGTTCCTACAACTGTTCCTTCATCAATAATGTGCAAATCTGAATGACATACTCCTGCTCCACCAATTTTTAATAAAACTTCATCGCCTGAAGGTTTAGGTTTTTCTAAATCATTTATAATCCTAACATCTTTGTGTCCATAATATCGTACTGCTTTCATAAGAATATATTTATAGTTTGATATTATAAATTTACTAAAACCCCGTGTAGGACAAAAGTTAATATACCCTAAATAAAGCTTATGATACGTTAAAAAAACAGGCTGAAATAGCTTTAATTTTAACGCACAGGTTAATTGCGGTTCTGTTTTTAATGCTTATGTCGAAAGTTATTTTTGATTCCCTTTTCATCTATTTCCGCATACTTTCCTTAATTCTTTCCCTATGTTGCTCGCCCCATGCGCTAAGTTCACGGATCACACTTTTTAAACTTTGACTGTAGTCCGTAGCTTGATAAATGATGCTTACCGGAGTTGTAGGATACACATTTCGTTTGATAAATTCGTTCAATTCTAAATCCTTGAGTTCGTTGGCTAAAACTTTTGGCGAAATTCCTGTGACTTCTTTCTGAATCTCATTAAAACGTTTGGGTGATTGTATAAGGCTAAGAATTAAAGCTATCTTCCATTTGCCGTTTAAAACATAGAGCGCATCGAGTATGTTCTTAAGCGATCCGGTGCATTCGTCCTTTGTAGGAAGTATTTCATCTTCAAATATTTTCATGCTGCAAAGATAGGCACTTTCCTAAAAGTAACCGCTTTCCTTTGGGTAAGTACTCACTTTTGCATAGTTGGTAATTGTAGCTTTGCTTCATACAAAAATCTAACATTAATAATTTTCGTTATGAAACACATTCTTCATTTAATTTCAAGCATACAAAGCAATGAATCCTACAGCATTAAATTGGGTAAAGCTATAATTGAAAAAATTCAGGATAAATATCCGAACAGTACGGTTGAAGAATTGAATCTGACCGATGTCAAAATTCCACATCTTGATCCTGACGTTCTTCGCACTTTTTTTATTCCGGAAGATCAGCTGACACAACAAGACAAAGAATCTATTGGTTTTTCTAATCAGGTTGTAAATCAATTATTGGCTGCAGATATTATCGTTATCGGCGCACCTCTTTATAACTTTACTATACCTTCATCATTAAAAGCCTGGATTGATCATATCACCAGAGCAGGAATAACTTTTGGGTATGGAGAAAATGGCCCAA
This sequence comes from Flavobacterium azizsancarii, assembly GCF_027980145.1. Classification (GTDB taxonomy): domain Bacteria; phylum Bacteroidota; class Bacteroidia; order Flavobacteriales; family Flavobacteriaceae; genus Flavobacterium; species Flavobacterium azizsancarii. The sequence continues at coordinate 129,031 of NZ_JAMZNK010000002.1, read as the reverse complement.
TTGGAAAAGTAACAGGCAAAAAAGTTTACGTAGCAATGAGCTCCGGTGGTATATTTTCTGAAGGTCCCGGCAAAGCCAATGACTTTGTAGTTCCTTATCTAAAAGCATTTCTGGGGTTTCTGGGCATGACAGATCTTACGGCATTTCGTGCTGAAGGGCTTAAAGTACCGGAAGTAAAAGAGAATGCAATGAAAAAAGCAATTGAAAGTATAGAGATTGACTAACCAATAGTTGGTTTAGTAAGAATTGAAAATGCATTTAGTTTTTTAATTCCTGCCTCAATCAGTCTTTTGCAAATTTAAGTCAGCACTTTATTGTATGCAGGGCAATTGCAGCACATTAGCATTTAAGGGCTGCTCAATTTTTCGTTCCAGTTTTTCTGTATTCACTGTAATGTAAACCTCCATAGAACCTGTGCCAACTTTTAAGGCAAGAATGTGTCCGCCATATGCACTAAATTTATCATCGGTTGCCACGCCATGAATGTGTAATGAAGGTTTGTCTCCATTCCAGGCGATAGAACCCGTGAGGCTTCCCATTTCGACTTTATTATAGGTTTTTGGATTAAATTTCTTGAGATTAAAATCATAAAAACCAAAAGTAACCTCTTGTGCAAAGCCAATTCCTGTAAAGTTTCCGGAAGGAATTTTTTCTTCCCGAACGAGCTTTTCAATCGATTCGATAACATTATCTGACTCCCGTAAAACCATTAAATAACCTGCAGCAGTTTTAACATAACGGCATTTTGAAGCGCCCTCTTTTTGTTGAGCCTGTGCAGCAGTAACTCCAAAACAAAGCAAGAGTGAAGCAATAATGTTTTTTGTTTGAAAATTCATTGGATTGATTTTTAGAATAAATATACCGATTGAAAAATAAATCAATTCAGCGTGTTTGTTAATGGATTCGATTTTAGGAATTGTAAATAAGCAGCATAAAGGTAACGATTTCATTTTGCTTTTTTTCTTCCATAAAATGATTCTTATGATTTATTTAATATTTTTTTTTTAAAACCAAAGAAGCGCTAAATCTACTGATCCAGCGCTTCTTTTTTATATCAAAAAGATACTCATTTTTATTACCAGCCTTTTACAGCACCGCCTTTAAATTCTTTCAGAGCGGCCTGCTCAACTTCTGCAGATTGAAAAGCCTGTAAAAACTGTTTTACTTTTTCTTCGTTTTTATTGTCTTCACGACTTACTACCAAGTTTACATAAGGAGAGTCTTTATCCTCAACAAACAAAGCATCACGCGAAGGAATAAGTCCTGCCTGAGAAGCAAAAGTATTGTTGATAATCGCAATTGTTACGTTCTCATCATCCAGAGCTCTTGGCAATTGAGGTGCTTCCAGTTCTAATATTTTAAGTTTTTTAGGATTACTTACAATATCCGTTACTTTAGGCAATAAGCCAATTCCTGCTTTAAGCTTCAACAATCCGTTTTTCTCTAAAAGCAATAAAGAACGTCCACCGTTTGTTGGATCATTTGGAATAATAATTGTGCTTTCGTCCTTTAATTCCGAAAGGTTTTTGATTTTTTTAGAATACGCTGCAATCGGATAAATAAATGTTTTACCAATGATTGCTAATTTATAACCGCGTTGTTTCGATTGTTCATCAAGATATGGTTTGTGCTGAAAAGCATTTACATCAATATCTCCCTGACTCAAAGCTTCATTTGGAATCACATAATCATTAAAAGAAATTAACTCTACTTCTAATCCGTATTTTTCTTTTGCTACTTTTTTAGCCGCTTCTGCCACTTTATATTCCGGTCCCGTTGCAACTCCTACTTTAATATGATGTGGATCATTATTTTTACTTTTTCCGCAATTTGCTACTACAAATGCTAATGCTATAATTCCGGCCGTTTTTAAAAATTTATTTTTAGTAATCATCTCGTATTTTTTAATTTTTAATTCTTAATTTATGTGTAATATGTGTTTTTTACCGCAAAGGTTTTACCGCAGAGAACACAAAGGTTTTTCGCAAAGTTCACTAAGATTGAAGTTTGTAAACACAATTTAAGTTCACAAAAGCTTTGTAGCTAAATCTCAAAATATACACAAAGCTTTGCGAACTTTGTGTTTTTATAAAACCGCTTAATTAAAAAACTTCGCGCACTTTGCGGTAAAATGTCAAAGTATTCACAAAGCATAAAAAAAACTTCACGCTCGTTGCGGTAAAATCGCAAAGTATTATCTATGGTCAAATCGCTTTGATAAAAAGTCACCCGCAAATTGAATAATAAATACCAAAAGTACCAATAATGCCAAAACCGAATTCATCGTTACGGCATCATAACCAATATATCCGTATTGATACCCAACTTGTCCCAATCCGCCTGCACCAACTGCTCCACCCATTGCAGAATAACCTACAAGTGTGATTAACGTGATCGATGCGGCATTTATTAATGATGGCAAAGCTTCCGGAAGCAATACTTTATATACAATTTGTAATGGTGTTGCACCCAAAGCTCTTGCGGCTTCGATTAATCCTGAAGGCAAACCAAGAAGACTATTCTCAACAAGTCGTGCTATAAATGGCGCCGCGCCAATACTTAACGGAACCAAAGCGGCACTCACACCAATAGAAGTTCCTACCAAAGCACGCGTAAACGGAATCATCCAGACAATTAGTATAATGAACGGAATAGAACGAAAAATGTTTACTAAAATCGATAAAGTTCTGTTTAAAATTGGTTGCTCCAGAATTTGATTTTTTCGGGTAAGAAAAAGCAATACACCTGTTGGAAGTCCTAATACAAAACCAAAAAAGCCAGACACAAATGTCATCACGATGGTTTCCCAGGTTCCTTTTAATAATAAGTCAATAATAGAATCAGACATAACCTATAATTTCTGTTTTAATATGTTTAGAAATAAAATATTCAATTGCAGCTTCGTAATTTTCACGTTTACCTGATAATTCAATCAGCATTACGCCAAAATTTACATCTCCGGCCTGATCCATTTGTGCGCTGACAATTTTAAAGTTGGTATCAAATAATCTCGAAACTTCAGAAATAACAGGTTCATTTACTGATTTCCCAGTCATTTCTAATCTCAATAACGGACTCAAACCTTCGCCATCTACCTTTTGTAATCTTTCCTGATATACTCTCGGAATGTCAAGATGTAAGGAAGAAGCAATAAATTCCTTGGTTAATTCATGTTTAGGATCAGCAAAAATTTCGCCTACACTTCCTTGTTCTATCAGTTTTCCGTGGCTGATTACAGCAACTTCATCACAAATTGATTTAACAACTTCCATCTGATGGGTAATCAATAAAATCGTAATGTTTAAACGACGATTAATATCTTTCAATAAATTCAAAATCGATCTTGTCGTTGCCGGATCCAATGCGCTTGTCGCTTCATCGCACAAAAGTACTTTTGGATTATTTGCTAAAGTTCTCGCAATAGCAACCCTTTGTTTTTGACCTCCTGAAAGGCTTGCAGGATAATCATTGGCTTTTTCGGCTAAACCTACCAATTCCAATAATTCTAAAACACGAGTCTGGATCTCTCCTTTTGATGCACCAGCCAATTCTAATGGAAAAGCTACATTCTCGAAAACCGTTCTCGAGGAAAGTAAATTAAAATGCTGAAAAATCATTCCGATTTGTCTTCTTTCAATCGCCAGTTGTGCATTCGTTAATTGCATTAACCACTTTCCGTCTACGATAATTTCTCCAAAAGTTGGTCTTTCCAACAAATTTACACATCGAATTAAGGTACTTTTTCCAGCTCCCGAAGTTCCAATTACGCCAAAGATTTTCCCTGGAGGAACTTTAAGAGAAACATCTGATAAAGCCGAAACAATTCGGTTTTTCTGATGAAAATTCTTCGTTACATTTTTTAATTCAATCATTTTTATAATTCAAGTTAAACCTGCTAAATCCACAGACATAAATACTTAACGCTTCTGAAATTCTAAAATTAAAAATCAAAAAGCCTTTCAATTGATTATGAAAGGCTTCAGGAATAAATAATTTTACTATTATATATAAGCCAGTTCATACCATCGCATAGCATCACAACACATCGTGTTGCAGTTGTAATGAATTGTATACTGGTTATTGTTTTTCATTGCTGCGGCAAATTTAAAGAGATAATTTGAATTTTAATACAAAACCTGAAACTTTTTTTATCCTATCAATTTAATAGACTTGTTTCAGGGTTGGGTGTTTTTATGACACACGGATTTATGCGGATTTAAACAGATTTGCGCGGATTTCTTTTTTTGCTTTACAACGGATTAAAATCCGTTGCTACAAAATAAATCATTCCTCCGATTTTTAAAGAACGTTCCGGAGGAACAAAAACATATTGTAGGGAAGGATTTTAATCCATCATAGGTAATCAAAACCGTCAATCAGAATCACTAATTTTTGACGAGCTTCTCGCGGAGATTTCTCTTTGCGTCGAAAAACAAAAATGAGGCTAAAACTAAGTAAAATTCATAAAAAAATCCGTGCAAATCCGTGTTTTCGCGATAGCGAATCCGTGTCATCCGTGGGCCATAAATTCAACAACCTTATTTCTCTGCATCCAATAATATCGCCAATTGAATACAAGGCAAATCAGATCGATTGCTCCACGCATGATTGGTTCCTCTTTGCACGACAATATCTCCGGCTTGCAATAAAGTTTCGCCTTCATCAACAATAAGCCAGATTTCACCGGAAAGAATTACGATATAATCTAAAGTTTCAGTTTGATGCATCAACGGATGTGGCTGACCTTTGGGCGTCACAATTCCAAGATCCTTATCGGGTGGTATTTGAACATACCTGAAATAACTTCCTTTTTTGGGTGTATGTGGGAAAGCAGTATTTTCGATCACTTTTTCTTCTTCTAATTTTACAGGCATAGAATCTGTCGACCAGATATCTGATATAATTAATCCAGGAAAATGTTCTGAAACATTTGATACAATTGCATCTTTTTCAATTATTGATTTTCCGTTTTTTATTCCCGTAATGATCCTTCTCGGAATTGGTTTCATAATTGGTTTATTTGCATGATTAATTTCTTTCCGTTCGTTTTATTTTCGCGGAGTATTGTGTGTGCTTTTAATACTGTCGAAACTTCTAAATCCCCCATTATTTCTATACTTGGTGGCATAATAGATTTATTTTCGAGTAAACTTCTCAATTGGTCAAGACCTGCTTTATAATAATCGTATCGTTTCTCCAACCCATATGCATAATTGGATATGTTGAGAATCGTTGCACCTTTACTAAAAAGGGTTTCGCGTGAATCAGGGGTAGAAAAATTAGTAACATCAACATACGTTCCGTTTGTTTTTAGAAGTTTTGCAGCTGTAACTGCCATCTCATTCCCTACTAAATCAACGACAAAATCAAAGTTTTCGCCATTATTTAATGCTAAAGCCGTTTCGTAAACTTTATCCTTTTTATAATTTATAATCTGATTTTGTTTTATGCCAAGATCTAATAATGATACGATACTCTTTTCGTTTCCTGCCGTCACAATAAAATTATTATACCCGTTTGCAAGAAGCAATTTCAAGAGCATATTCCCTACTCCGCCAGCAGCTCCTGTTATAAAAATAGAATCATCTTTATTGACTTTCATTCTCTTTATAATTTGTAATGCTGTCAATCCCACAGAAGGTAATGCGGCTCCTTCTTCTAAAGAAATATTCTTGGGCAAATGCATCAGGATCGCTGCGGGAACACAAATATATTTGGCATATGTACCGTTTGATCCCATACTTCCGGACCCACAAAAAACAGCATCTCCTATTTTAAAATCAGTAATTTTTTTGCCAATCGCAGATACAATACCGGAAAATTCCCTGCCTAATATAGTTGAATGCAATAACTTGCGTTCCATCGCATTTTCGGTCATTTGGTAATCTATCGGGTTAAAACCTGCCGCCACTATTTTTACCTGAACCTGATCGTGTATTGGTTCCGGTGTATCAACTTCTTCCAGTTTAAAATCCCCATTCTGATGTAAAATGATTGCTTTCATTTTTATATTTTTTATGGTACAAAATTATCATACAAATACTTTATTTTTGCTATTGGTTAACCCGAGGTTACCAGTTACCAATGAGAAACTACTATGGCAAAAATTAATGATAACGGAATACTACGTGAAGCAAATTGTTCAGAAGAACTTATGGCAATGCGTGATAGTCTGGACATATTAGGAGGGAAATGGAAATTGATGATCCTGCGTTTTTTAACAAACCGAACACATCAGGTAATTAACTTCAAAAAAATGCAACGGGAAATCGAAGGAATTTCTGCCAAGATGCTCAGTAAAGAGCTAAAAGAGCTGGAAATTAATTTGCTTGTTTCCAGAACACAACAACAAACAAAACCTATTACGGTCGTTTATGCTATTACAGAATACGGAAAATCTGTTCTTCCGGTAACTGAAACTTTGGTAAACTGGGGATTAAGCCATCGCGAAAAGATTATTGAAACGATTAATAAATAGTAATAAATCTTCAGAAAGAATCGGTACTGGGAATTGAATTTATTCTTCAAATTATAACTTATAATAATCTACAGTACAACATTCTAATCTCCTTTTTTTTTTCAGGTATATACAAACAAAAACCAAGAATCTTGTCATTTCCCTGCCTTTTTCTTATTATTTAAAATCTTAAAAATTGATTAAAATTCGAGTTTATTCCTTAAATAAATTGATTTACTAATATTAATTTTTACATTTGTGTTATTTTTAATTATTCTAAATAGATTGAAGGTCTTATTTGAATTTTACAATACAAAGAAATATCCTTAAACCAATTTAAACAATAAATATCTCCATATGAAAAAGAATATTTTTATCTCTTTTGCATTAGCCGCTACTTTATTTGTTAGTGCCCAACAAAAAAATAGCTTATTAGAACAATCTTTTTGGAAAAATGCACCTGATACAAACACGGTTAAAGCTGAAATTGCAAAAGGAAACAATCCTGCTGAAGCAAATGCAAATGCTTTTGACCCTACAGTTCTTGCTATTAACAATGATGCACCTTTAGCGACTATTAAATTTTTATTGGACCAACCCGGAAACGAAGTAGGTAAAATGACGCATGATAATCGTATTTATTTGCATTGGGCGGCTTACAGAGGAAATACTGAACTGGTAGAATATCTGATTGCAAAAGGTTCTGATATTAATCTGGAAGACAGCCACGGCACTACTCCAATTGTATTTGCTGCATCTAACGGACAAACTAATACAGCTTTGTACGATGCTTTTTTTAAGGCAGGAATAAGCCCTAAGAAAAAATATAAAAGTGGAGAAAACTTATTGCTTTTAGCTATTGCAGCAGACAAAAACCTAACACTTACTGATTATTTTATCACTAAAGGAATGTCTTTGAAAGATGTTGATAGTGATGGAAATACTGCATTTAACTATGCTGCAAGATCCGGAAATATTCCATTTCTGAAAAAGCTCTTAGAAAAAGGAGTTAAATATACTGACAATGCACTTATTATCGCTTCTCAGGGTAGCCGCAGAGAAACGAATACACTTGAAACATATAAATATTTAGTAGAAGAAGTAAAAATCAAACCTACTGTAACTACTAAAGATGGAGAAAATGTACTTCACTTTCTAGCTGCAAAACCTAATCAAACTGAAATTATCAACTATTTTTTATCTAAAGGCGTAGATGCCAATAAAACTGATAAGGAAGGAAATACTCCGCTAATGGTAGCGGCCAGAGCAAAAGATACCGCTGTTTTGGAATTACTATTGCCAAAAGTAAAAAACATCAATACACAAAACCTAAAAGGAGAATCGGCTTTGACAGTTGCAGTTAAATCAGGAACTCCTGAAGCAGTTGCAACCTTGCTTAACAAAGGTGCTGACGTAAATGTAAAAGACAAAGACGGAAACAATTTAGGCGTTTATCTGGTACAATCCTACAGACCAGCGGGACGCGGTGAAGCTAACGCTGCTAAAGATCCGTTTGATGCTAAAGTAAAATTACTTCAGGACAAAGGATTAAACCTTAGTACGCCGCAAAAAGACGGAAGCACATTATACCACTTTGCCGCAGCCAAGAATGATTTGAACCTGGTAAAGAAATTAGCGTCTTTAAATATTGATGTGAATGCTAAAAACAAAGATGGTATAACCGCTTTGCATAAAGCAGCAATGGTTGCCAAAGATGATACTATCATGAAATATTTAGTATCAATTGGCGCTAAAAAAGACGTTACTACTGAGTTCGACGAAAGTGCTTATGCTTTGGCCAAAGAAAATGAGTCCCTAACTAAAAACAACGTATCTGTTGAGTTCTTAAAATAGAATAAAAAATTATGAATTACGGGTTTGAGTTATAAGTCAAAACGAAACTCAAACCCATAATTTATAACCAATAACTAATAACTCACAATTTACAATTCATAATTAATTAACATGAAATCAATATTTAAAATAGCGTTAACAGGCGCACTAATCTGTCTTATCTCTTTTCAGGCAAATGCACAGGCGAGCAAATACAAATGTATGCTTCAAATGGCAAATTACATGGGAGAAGGAGCTTACATCGTAGTTTCGCTTATTAACCCGACCGGTGGTTATGAGAAAACGCTTTATGTAATGGGCGACGATAAAAAATGGTACAAATCATTGAAGGAGTGGAATAAATTTCAAACTCAAAAACCTGCTGATATCAGTGCAAAAACCGGAGCATCAGTTACTGGTGGAGATCGCAGTATTACAACCATAGAAATTGAAGATTCTAAAATTAACAAAGGATATAAACTAAGATTCGAATCTGCTGTTGAAGATCAGAAATACTATGTAAGTGATCTTGAAATTCCTTTAACTACTGAAGGATTAGCTGATAAAACAGAAGGAAAAGGATATATTAGATACGTGAGATTAAACAAGATTTAATAGTTTACCGTTTCTAACAAACTTTGTCAAAGTTTTGAACTTTGACAAAGTTGACACATTAAAAAGATTAACAATTATATTTTACCATCCGGAAGAAAATCTTTTTAATCTGTGGCAAACCAATTCTCAGTTACATTTGATTACACTATAGATTACATTCAATGACTCTTTCCTTTTGGCGTTACTCACACCTGGCTCTGGCTCTTTTCTCTTCTTTGTTTTTAGTTTTAGCTTCAGCAACCGGTATTATTCTGGCAGTTGATGCGATGCAGGAAAAAACACTTCCGTATCATACAGAAAACTTTGGCAAGATCACCTTAGGCGAAACTTTGCCAATACTAAAAAAGGCCTATCCGGAAATAACAGAACTAAGCGTAGATCATAATCAATTTGTAACCTTACAGGCAATTGATCAGGATGGTAATGATATCAATGCCTATATTGATGCCAAAACGGGGAAAGCTTTAGGAAAGCCAATCAAAAAAAGTGAATTCATACAATGGGTCACCGGATTTCATCGTTCGTTATTTCTTCATGAAACCGGACGCTTTTTTGTGGGTGTAATCTCTTTTTTATTAGTCTTAATCGCGATCTCAGGCTTTGCTCTTGTTCTGAACAGACAAAGAGGCATTCGTAATTTCTTTTCGAAAGTAGTCAAAGAATATTTCACTCAATATTATCATGTTGTTTTAGGCAGACTGGCTTTAATTCCAATTCTGATTATTGCACTTACCGGAACGTATTTATCTTTAGAAAGGTTTAACTTTTTTATGGGTAAAGAAAAAAATCAAAAAGAAAAAATAGAGGTTGTATCAACTCCAAAAGGTAAAACTCCATCCGTCTTTACAACTACCCTTTTGGCCGATGTAAAGAAAATCGAATTTCCGTTTACAGACGATCCTGAAGAATATTATATCATTCAGTTAAACGATCGTGAAATCGAAGTCAATCAGGTTACAGGTGCTGTTGTGACTGAAAAACGTTCCCCAATGACGGTTCAGTTATCTGATTTAAGCCTTAATCTTCATACCGGAAAAACCAATGCAATCTGGGCTTTTATATTAGCCATTGCAAGTATAAATATTCTCTTTTTTATCTATTCAGGTTTTGCAATTACTTTAAAAAGAAGAGCAAGCCGTATTAAAAACAAATTCAAAGCCGGCGAAAGTAAAATCATTCTTTTAATTGGTTCAGAAAACGGAAGCTCATTGCGGTTCGCTAATGCTATTCTCAAGCAATTAATCGCTCATGGAGAAAAAGCTTTTATTACTGAATTGAATAGTTTTACTGTTTTTCCGAAGGCAGAACATATTATTATTTTTTCGTCTACTCACGGATTAGGAGATGCTCCGTCTAATGGAAATAAATTTATTTCACTTTTAAAGAAATATCCCCAACAACAAAAAATCAATTATTCTGTTGTCGGTTTTGGCTCGAAAGCGTATCCCGATTTTTGTGGATTTGCATACGAAATTGACAAACAACTGGAAAATCAGAATTGGGCAGAACGTTTTCTGGAAGTTCAAACAGTTAATGATAAATCTGCTGCAGAATTTGTAGAATGGATAAAATTATGGAGTACTAAAAACGAAATTCCATTATCAACAACACCTTCTCTATACAATCATGTTCCTCAGGGTTTACAAAAAATAATGGTATTGGATAAAACGTTAGTTTCTGAAAATGAGCCAACTTTTATCCTTACTCTAAGAGCCAATTTAAGATCAAGGTTCAATTCTGGAGATTTACTTGCTATTTATCCGGCAGACGATACGAGGGAACGCCTCTACTCTATTGGAAAACATACCGGAAATATTCAATTGGTTGTAAAACTACACCAACATGGTTTAGGTTCTGAATTCTTAAATAGTCTGGTGCCGGGAAATATTATCAAAGCAAGGATTATCAATAATAAAGCCTTTCATTTTCCTCAAAAAGTTTCTAAAATAGCATTAATTTCTAACGGAACGGGTATTGCTCCTTTCCTTGGAATGATTGAACAAAATAAAGCAAAAACAGAAACACATTTGTATGCGGGATTCAGAATGGAAACTGAAACTGTTTCAGAATATAAGAAGTTTACATCAGAAATGATCCAAAAGCAAAAACTTCAAAGTTTTCATCTGGCTTTATCACGCGAAGCAGAACATTTTTATGTAATGGACCTGATAAAACGTGATGCTGACTTCTTTATTGATCTGTTGCTGCAAGGTGGTGTAATCATGATTTGCGGTTCGCTTGCGATGCAAAAAGATGTTGAAGCCATTCTGGATAAATTGTGTCTTGCCGGAGAAATGAAGAGCATTTCATATTATAAAGATAATGGTCAGTTACTTAGTGATTGTTACTAAACACGAATTTTACTAATTTACACAAATTCTTTCGTGCAATTAATTTCATAACGAGAGTACTAAATATTGGTAGAAAATTATAAATTCAAAAAAAAAGAGCCCCGGCGGGGTGATATATATTTAAACAGTTGCTTTTAGCTTGCAGTAGACGCAATAGCAATCATTTTGTTGCATACCTATGGCACGCTAACAAATTTCGAATAAATAACTACCAATATTTTGTATCTAAAGTCACATTTGAAATCTTACTAAAAACAGTCTTTAAAAACGATTCTCATGCATAAATCAACCTTATATACCTTCCTGTTTTTTTCTGTAATCTTATGCAGCTTATCCGGCAATGCACAAATTCTAAGAAAAAGAACAACCTTGCTTATGGGCGGAAGATTTGATATTACAATTGTTGCTAAAGATTCTCTTTCGGCTGAACAAAATATCGATGAAGTCATTGCGGAAATTACACGAATAGAAAATCTAATTTCCGACTGGAAACCAGATTCGCAAGTATCACAAGTCAATCAAAATGCCGGAATCAAACCTATAAAAGTAGATCGCGAAGTATTTGAATTAACACAAAGAGCCATACAGTTTTCTAAAGCTACAAATGGTGGCTTTGATGTGAGCTTTGCTGCAATGGACAGAATTTGGAAATTTGACGGATCAATGACCGGGATGCCTTCGGCAGAAGCCATAAAAAAATCGGTAGAAAAAGTAGGTTATAAAAACATCATTTTAGATTCAGTTCAATCTACTATATTCCTAAAATTAAAAGGAATGAAGATAGGTTTTGGTGCTTTAGGAGAAGGATATGCGACTGACAAATGCCGAAACATGATGCTCGCAAAAGGCATTAAAGCCGGAATCGTAAACGGATCCGGAGATATGACGGCATGGGGAAAACAACCCAATGGCAAAGACTGGAATATTGGTATGACCAATCCGTTTCATCCGGATACCTTATTTGCAGTAGTTCCATTAAATAATGGCGCCGTAACCACCTCAGGAAGCTACGAAAAGTTTGTTGTTTTTAATGGTAAACGATATTCTCATATCATAAATCCAGCAACAGGTTATCCTGCCACAGGATTGTGCAGCGTATCTGTTTTTGGTCCAAATGCCGAAACGGCTAATGGTCTTAGTACCTCACTCATGGTTTTAGGACAAAAAGAAGGGCTGCTTTTCCTTAAGAAATATCCAGAATACAGTTGCGTAATGATTACCGATAATGGAAAACTGGTAAAATCAAAAAACTTCTCTATCAAAAAATTCAGGGCAAAACTTTAATGCATTTTCATACAAGAGACTAAACTCAATTTTTTTATCACGCAAAAAAAACATTAAACCCCACGCTTTGGGCAATGTTATTAAGTTAAGGAAAATCTATAATGCTTTTACCGAATGGATCTCGCGCAAAGGTGCAAATTCGCCAAGTTTACATCCGTTTTCTTTGCGCATTTGCGCCTTTATGCAAATTTTTATAACCATAATTTTCTTTAAAAAACATTAGCTTAATGACATTATGCTTTGTGATAAAAACCTGCCGGGTTTTCTTCTAATATTAGACCTGCCGATCTCCACTTAAAAACACAAAATCTCCTTATCCCTGTTCTTAAATCATTCTTATTCAAGTTCTAAAAATATCAAAATCCCAACATTAGAATTTCTAATGTAATTCTAATGATTTTCTAATGTATTTATTTAGATTAAATATAAACAATATTATAAGTTTGCGTTTCTATTGATATGTAAACTAATTATGAGATTTATATTATTTGTTCTTTTGCTTGCCAATTTTTCTGCTTGGTCACAAAATGGAAAAATTACCGGAAAAGTAAGTTTCCCTCACCATCAGCCAACTTCAGGGGCTTCGGTACTTGTTTTAGGAACACAAAAATTTGTTATTGCTGACAATCAAGGTCAATTTGAAATAGAAGGATTGGCTTATGGAAATTATACTTTAGAAATTTCTTCGTTAGAAGCCAAAACTAAAACTGTTGACATTCATATAAATCGTCCTTCTTTTCATATTACTATTTCAATAGAAAAAAATGATCCTAAGAACCTTAAAGAAGTTGTCATTCAGAAAAAATCCATAAAAAAGGAGATTACAGAAAAAGGTTTCTCGGTAAATGTCATTGACACCAAAGATGCAGCTACCAGAAACCTTCAGACAAACGATTTACTGGATCGCTCTGCAGGAGTTCGAATCAGGCAAAATGGTGGTTTAGGATCTAGCGTTGATTATAATGTAAACGGAATGACGGGAAATTCTATACGAGTATTTATAGACGGGATTCCAATTTCTACCTATGGCTCATCATTCAATTTAAACAGTATTCCACCCGCATTAATCGAACGCATAGAAGTTTACAAAGGCGTTACCCCTGCTCATTTGGCAGATGATGCATTAGGTGGAGCCATAAATGTAGTGTTGAAAAAAGGAGCTAAAAATACCTTGAATGCTTCTGTTTCTTATGGTTCTTTTAATACAGTTCAGTCTAATTTTAATACTACATACCGCGACAAATCCGGTTTTACAGTAAAAGGATCCGGGTTCTATAATTACTCTGATAATGATTATGAGGTATGGGGGAAATTTGTTTACAATATCCTGCCAGACGGACGCTACGATTATGTTAGAGCCAAACGTTTTGAAAACAGATACCGTTCATATGGAGGAAGATTTGAGGCTGGTTTTACAGATGTTAAATGGGCAGATAACTTTTTAATAGGTGTAAATGTTTCTGAAGACCACAATCAGATTCAGCATGGTCAATATATGACAAGACCTTATAAAGGCCGTTTTACAGAAGCGGATGCGACAGCAATAAGCTTGAATTATGCTAAAAAAGATTTCCTTGCAAAAGGACTTGACTTTACCTTAAACGCAGTTTACAGCCAAAGAAACGAAACATTAAATGACACTGTAAAATGGACTTACAATTGGTTTGGCGAAAAAGCACTGGGATTATATGGTAAACCTATTTTATCTACTTACGGAGCGCAACAAGCCGGGCCAACTATTAATACTATCGCAAGTAATATCCTTACGTCACGAATGGGATTAAACTATAACATAAATGAGAAGAACAGAATTGTGTTTAGCAATATGTTTTATATGGTTGACAGAAATGACAATGACCTGATAAAACCAGAATTTCAGAACAATTTTGAGGCAACACGCGATTTACAAAAAACAGTTTCTTCATTAGCATATGAAATGGAAGCTTTTGATTCCCGTTTAAGAACCAATGTTTTTGCTAAATTCTATGAACAGAAGTTAAATGAAATAAAACCTGAACTCCTTTCTCAAAATGGTCAAAATACCGTTATTGAAAAAATAACTAAAAACACAAATTCATTTTTCGGATACGGTTTAGCCACTTCTTATTTTGTTACCCCTAAAACAATGGTTTCATTATCTGCAGAAAAAGCGATTAGACTGCCTTCTGAAGATGAAGTATTCGGGAGACCGGGAGAAAATATAATAGGAAATTCTGAACTAAAACCTGAACAAAGTAAAAATGTAAACGCAGGAATTAAATTTGGTCCTTATGATTTTAACCAACACAGAATCTCTTTTTCCGGATCCGGATTCTGGAGAAATTCTACAGACAAAATTGTACGTGCCATTAGTATCCGTTTGAATGAAGCGGTACAATCAACACCTTTTGCGAATCTTGGAAAAGCACAATCTTTGGGTTTCGAAGCCTCATTTGATTATGTATACAATAAGAGATTATTCGTATCCATGAACATGTCGAAATTTAATTCATTATATAAAAGTAAATACGACAAAAACGGAAATGTGCTCCTGTACTATAATAAACAATTACCTAATGAGCCGTACTTCACCGTAAACGGAAGTCTTCAGTATAATTTTAAAGATATTTTACAAAAGAATTCTGAACTGAACTTGTATTACAATTTTGGTTATGTGGGAGAATTTTATACGTCATGGCTTGAAATAGATAAAACAACAACTCAATTCCCCCAAGACTTAGGATTGAGTTACGCTTTTCCTAACAAAAAAATAATAGTAAGCTTTGATGCCCGAAATATTCTAAACGAACAGGTATATGACAATTTTGCTGTACAAAAACCAGGAAGGGCTTTTTATTTAAAATTAAACTACACACTCAATAAATTCTAATACTCTATATAATTAATTTTTTTAAATCCATGAATATGAAAAAAAGTACATTTAAATTACTTGCATGTGGTCTGGTTTTTACAACATTTGCCCTAACAACAAGTTGTAGCAGTAACGACAATAACGATAATACCCCACCTACATTACCTGAAACTCCGGGACGTTGGATTACTCTTGCCGGTGCATTGATGCAAACAGAACCAGGAGACGGAAACGGTGGAACAAAAGTATTTTCTGTTTCTAAGGTAGATGCAAGAAATCCTAATTTTTCTATTGATGTATACGGAAAAGGATCTCCTGTTCAGTCAAGCAGAACCGCTCGTTTACAATCATCTGTAGATGGAAGCACTCTTTTTAATATTACTTACACAGGTGCAAACGGTGGTGAATTTATGACTTATAAAGTAAACGGAGCTGCTAACTTTGCGCAGTCCGGAGCTACAGTAAATATCTCTCAATATGCCGGAACATCACCAAGATGGAACAAACTTTTTGACGGTGATAAAACAGGTGTAGCTGTAAATGTAGCGACCCCGGTAGTGGTTACTAATACTGACAAAAGTTACAAACATACCAGAGGACTTGCAACTGTTGTATCATTGAACATGCAACAAACTTTAATTTCGGCATATAAACAATACGAAATTGCATTAACTGCTCAGGAAGAAGCACAAGGACATCACCTTTTCCGTTTGGATGCTCCAACACTTAACAAAGCCGGAAATAAATTAATCATTGGTACATGGATGCGTAAAACAAATCCTGAGACCGGACAAAACGAAGCTACATTTGACCGTTTAGGTTCAAAATCTGTAATTGTTGATTACCCTTCTTTAGAGAATCCACAGGTGATTACTTCTACAGTAGCTTTTGGAGATACAAGTGGTTTCCGTAGTTTTAATAGCTTTTTAGCAACTGACGGTAATATTTACCAAGCGACTCAAAGAGACACAAAAAATGGTTCTTACATCTTAAGAATTAACCAAAGCAATCAATACGACAACTCTTATAACTTTAGCCTAGATACGGCTCTTGGAGTAAAAGGATCTTATATCGACGCATGGAGATATGCAGGAAACGGAATTGCTTATGTACTTTATACTCATGCAGATGCAGGAGAACAAGGTTTTGTTGCAAGAGTTGACCTGAATGCAAAAACAGCTAAAAAAGTAGAAGACATAGCTTATGACCCGGCTTTAGATTTTGGTCAGTACCAAGGTTTTGTAGTTGACGGAAATGATTTATACATCGCGGTTACTCCAGTTGGAAAAGACGGAAACCTTTATATTATCGACATTCCTACCGGAGCTGTAACTAAAGGGGCTAAATTGATCAACAATCCTGGAAACCATTATATTGGTGTATTCTAAAAAGATACAAACACAGCAACATAATCTGTAAAGATAATAACTTGAATTTTTTTTTTAATTAGAACATTCCGCTTCATTTTTTGGGGCGGAATGTTTGTTTTTAATAGCGTAATAAAAAATTAACCGCAAAGAACGCAAAGTTTTTTTGCCTAATATTACGTTGATAAATAAAGAGTTCGCAAAGCTGTTTCAATACCAAGCTTTGGGAACTTTAATTCTTAGAAAATCGCATTAATATAACTTTGCGCGCTTTGCGGTAAAATTCTCTGTTTCAGATCGCTATAGGGATTGCAATAAAATTAATTAGTAAATTCTAGGTATCGCAAGTAACACTATCCCAATCCTGCTCCATATAATTAACAAGCCAGTTTAAAGCATATTGTCTTTCATAAACGATCCCCGGATTAATTCCTTCTATTTCCCTGCCATTAATTCTTTCATCTACGCAAGCCCAATTAAATCTGTAATACAAATCATTGACATCCAAAATTTCACTTTTAGATCTTGTTGAAACGATTGCATCAATAAAAAAATTTGGGTCTTTATCCTGACCAACAGGATAATCATCAGGATCTAAGTTTTCTAAATCACAAAATTCATTCGGAAAATCCAGTGTTTCAACTTTGTTTAATGCCCACATCAAAACCCAGATTCCTTCGCATTTCCAGCTTTCGTTTGCTTTTTTATCGTCTGTAGGATTCGCCAGAAATTCCTTTTCATTCTCAGTTACAAAATTCCACAGCTTATAATTTTGCAAATACTCAGTGGCTTCCTCGGGAGAAATACTATTAAATGCAACCAAATTTACTACCGCCAAAACGCTAACACGTTGTGCAATTTCTTTTGGGGTTCTTAAAGTAGTTTCGCTTTCAGATTCTATACAAGGAAGATTTCTGTTGATTTTGATCGTATAATTCTCAAGAATTTTTTCGTTATTTTCTTTTCTGAGTTTCTGATCTTCTTCTAAAGCATTTTGATCTTCATCAAAATAAAGGGAATCGATTTTGACATCTAAAGTATCAATTTCACAATTTCCTTCGATATCAATAATAAGGTTCAGATTTTTGTCCAAAAAGTGCTGTCCACCAGATCTGCTGATAATACTATCTGGCTGCACAAATAAAACAGCATCAAGTTCCAGTGCTAAATTTGCTATTATCTTCTTTAAATCTTTGACTTCGCCCTCTTCCTGAATTACTGTAAACTCACAATTCAGGGTCTGGATTTTACGCAGAAACAAATCTTTGACTTTCTCGTCGACAGTTGGCAATGAATTTACGAATCCGTAAAATCCTTTTAGATTTGCTGTAAAAGTCGAATCGTTGATTTCAGGAATTTGATAATACGGCTCGAGTCTTTCACGATACAAAATTTCTATCTTTCCCCAGGAATTCAAAGGCCCTTCTTTAATTTCAATTTCGATGACATCACATTCATCTTCTTTGTTTATTGAAACTTCCCCTTTTGGGAAATTCAATAAGATTATTTCTTTAATATTTTCGAAACCAGTTTGGTGCGAGTAAATGGTACAAATCATTTCGTTATTTTCTATTTGCGATTAAATATTCAGGCTTATAAATCTGTTTGTTTACGCTAATATAGAATTATTTTACTACAAAGAACAAACATAATTAGATCAAATAATATTGAAATAACCACAAAAAAGACTGTTTCACGCAGATTTTACAGATGAGAACAAATTTAAAATTTGCTATAATTTACTTTCAAATAAATCTGCGATTATCTGCTTAAATCTTTAAAATCTGCGCGAAATAATTAAAATTATTGCACCTTAACTTCAATAGATGAAATTGGAATTTCCTTTCCCCCTGAAGCTTTCAATTGAATAGCCTCGTTCTTCCCATTCGACTGAATAATTACAATACATTTTCCATTAAACAATTTGCAGGAACTGGCTTTAAAAGAATCCAAATTGGCCTGATATCCATTATCAACGCCAACTAATTTTCCTCCACCCAAAACTTCAAAATTAATTAAATCATTAGCGTTAGGAAGTAAATTTCCATCCTTGTCTACAATAGAAACCGTTACATAAACCAAATCATAAGTATCATTTTTGATCGTCGTTTTATCAGCTTTTAAATCAATTTTAGAAGCTTCTCCGGCTGTATGAATTGCTGCCTCTAAAACTACTTTCCCATCTTTTCTAGATACTGCTTTTATCGCTCCGGGTTCAAATTTTACACGCCATGAAATATGTAAGTCATCATTCTGTTTTGATTTTTTCCCAAGTGATTTTCCGTTAAGGAATAATTCAACTTCATCAGCATTGTTGTAATACGCCCAAACATCGACTTCCTGTCCTGCTTTCCAGTTCCAGTGCGGAAAAATATATAGCACAGGTTTCGTTGTCCATTCGCTTTTATACATATAATACACATCTTTTGGAAGTCCGGCCAAATCGATGATTCCGAAATAAGAACTTCTTGCCGGATATGGATACGGATCCGGTTCGCCAATATAATCGAATCCAGTCCAGATAAAAGTTCCCGCCATGAAATCCTGTTTCTTAATAGTTTTCCAATTTTCTTCGTGCGTAGCTCCCCAATATGATTTTACCTGATCATAGGCCGAAACCGTCCAATCTGCATTTCCATCAAACGCAGCACCGTGCTTTGTTGGCCAGGCTTTAATTCCATCTGGAAAATCATAATGTCCACGCGTTTCCAACGCCGAAACACTTTCAGAAGCTAATATTTTCTGTCCCTTAAAACGTTCAGGAAAATCTTTGTAATCTTCGTGTTTGTAGTTGAAACCCAAAAGATCCAAAGCACCGGATTGATAAATAAAATTTTTCTCGATTATATTCTCTGTCAAAGCCGCAGTTACGGGACGAGTAGTATCTAACGATTTTACAATCTTGGCTAATTCTCTTGTAATGGCAATTCCGGTACTGTCGAATTGTTCCCTGATTTCGTTACCAATACTCCACATCATTACAGATGGATGATTGCGGTCTCTTTTGATAAAATCTTCCAGATCCTGTTTGTGCCATGCATCCCAGTCTTTATGGTAATCGTTGGTTACTTTTTTCTTCTTCCAAACATCAAAAGCTTCATCCTGAACAATAAATCCCATTTCATCACACAGCTGCATCATTTCCAGAGAGTGCGGATTATGCGACATTCTAATCGCATTGGTTCCCATTTCTTTCAAGATTTTAAGCTTTCTTCTCACGGCATGAATATTTTCTACAGCGCCCAATGCGCCATTATCGTGATGCAGGCAAACGCCCAATATTTTGGTTGGTTTCCCGTTTAATGAAAAACCTTTTTCAGCATCAAAATCAAAAAATCGGAAACCAAGAGGTGTTTCATAATCATCCACCAATTTAGATCCTTCATAAACTTTAGTTACCACTTTATACAAATAGGGATTCTCTGTGCTCCATAGTTTTGGCTGATTTAAAACCAAATCGTGAATCTTTTTCTCTGATGTTTTTGCTCTTATTTTTTCAGTTGAAGTAAAACTAGCCACTTCTTTATTTTCAGCATTTAAAATTGAAGTAACCAATTTAAATTCTTTTGCAATACCATTGTCATTATCAATCGTGACTTCTAAATGTATTTTTGATTTTGCCGCAGCAACTTCCGGCGTTGTTACAAAAGTTCCCCACTTCCCTACGTGCAGTTTCTCGCTCGCAACTAAACGTACATTCCTGTAAATTCCGGACCCCGTGTACCATCTTGAATTAGGTTGCGCATCGTTATCGACTTTTACAGCAATTACATTTTCCTTTTTGTCAAAATTCAAATATTTTGACAAATCGTACCCAAAGGAAATATACCCATTAGGACGAATTCCTAATGAATGTCCATTAATAAATACTTCGCTATTTTTAAAAACACCGTCAAATTCTATCGAAACCGATTTGTTTTTCCAATTTGCAGGAACAGTAAATACTTTACGATACCAACCTTTCCCGGCAGGTAAAAATCCTTGTGCCTGTTTTGTTTTACTGTCTTTGTCAAAAGCCCCTTCGATACTCCAATCGTGTGGCAATTGAAGCGTTCTCCAATCGGTAGTTTTAAAATCAGACTGAATTGCCGTTGGATAATCTCCTAGTTTGAAGTTCCAGTTTTTATTGAAGTCTTCGATGATTCTGGCTTTTTTTTCTTGTGAAAAACCAATTGTTGAGAGCAATAATAATGATATTGCAATTACTGTTTTTTGTAAATTTTTTTTATGTTTAATCATAATTATATTTTTTATTCTAATCTAAAATATACCCCCTATTTGTCAGACTGAGCGAAGTCCAACCCAATATTCCGTAATCCTTAAATGGATTTCGCGCAAAGGTGCCAAGCCGCCAAGTTTACATCCATTTTCTTTGCGACTTTGCGCGAATTTTTTTAGCCATAATTGTCTTTAAAAAAGCTTAACCTAATGACATTCAGCTTCGGCAGATAAATCACACACGTAACTCGACAAAGAATAACACTATTCTATTCGGAATTTCTAATGTGATCCCTCGTTCCTCGGGATGACAAAAATGAGGCGAAACTCTCTTTGCGTAGCTTCGACTTAGCTCAGCCTGACAATTGGAACGTAGACGCACTGCTGTGCGCCTCTACAATAAAAATCTTTATTAAACCTTCGCGCCTTTGTGTCTTCGTGGCTAATTATACACACTACTAATCTTTATTAAACCTTTGCGTCTTTGTGCCTTCGTGGCAAAACCACTATTGAAATTCAAAATTATCCAACATCAATCCTTTTAAATCCTCCGCTTCCAGCGTAATTTTATACGTACCTGCATTAATATATCCTCCAGAAGTGGTATTCAAAACCTTCCATTTTTCCGGTGAAGGAAAGAACTCTATCGTATCATTTCGCATCAAAATTCCGTAAGCGTCTTCCATTTTGAAATTTACTTTTAATGGTGTTTCGTTTCGATTCATGAATTTAAAACGCATCAAATAAATTCCGGCAACTCCTGGTTTTACTTCAAACTCAATACTATTATGTGTCTTTTTTGTAAACTCGATATAATCCGCTTTTTTGAAATTTCCTTTTACAATATCGGTTCCTGTGGTTTTTGTATTTTCTGCTTCGATAACTACTACAGGTCTTGAATCGTCCTTTTCGCCCATATCATAATTTGGAACGACAATAATAGAACTCAAAACTTCTGAATTATCAAAAGATACTTTTTCTCCTTTTTTTACCTTTTTAGAAAAAATACTAAATTC
The DNA here is from genome assembly GCF_027980145.1 of Flavobacterium azizsancarii. Taxonomy (GTDB): domain Bacteria; phylum Bacteroidota; class Bacteroidia; order Flavobacteriales; family Flavobacteriaceae; genus Flavobacterium; species Flavobacterium azizsancarii. Next base: position 107,039 of record NZ_JAMZNK010000002.1, on the reverse strand, counting down.
AACATTATTACTGTTTTTTGCAATTTCTTCTGATTTTTTATAATCTGATAACCACGCAAATTTTGTTTTTATTTTATTGTCAATCAAAAGATATAAATCTGAGTTTTCTTTTAATGTAAAAGAACCTTTAATCTTAGACTGAGATAAAAACTGCAAATAATCAGCTCCAAAAACTTCCGAAGGTAACTGGGTAAAAACAACATCTGAATCTGAATATTGTTTTGAATTGATATCCAGCCACGAAGCAATTTTTGATTCATTTTGGATTTGAGAACTTAGAACAACATTCTCAATATTTTTTGGCGATGCATTTGCAGGCTTAACGTTCTTGTTTTTGGTCGCAATGGCAATGGCAGAAATAATCGCTTGTCCCGCTTTTACATTTGGGAAAGAAATATTGATTTTTCCGTTTTTGCTTTTTACAGTAAATGTTTTCTTCAAGGCTTTGTCGTGTCCTGTTTCTGACCAGATATCAAAGTCTTTTAAAACTACATTGTCATTGATCGCAACATCAAATAAACGCCAGCCTTTGCAATCTAATCCTCCGCCAGTTCCGTACCAAGGTTCTGTAAAGTATAATTCGACTAAATATTCTCCGTCCGGTGCAGGAAATTCGTAATTTAATTTATCAACTCCGTATCTGAAACTTTGAAACAATACAGGGTCTTTTGTGCCCATTACAGGATCAAAAGTGCTACGCTGACTCGCATAAAAGTCCGGAAGTTTTTCGAATTTATCTGTCCATGATAATGAACCCCAGGTATTTTGACCGCTTTTGTGTGTGTCAGTTAACCAAATATTTCCGGAGCTGTCTGTCAGTTCAGAACCTCCACAATTGACTCTGTAAATATAATTGTATCCTTTTTTTGATTCTAAAATATCTGCCTTATCTGTGTATAATTCGGCTAGATTTGGCGCTTTAGGAAGTGTGTTCAAAACAATATAGTCTTTGGCTACAGCCACACCATTTACATAACCAACAGCATACAAAACATTGTACTGAATATTGACATTATTCCATTGAAAATGCTGACCTAAGCCTGGATTTTTTAATTTTCCTAATGATGTTTTATTAACTTCATTAAACAATTCGACTTCATCACAATTCGAATAAACATCGATTCCGTTTTTTATTCCCACCGAATCCCAACGGCTTGGCCAGGTGTGCGAAACGATATATACCATTGGGTTGGTTTTATTCGAAACGTAATTGGCACGGTACATATAATACGCATCCTGAGGTTCTCCCCAAATGGTAAAAAGTCCTTTATAATTAACTGGTCCAACTTTGTCAATGTCTCTAAAACCTTCTCCGTTCTGAACGCGTCCCGGATTTTCATGCGAAGCAAAAAGCCAGTTGAATTGTCCCGCAATTTTATCTTTTACCGATTCGGCTTCACGGATTTTAATCTCCATTAATTGGGAAAATCTGTTTTCACTCAAAATTCCTTTTTGATCAAACTCACCTTCAGTATGCAAATCTGCTGTACGCCATGCACCGTATTCACCGTTTAATAACTGGGTGGTCATTTCAAGATGGTATTTTAACGGATCGCCTCCATACGTTCCTGACCAGTTTTGTACAACATTCCAATCTGTTCCTTCACCTCCATTACAAGTCGTGACAATACGTTGCGAAGCTGACATCGGGTCCATTTCTCGGATTATTTTAGTACATTCTTCAGCAAATTCCATTGGGATTGTACTTTCGTTTTGTAATCCCCACATGACAACCGACGGACTGTTTCTACGTTCTTTAATCCATTCTCGCAACAGGGTTTTGAAATTCTCTTTAAACTCTGGCGTGTCGTACCAGATATGTGCCGAAAACTGACTCCAAAACAGAATTCCGTTTTCGTCCAGTTCTTTTTGGTACAATAAATTATGGGGCTGATGTGCTTCTCTAAACGCATTAAATCCAGCCGCTTTTATTTGTTCGATTCTGGAATGAATCTGTTCGTCTGAAAACGAATGGCTGTTCCCAATTAAATGTTCGTATTCGCAGGTTCCGTTGATGAATAAAGGTTGATCGTTGATAAAAAACCGATTGTCTTTTCCGTCTCTGCTAACCGGCCAACTCACCCAACGGATTCCGTAAGGCGTTTTTAGTTCGTCAATTTTTTTTCCGTTTTCATAAACAGACGTAACCAATTCGTATAGATATGAATTTGATGGCGACCACAATTTAGGCTGAAGAATCTCAGGCAGTGTTTGCGCTATTTCTTTTATTTCATTAGAATTAATGGCTACCTTACTTTTTACTGAAACTACTTTTTCTCCGTCTTTATCAAAAAGGATATTTTCTACAGTTAAATTTTGTTTTAAAACACCATAATTTTTGATTTCGGTTGTCATGTGAAGAATTGCTTTTTCTTTAGAAGTCGAAGCATCATTCCAGATATGAACGCCAAAAGGTTCAATTCTGATTTCGTTTGTAATTATTAAAGAAACTGGTCTGAAAATCCCCATAGGCTGGGATCCTTCAGAGAACCCCCATTCGCCGGAACATCCTCCGCAAACCCACGGCAAATCAGCAATAAAAGATGGATGTGCCGCTTTTACCAGAATCTTATTTTCTTTTCCTAAAACTACTAATTGGGTAATGTCGATTGTAAAAGTAGTTCTTCCGCCTTTGTGTTCTCCGGCTTTTTTACCATTTACCCAAACGGTCGCATAGGAACTTACACCTTCAAAATAAAGGAAAAGTCTTTTTCCTTTAACCAATTTATCCAGTTTTAATGATTTTTGATACCAGGCAGTTCCGTGCAAATTACCATGTTTTGTTCTTCTGAATCCGTAATACTGATCCCAATTGTGTGGTACATTTACGCGTTGCCATTGTGCATCGGTTTTGGGATCATTGACAAAAGCATCTTCTTGTTTTGGAAGCTGGTCTAAAACAATAGTAGCCCAAGCGGAGTTCAGCGAAATTTCCTGACGAAATTTTACTGAACTATTGCCCTGACTCCAAACAAGGCAACTACTTGAGCAAAAACAAAAAATAAAAAAAACTATTTTCTTCATATTTTTTTGAACCTTATATTTTTATTAAACCATATAAGCGATATAAGGTTATTTTAGTGTTTTTGTTATTTCGAAGGAGAAATGACATATACTGAATCCTCACCGTTCGTTGCTCTCTGGATGTGATCTCTCCTTCGTCGAGATGACAAGATTGTGTTTATATTCTTAATCACAGACATCGAATTTACTGAATCCTCAGAGTTCGTTGTTCTCTGGATGTGATCTCTCCTTCGTCGATATGACAAGATTGTGTTTATATTCTCAATCACAGACATCGAATTTGCTGAATCCTCACAGTTCGTTGCTTTCTGGATGTGATCTCTCCTTCGTCGAGGGTGACAAGATTGTGTTTATATCTTAAGTTAGACTTGACAGGTTTTTAAAACCTGTCAGGTCTCGATGACGTTTGGATTGCGTTAGGGATAGAAGCGATATCCTTTTTATTTTTTCTTTAAAAATAAAAAGATATCGCGGATAGTCCGTTCGCCGCGGCGAATACGCCCAAATTAGAAACTTTATTCTCAATACTATTAATAAAACAACCAGTCTATCGCGCCTTTTTCTCCTGCATCGATATAACCCACATCTCGTGGTGTTATGGTTTGATTGGCATCTATAAATCCTAAAATTAATACTCTTCCTTTGCCTAAATCGAGTTTGTTTTCGCCAGGCTGAAAAGTATAGGTATGAATATTTACACGTGGTAATTCTTTAAGATTCATGGCACTTGCTAAGATCACTTCGGCCTGACCGTGAGCATTTCCGGCTGCGTCTGTCTCTAAACTTGGCGGAAATAAAAATCTCTTCTGATCTGAATTGAAATAACCTACAACCAGTTTCACGGCTTTGGTGTTTTTGAATTTCAGCTGCGTTCCGTTCTCGTTTTGAGAAGTTTCATCGAATGTAATTCCTTTCAGGTTTTGCAATTCCGGAGCTACTTTTGTAAGCTCAGAAATTGGTGTTCCGTATACTTTTGTTCCGTTTTTTAATGCATAAGTCCCTTTGCTTTCACTTAATAAAGTGACTTCTGCAGTTTGCCATGGTTTGCCTTCTGTGGTTGCTATCTTACCATCCTTTGATGATTTTAATAGCCCTAAGTTTCTTTTAAAATTAACCAATTCACGTTCGTAATGTGGCAATAATTCCTTCCATGTTTTGTTGTTTCCGTCGTCTCCACCAATCGGAATACGGCGTTGTGCAGTTTGCATACTGTTAGCATAGTAATATGTGTCCTTTGTAAGATCAACCAATAACTCATAATATTCGATACTTTTTTCTAAATGCGGAAGCGCTTTGTCAAGATCTGAAATATCATTTGAGTAACTGTATCGCAAAACCAATAATGCTGCTTTTACTTTTTCTGAAAAGAAATCGGCGAAAGCTTTATAGGCATGCATATCGTTTTTAAGGCGTAAAAACTCTTCTTTGTCTTTTGTCACTTTTGGTTCCGCTTTGTCAATGGCTTCAACCGCTAATCTACCGTGTTCAGTGATTTCGGCAATAATTTGAGTTGGCAGTTCACCAGAATGCGGTTCTTTATTCCACTCTTTTTTAGCGTATTCTAAAAGCAATTCGCCGGCAGGTCCGCACGATTCATGAAAACCAGGATAAACACGCCATTTTGCAGGATTTACCAATTGGCTTTCGAACATTCCTAGTAATAAAGTCTGACGGTTTCCTTCGGTAATTCCAAAACGTCTTAACGTCTTTGGCGCAATTTCTCCGGTTTCTTCGTAGGCTTTTAAGATGTTATTGGCGGCTTCTGTATCTGTTCCGTATTTCGCCGCCAGATCTGTATCCCAAAATTTAACTTCCTGATTTCGATCTCTTTTACTGTCCCATGCATATCTTGCCCACGCTTTGTACCAAATCCAGTCACGATCCATTTCGAGAATTCGTTCGCCCGTTTTTGTTTTATCTGCTGAATAAGGCCAATCCCAATAAGATGCCTGAGGATACAAATGCAATGCATTGGCACCGTGAACACTGTGCATGGCTTTTACTGTTTTCTGGATAAAATCAGGTGAACCGTATCTGAAAGGTTCTAAATTGGCCAGAATATGTACGTTCTCGATATGAATCGATTTTAAAGCACTTAACTGTTTATGTGTTTCTCCCCAAGGTCCGCCTGGTGTATAAGTCGTGAGGGATTCTCCGGTATATTTACTTTCTGTGTAGAGATTTTTATATAAGGGAAGCGATTTTTCCATAACCAAAGGTCCATCGGTATCGTGCGAACGCAAAATAATTGGCGGTTCATCTGTTCTTCCCAACGCTTTTAAACCATCCTGAACTCCGGGAATAATCGTTTTGGTAAACCATTCTACGTCATCATCGATGGTGTTTATGGCTTCTCCCAAACAAACTAATAAACCAACATTTGGATATTTCTCGATAAAAGCGGCAATTGATTTTCTTGTGTAATCTGAAAGCAAAGGTGTAATTGGACGCGAACGATCCTGTGTTTTAATATTATAATGTTCTGCAAAAGGTTTGGAAACAATGATATTGTAAAACATCTGAATCACCCAAATTCCTCTTTTATTGGCTTCTTCGGTCAGGAATTTATAGATCTCTTCGTTCTTTTTGAAATCTTCCTCACTTACTTCTAAAGCAAACGGATAATCTTTAAGTTTTACCAATGAAGCAAACGGATGTCCGTTCCATAAATACAAGGAATTCATTCTGTTATCAACCAGCATATCCAGATACTTTGTCCATAATTTTTTATCGTAAAACCACGGAAAAGTTTCCGGCGTATACGGATATTCATAAACATCTCTGCCCGGCAGATAAGTTGTTTTCTGCATACCGATACAAGCTCCCCTTAAAACCATTTCAGGACTGTCTTCGATATTTATTTCTGTTGGAATCTTACCTGAAGTTTTAATACGATCCACCAATTCCATAGCGCCGTATAAAGCTCCTGATGCATCTGTTCCTTCTATATAAATGATGTTTTTTTGGCTACGAATCTGGAAGCCTTCTTTTTTGATGAGTTTACTATCATCTATTTTGGCATTCTTTGCATTCTGTTTCCAGAAATCAGTTCCCTTTTCTCCAATAACAATCAACTGGTCTTTTGAGCTTTTGATTTTATTTGCAGAGGTGATTTTGAAACCTTTAGAAGTAAGTGTTTCTGATAGTTTTCCGGCACCGAATTTAGCTCTGGGCGAATTGACATCACTAACTATGGTAATGTTTTGCGCTGTTGCAATAGTGACGTAAAAACCTAAAAAAAGTAAACTTAAATATTTCATGGTATTGGAATTTTATTCTTGAAAATTTCTGTTTAGTTTGTCATTTCGACGAAAGAGAAATCACATCCAATATTCAGCAACAGTGAGAATGAAGTTTGTGTGATCTCTTCTTCGTTGAGATGACAAAAAATGAGAATAAATCTGCTTAATCTGCAAAATCTACGTCAAAAATTAACACTCGCAGATTTTGCAGATCTGGCAGATTCCTCTTTATTTAATTCTGAAAAACACGTTTTAAGTACGCAACGTTTGCGCCATAATTCGCTTTTACATTATGAACCTGTGTAACATCTCTGGAACGTTCTACGATTAGCCAGCCACTCCATTTCATTTTGTCCAGCGCTTGTTTTATTTTTGGCATATCGATCGCGGTATCGTTTTCAAGCCAGACTTTGTCTGTATTTGAAGCATGAATTTGTGCCAGATGTTTTTTACCCAAAATATTTAATTCGGTTACAATATCTCTTCCGTTATCTACGGCGTTCGCAAAATTGAAAGAACTTTTGACATATTTAGAACCTATTTCTTCTAATAGTTTTTTTTCTTCGGTAGCGTCTAATGATGTTTCAATTGCTATAACTCCACCAATTTTGCCTACTTGTTTTCCCGCCCATTTTAATCTTTCGATAATTACAGGACGTAATTCAGGATTTTTCACCAAATCACTTTCCGTCCCTAAAGGAAGATAAGCGACTTTGACCTTCATGTCTTTCATTGCTTTTACACAATCTTCGATCATGGGTGCGATAGTTTCTCTTTTTGCAAAAGACTGCGCGTAAAATCCGGACATGGCTATCGAACTGATTCCGACATTCAATTCTTTGGATTTATCCAGAAACTTTTGTCTTTCGATTGGATCTCCTAATTTACTGTCAAAGGTTGGGCGGTTTCCTAAACCTCCCATATCCAGTTCTATTCCGTCAGCTTTTATTTCAGCTGCGAGAGCAAAAGAGCCTAATTTTTGTCTTTTTAAAATCATCCAGTCGCAAACCGCAACTTTATAGCGCTGTTTGTTATTTGATGACTGAGCCGTTGCACAACTATTGAAACTAGTGCACAAAACAGCAAAAAATAAAATAATAATATTTTTTTTTAAATAAATTGACTTCATATTTTTGTTTTTTACCATTAAGAAAGTTAAGCTTAATGAAACTTAATATCTTAATGGTTAAATTTAAATTCTTACTCTTCTTCAGCTTTTACAGCCGTTACTACTTTGTTCTCATCTCCGGGCCAGATTCCGTTTTTGATTTGAATCGTTTTTAGTTTGCTTGGATCAATTTTTACATATTTCAATTTTTCCCTTCTCCATGTGTAAACGATATGTACCATTCCGTCAGAACTCTGGATCATGGATGGATACGAATATTGACTAATTTTTGAATCTTCTAATACTAACGCTGCATCCCAGTGAATTCCGTCTTTAGAAACTGAAACATTCAATGGCGTTCTTGGACCTTTTGCTTCTGTTCCAGGAGGTAAGACATGATTGTAAACTAACAAATGTCTTCCGTCTTTAAGCGTTACCGCATCTGTTCCTGAGTTATTATTTGGCAGACCAATTAATTCTATATCAGACCATGTTTTTCCGTTGTCTTTAGAAAAAGTACTAAAAATAGCTCTGTTTCTCGTTCTTCCAATCGCCTGTATACTTCCGTCTTTATGAAAAAGAATACTTGGCTGAATTGCATTTATCTTTTGTTTTCCTCGCGATAAAGTATCGCCCATTACCCATGTTTTTCCAAAATCAGGAGTAGATTCCATGCGAAGTCTCCAGCCGTCGCCTTCGATACTTGAAGGGCACAATAAAGTTCCGTTGCTTAATAAAACCGGTTTGTTTTTGATTGGTCCTAAGAAACCTTCCGGCATTTTTTTCGCCTCAGACCAGGTTTTTCCGTTATCAGATGAAGTTCTGATTACACCCCACCATTCAGATGGTTTTGGACCAATTTTATAGAAAAGCATTAAATCGCCACCAGGAATTTGATATAAAACAGGATTCCATGTTGGTAATCTCGGGCCTTCTTTCATCGCGCCGTCAGCCACTTTAATGCCTTCGCTCCATTTATCGCTTCCTTTTGGTTTTATACTTACATAAATACAAACATCCGGATGTCTTTCGTGCGTTCCTCCAAACCAGGATGAAACTAAATCCCCATTTGAAGCTTCAACAATTGTAACAGCGTGGCAAGACGGATAAGGTGCTTTATCATATATAAATTCATCTACTAAAATTCCTTCTTTCCAGGTCTTATTTTGTAAAGTTGGTTTGCAACTTCCCAAGAGTAAAAGACCCAATAACACAAATGTTACTTTTATTATCTTCATTATTATTTTTTATTTTGAATTAAAATTTTTGCTTTTAAATGCATTCCTGATAATTTTTCGCACAAAATTATTTATTAAGTGTAAAAATGACACTAAAATTCTAAAGATCCATCCTGTACTGTCCCGAATTTTTTTTAAATGGGATACTTTTTGCGTTTTTTAACAATGGCAGACCAGACAATAGCAAAAATCTTTGTCAAAATTTTAAACTTTGACAAAGATCTGAAGCAAGATTATATGCGCTTAAGTGCTGCTATTACTATTTTACATTTAAAACATAAGAACCAGAAGGCAATATCAGAATAAGTTTATTGTTTTCTACTTTATAAGATACCGCAGTTTTATCTAACTTTTTATTGTCTAAAGTTACAGCTGAAACTTTCGTTGAAGGCAAATAAACTATTGCCGAAGTATTGGCAGGAATCGTAATATTCCATTGCAAATTATTTTTAGTTTTCTTCCAGTTACTCTTTATCGTTCCGTGAATCGATTCGTAAGAAGCATTCACAAAGGTTAATCCGGTTTCGAAATCTGGTTTCATGATGATTTGTTTGAACCCCGGAGTTTCAGGATTGCTCTTGATTCCGGCAATATTCTCGTAATACCAAATCAGTAAATCGCCTAATAACATCACATGATTTTGAGAATTCATTTTAGGATCAGCAGTATTTCCATTCCACAATTCCCAGATTGTTGTTGCACCATTCTTTGCCATATAACCCCAACTTGGGTAAGTATCATTCGAAGCCAGTTTATAGCTCAAATCTGGTCTTCCGTACTCAGATAAGGTTCGCATTAAAAACTGAGTCCCAATAACTCCGGTACTAATATGACCATTATAGGTTACTTCGACTTCATGAACAATATTTTCAAATACTTTCGACTGAAGATTTTCAGGAACCATTCCAAAAGCTAATGGAAGCAAATTTGCTGTTACCGTATTGTTGGCATAATTGTTTTTAGAAGCATTGAAAAACTTCACATTAAAAGCCGTTTTCACTCTCTCAGAAAGTGAATCATAATATTGAATATCATCTGAATTATTTCCATTTATAGTAGCAAACTTTTTCATTTTTTGCAGTAAATGATAATAAAAAGCACTGGCAATTAATTCGCCATTGGTAGTTCTTGCTGAATCCTTCGAGTGAATTAATTCTAATGATTCCGGCGGAACGCACCAATCTCCATATTTATCTTTGGTCATTAAATCCTTAACCAAATAATTCTGTTCCATATACACCACCCATTTTTTCATCGACGGATAATGTTTTTCAATTACTTTTTTATCGCCAAATTGCTGGTACAGCATTTCAGCAACCGTAATATAAGTTCCGGGCCAGGTTACATTATCGCCATAATACCGCCAGAAAGCCGGTGCAACATCCGGAATTCCGCCATCTGCCGTTTGTGCATTTTTAATATCATCCAGCCATTTTGCGTATAAAGTTTGGTTATCGAATAAAAAACTTTCGCCATAAGCTCCGGTTGTTCTGTCGCCAAGCCAGGGCTGACGCTCGTTTCGCTGCGGACAATCGATTGGCATCCCTTTATAATTGCCACTTATTCCCCAATAGGCATTCTTGAAAATCTGATTCATCACAGCGTCTGAAGATTCAAAAGTTCCGGTCGTTTTAATATCGTCGTAAACTACTTTTCCAACAAAATTATCCAGCGTTGGTTTCGTCGGAAATCCTGAAACTTCGACAAATCTAAAACCGTGAAAAACAAAAGTTGGTTCCCAAATTTCTTCGCCTTCGCCTTTTAAAGTATAAACATCTGTTGTTCTGGCGTCACGTAAATTTTCGATATACAAAGAACCATCTGCTTGCAAGGATTCGGCAAATTTCAAAATCACTTTGTCGCCACTTTTACCTTTTACCTTCAATTGCAGCCAACCTACCATATTCTGTCCCATATCCAAGATATAAGTTCCTTTAGGCGTTTGTTTGATCGAAATTGGTTTTACCTCACCCATAATTTTCATATTAGGTGTCATTTGCGCCTCATAAAAACCGCCCGGTTCCTGAACATATTCTGCCTGAAACCAATTTTTATCATCAAAATTGGTGGTGTTCCAATTTTTCAATTCCTTGCGGGCATCGTATTCCTCTCCATCATATTCATTATTAGATAAAATGGGTCCATTTGTGGTTACTTTCCAGGTATCATCCGTTCTGATTACTTCTTTTGTTCCATCTGTATATTCAACATACAATTGCAAAGCCATTTTTGGATAACCAAAAGTTTTGATTTTATACGGTTTAAAATCCTGACGCATCGTAAAAAAACGTCCATTTCCTAAAATCGTTCCTAACATATTTTTACCTTCTTTAAGTTGAGAAGTCACATCAAAAACATTATATTTTACATTCTTTGTATAATCCGTAGGAACAGGCGCCAAAACCTGATCACCAATTTTATTTCCGTTAATGTACAACTCATATAATCCCATTCCCATGATGTAGACTTTGGCACTTTTAACTTGTTTTTTTAAGTTGATTTCTTTTCGAAGATATCTTGCTGATAATTTAGAATATTGAGATATACTATCTCCTGCAGAAGCTTTTTCGTACCCAATCCAGCGTGTTGATTTCCAGTCAGCATAATTCATGATACCCATACTAAAATGAGCTTTATCTACTGATTGAATTTCACCTTTATTCGTCCAGAGAATCACTTTCCAAAAAGCATTTTGACGGTTTTCCAGTCGTTTTCCGTTATAAATAATATTGACAGATGCGTTGCTTTGTACTTTTCCAGTATCCCATAAATCACCTTTATTCGCGTTCAGATTCTCTAAAGTCGAAGACACAATAATCTGATATGCGGTCTGTTTTACATCACTAACATTCGCATTTATTTGCCAGCTCAATCGTGGCTGAACGACATCAATTCCTTCCGGATTGCTGAGCATTTCGCATTGCAAATTTGTAACGCCGATTTTGTTTTGGGCTTTCGCCGAAATTGAAATCAGGGTTAAAATGATGAATGTTGTATGTAAAAAAAACCTTTTCATAAGTTGTATTTTAGTATGTAATGCGTTGATTCTTTGCCTGCAGATTTTAACCGATCAAACAGATTATTGCGAATTTTATTTTATTTTCGATTTGGTTTGTCATTTAGATGAACGAGAAATCTCTGAGAGCAATGACACAAAATGAGAATAAAACCTGTGTCAATCTGCTTAATTCATTAAACCCGTTCGCCAATATTTATTCAGAAACCAATTTCTCCAACTTCTCAGAAACCGCAATTTCCTTCCCGTTTTTAAAGATCCTGAAACCTTTTCCTTTTTTATACTTTTCTCCTGTTTTATCCCAAAGAATCGTAACAATATTGCCATGATATAAAACATTATCCAGACAAAACCAATCCCATTTGTCTTGTGGAATCAACGGATTTACTTCAATTTTTTCATCTGCTCTTGGTCGTAAACCTACCAATCCTGTAATCATCAAATCATTAAAAGTCGAATGATTGTAATAACGACTTCTTTCTTTGTCACCCATTAACCAATATCCAGTCGTTTCGTCCAGATATTCGCCCAAATAAGGTCTTCCGCGATAATATTGCGATTCTACATACAGATTCATTTGTTTGAAATAATCCGGCTTAGCAACAAAATTCTGATCGTAATTATTCAAGACATTCGCCAATGCTGTTAAAGTCTGAGAACTCGCAAAAGGCCAGATCGCACCATCCCATTCACAAGTTCCTGTTCCGTGTGATCTAAAACGCGGACTTCTTCTCTCCGCGGTTGTTAATCCAAACGGTGCCGAAAATCCTTTTTCGTCCTTAATTTGTTCCCAAGCTTTTTCAAATCCTTTGTCTTTCTGTGGCAGATTAAAATACCACGGAATAAACCCAATCGCTTCTCTAACCTGTGCCAAAGTATCTTTTTCTGTAAACGTTTCGAAGAATTCACTTTTAGCATTCCACAGTTTTGTTTCTACCAATTTTTGTAATGTATCGGCTTTTGCCTCAAAATAATTCTCTTGTTTAGTGTCTCCTTTCAGCTTGGCTATTTTAGCCAAAGCTGCAGCATTTCCAAACATATAACTGTTGATCGTTGGGCGTGCATTTCTAAATTTTCTGGCTCCGCTCAATGATTCTTCCATACCGTCCTTAACATCAAACTGCCAGAACAAACCGTCTTTACGTTTTCTATCACCTTCCCAAGCGGCATATTCGGCAACCAGATCAGGATACATATCCAATAAAAATTTATCATCTTTATTCACTAAATAGCGATTGTACAAAGCATCCGCCGTCCAACTGCTAAAAGTTCTGAGTTTTTTCATGGGTTTACCATCATTTCCCCTAAACCATAAATGTACATCCTGCTCCAAATATTCCGGATTGTGTAACCATCTGAATTCGTTAATGTGATGCCCCAAAGCACAACTAATCATATTGTATTTATCAGCATACGAACGATCTACCAAAAATTCTGTAATCGCATATCCCTGAGGTGTTTTCTTGATGTGTTTTCGTGCACTCCACCATCTAAAATAATAAATCTCCTCAAAATTTTGCTGCGGACACTCAAACAACGGGATATTTTTCTCCATCCAACCCCAGGCACTGTTATTCGGAATCGCAAATTTTAAATTCTCATCTTCCATTGTATTGAAATAATCAACGTAATGTTTGAAATTTGCGGGATTCAAAACCACCGAAGTTCCTTTTTGAGACTGATTTACGCCTGATTTACAACCTATATTTAAGGCTGAAATCAAGATTAGGAAAGCTATTATTTTGTATTTGAAATGGTGTAACATATTCTAATTATTATTTAAAAACTTATTCTTTGGGTGTGTTTCGCTGCGGCGAATCGGGCTGTTTGTTCTTCACACAACTAATGCCTATTCCCATTGTTTTGTCATTTCGACCGGAGGGAGAAATCACACTACAAACTACACTATCAATCTATACCTAACAGGTTTTAAAAACCTGTTAGGATAATTCTAATTCCCGTAAAAGGTATACGTCTGTCCTGCTTTTGTCTGAACATCATATATATTATATTTTGGTAAAACCACTTTCTTCAAATTCGCATGATCTGATATAATTGGTTTCTTTACTTCGACATCATAAAATAATTGATTAGGATTTTTTCCCTTTGCTTTTTTAATATAAATTCCTTTATCTGCTTTTAGTATATTTTCTAATTTCAATCTGCAGTTCCCTCCTAGTTTTGAGTAAATTTTTAAAGTCGAAATTTTATTGTTTTTCCAACTCATATCGATTACAAAACCGCCTCTGGTCACCAGACCTTTTATACTACCGTCTTTCCAGACACTTGGTAAAGCCGGTAATAAGAGGATCGCATCTTCCTGACTTTGCATTAGCATTTCGGCAATTCCGGCTGTGCATCCAAAATTTCCATCAATTTGAAACGGTTGGTGCGCATCTAACATATTCGGATACGTTCCGCCGCCTTTTCTTTGTTCTGCCGTAACCAGATGCAATTGATCCTGTAATAGTTTATAAGCATGATCTCCGTCTAACAATCTTGCCCATAAATTGACTTTCCATCCCATTGACCAACCTGTAGATTCGTCTCCTCTGTAATTCAGTGAATTCTTTGTAGCTTCAAACAGTTCCGGTGTTTCAATTGGCGAAATCTGATTGCTTGGAAACAAACCGTACAAATGCGAAACGTGCCTGTGTTTGTCCTCCGGATTGTCCCAATCTTCCTGCCATTCTTGTAACTGACTGTGCTTTCCTACTTTCATTGGAGGCATTTTAGCCAAAGCTTCACTTACTTTTTTGGCGTAAGCTTCATCTGGAGCAACCAATTTTGAAGCTTCGATAACGTGCGTAAACAAATCAAAAATCAACTGATTGTCCATCGTGGTTCCCGATGCAATTGTTGCTTTTCCTGTTCCGCCAGCATGCGTGTTTTCAGGAGAACTTGAAGGAACAACCACCAGATAACCTGTATTGGGATCGATAATCATGAAATCTAAAAAGAAATCTGCTGCGCCTTTTATTATCGGATAAATCTCCTTTAAATAATTTTTATCTCCTGTGTATAAATATCTTTCCCATAAATCCTGACTTACCCATGCACCACCTGTTGGCCACATTCCGGATGCAGCATAATCAACCGGAGCAGTTACACGCCAAATATCAGTATTATGATGCAAAACCCAACCCTTTGCATTGTACATTATTTTTGCTGTTTCGGCTCCTGTCACGCTTAACTCTTTTGCCATTTGAATAAACGGTTCATGCATTTCTGAAAGGTTCGTTACTTCTGCCGGCCAGTAATTCATCTCAGCATTTATGTTTGTGGTGTACTTACTGTCCCATGGAGGCGTTACCATATCGTTCCAAATCCCTTGTAAATTAGCTGGCTGACCGCCAGGTTGTGAACTCGAAATCAAAAGATAACGACCAAACTGAAAATATAAACTCGCCAATTGCGGATCAAATTGTTTTGAGAAATCCCTGATTCTTTCGTTTGTTGGTTTCTTCGCCGCTTCGTTTGTTCCTAAATCGAAAGAAACTCTATTGAAGAATTTCTGATAATAGGAAACATGATCTTTTTTAATAGTGGCAAAATCTTTTACTTCGGCTTTAGCCAAATAGTCTTTGCTTTTCGCAATTTCATCACCGCTGATATCCTGATAATTTTTAAAATTTGTTGCAATCGAAATATAAAGCGTCACTTCATCTGCTTTGTTGATACTAATGATTCCGTTGCTGGCTGAAACTTCTCCGCCTTTATTTTTGGCAATTAAACGTCCCTGAAATTTCACTTTCCCTTTTACACCTTCGAAATTGCTTCCAATTCCGGATAATAAAATTTGATCGCCTTCTGTTCCCGAAACCGTTTTATCAAGCGGACTGTTCATAAAAACATTCGCTGTAATCTGACCCGGCTGACTTGCCAAAAGTTTCACCACAATTACCTGATCAGAAAATGAGGTTAGAATTTCTCTGGTAAATTCAACGCCATTCACCGTGTATTTTACTTTTGCAGTAGCATTTGCAATATCTAAATCTCTGTAGTAATTCGAATATTTTTGATGTCCCGGAAACGAAATATAAACGCTCCCAAAAGTTTGATAAGGCATTCCGTCATTGGTTTGCGACATAATATCCTGAGTAGCTAATTCCTGCGCTTCATCAAATTTTCCGTCAAAAATTAACTGTCTTACAATTGGTAAAGCTTTTAATGATTTCGAATGGGCGTTGCTGTTTGGAGAACCCGCCCAAATCGTTTCTTCGTTCAATTGTAAACGTTCAACCGCAGGATCGCCGAAGACCATTGCCCCTAAACGACCATTACCCAAAGGCAAAGCTTCGTTCCAGATTGCAGCAGGTTTATCGTACCAAAGTTTTAGGTCGCTGTTGTTTTGCGCTGTTGCAGCAAACGAAAAAATTCCAACACAAATCGAGGTAATTTTATTTCTTAACTTCATATAAATTTTTTTTTCGCCACGAATTACACTAATTCACACTATCATTATTAGCCACAGATTAAAAGGATTATTTGGATTTATTATTTAAAGAATCGCGTAAATCTTTTTTAATCTGTGTCAAAAATTTTAATTCGTGTTAATTCGTGAAATTCGTGGCAACTTTCTTTTATTTCTTAACCTCGTAAATTTTATTATTCTTCTCCCCAAACATCTCATACAATTTGTTGATGTCTTTTAAAGCATTGGCTGGAAATTTTTCGCCTTTATCTCCAAAAACAAACATTTTTTCTTTGGGTTCAATTACACAAGTCGATTCGTCGATTTCGCCTTTTTCATTTTTTACCTTATTCAAATCCAATCCTAAATATTTTGCCATAAACGGATACAAAGCCATACGTTTTGAAACTCCAAAATCATGTCCTTCTTTAGCAAAATGAGCATTTTCTACAAGATCTTTCTTTCCGTATAATTCGTACGTTCGCTGAATAAAAGGAAATTCAAGTTCCGGAACTGCCAATGTCCAGTCTTTTCCGTCAGAAACTATTAATTGTGGTTTTGGTGCCATCATTGCAGAGATTTCGGCATTATTGGTTCCGTTTCCACAAAGGTGAATACCACGACCACTTTCGCACGGACAACCGCCAGAAAAGTGCGAAGAAACCATCACCACCGGAGCCGAAACTGTAATTCGATCGTCTAAAGCTGCCAAAAACATGGTATGCGAACCTCCACCAGAACCTCCGGTCACGCCAACTCTTGACATATCAGCATTTTTTGTTGTTGCCAAATAATCCAATAATCTGATTCCGCTTAAAACCTGAACGGTTGAAGCGATACTATTTCTATGTGTTTCTTCGGGAAATTGAAGCAATGATTCTCCCCAGGCAAACAAATCATAACTCACTACAATGGCACCCATTTTTGCCATAATTGCACAACGATATTGTTCGTCTTTTCGATACCTTCCGTCACCAAAATGTCCGTCAGGCGTTAAGATAATCGGAGCTTTTTTATTGAAAGGATAAGGTCTGTAAATCGAGCCTGTAACGTAAACACCCGGTAGGATTTCTAAACCAATATTTTCGATACTATAATCTTTATAAATTCTTTTTGGAGTCAGAATAGGTTTTGATTTTGGCATCGGTGGTGCTTTATCCAAACCAAAAGACGTTATCATACACGCTTTTATTTCTTTTTTACGTGCTTCCCATTCAGTTACATTCGAATATAAAGTGGTTAAATAAGCCAGACGTTCTTTTCCTTTATCAACCGATACTTTGTGATTTTCATATTTTCTAATGATGTAAGTTCCATCCGGTTGTTTGAAGTACATCAATTCAAAAGGAGCCAGAATATTGGTGAGTGAAATTGCCAGATTTCCCGGTTCGATTCTCCAATCGGCATAGTCCAGTTCTTTTCCTTTTAGTAAACCTCGGTCGTCGTTTATCGTAACGTGAAAAGCTGTTTCGATTTTTTTTAATGTTTCTGAAACGGGTTTTCTAAAGTTCTCATCAGATGTTATTTGTGCATTTGAAATTGTCAATGCAAAAATTGAAACTAATATATAAATATGTTTTATTTTCATGGTTGTATTGTGTATTAACTAACATAGATTTGAACATGGATACCACGGATTTACTTCGTAAAAACGCAGATAAAAATGGATTTTTTATTCAGCTTGCCATATTTAAAAATTAAAAAATCGGTTTTTATCCGCTTCTTCGCTTTAGCGAATCCCTGTCATCCGTGTGCCATTTATATTTTGTATTCTATTGTATATTTTCCTGATCCAAAATTTAAATTCTTTGTCAATTTTCCATTTACTTTTATTTCTGAATTTTTATCAACCGGCAATTTTACTGTTGCCGAAGTATTGACAGGAATTTCAATTTTCAAAATCAACTTCCCATCTTTTTTCTCCCAGGCTGATGTAATAACTCCGTAAATAGATTGGTACGTTGCTTTTACAAAAGTCATATCGCCTACAATTTCAGGCTGAATATAGAAATGTTTGAAACCCGGTTTTTCCGGATCAGCAACAATTCCGGCTAAACTCTGATAGAACCATTCTTCAATTTGTCCCAGCATAAAATGATTCCATGAATTTCCTTTTCTTGGATCCCATTGCTCGGTTAAAGTGGTTAAACCAAATTTTATCTGAAAACCATAACCCGGCGCATCATAATGATTGTTCATTTTATACATCGTTTCGTTTTCTCCATTTTGAGCCAAAGCCTGAAATAAATAACGGTTTCCAACATCTCCTGTTGTCAATCGGTCGCCTTTTGCTTTTATATCACTTAATAAATTCTGCATTACAGCAGCTTTATATTGCGGTTCTACGATATCCATATAAACGGGAACGGCATTACTAAACTGACTATTTGTTCCGTATTGTTTGGTTTCAACATTGAAAAATTCCTTGTTGAAAGCATTTTTTATATCAGAAGTCAGTGTTTCGTATGTAGCGATATCATCTGTTTTATTTAATAATTTCGCTGCTTTTGCTACCAAATTTGCTCCATAGAAATAATGAGAAGTTGCAGAAAGGGCAATAGGACTATTTTTAGAATACCCTGCAGCATGAGTTCCGTAATCGTACCAATCGCCTAAACCGTGCGAAACAATATGATTAGTTGCTTTTGTCCCTAAATAATCGACATATTTTTTCATTACAGGATAATATTTCTCAATTAGCGAAGCATCACCGTAATATTGATAATATATCCATGGCAGAATTACTCCCGATACACCCCATTCCGGAGAATCAGTAAAATCGCCACCAAAAACAACATATTCTGGAACAATACTTGGAATTAAACCATTTTCTCTTTGCGAATCTGAGATGTTTTGCATCATTGCCGGAATATAACTTTCAAGATTATAATTGAACATTAATCCCGGTCCGTTTAAATGAATTTCTTCTAACCAACCCAATTTCTCTCGTTGCGGACAATCAGTAAAAACACTTTGAAAATTACTTTTTATGGAGTTGTTTATCAATTCATGTGTTTTATTAAAAATGGCATTCGAAGATTCAAAAGTTCCTGCTTCTCCTGCCGAATTATAAATAAATTTCGATTTTAAATCTACTAATGTCGGTAGATTTTGATCTTTGGTCTTTTTATAATTGATATTCTCAATTTGCACATATTGAAAACCGTAATAGCTGAATTTTGGCTGCCATTCTTCTATTCCTCCACCCTTTAAAGTATAGTCATAATAATAAGGTTTTCCGGATCTTCCCTGTCCTACAGTTCCATCATCATTTAAGCTTTCGCCTACCCAAACACGAACGGTTTGACCTTTCTTTCCTTTTACTTTTATAGTGGTAAATCCTGAAAGATTTTGACCCATGTTAAAAACATAAAAGTTAGGTTTCAATTCTTTTGCAGATGCAACATTATATTGTTTCTGTATCGTAATTGGCGGTGCTGTTTGTGCTCTTAAAATTCCTTTTGGTGCTTCCTGAACAACTACTTTCTTCCAACTAGAATCATTGAATCCGGTTTCGTTCCAGCCTTTTTGTTCTAAATTGGCATTATAATCTTCTCCCCCAAAAATACTATTGTACGTTATTGGGCTTTTGCTGTATTTCCAGCTTTCATCAGATTTAATAATATCTTCGGTACCGTCTTTGTAAACCACTTTCATTTTCAAAAATAAAGTTGGCGGACCAAAACTTACAAAAAACTTGGTATATCGTTCAGCAAGTGTATTGTACATTCCATTTCCCAGAAGAACACCAATTACATTTTCGCCATTTTTTAGTTCTTTCGCGTTTAACTCATACGTATTATAATTAACAGTTTTGTCGTAATCTGTCCATAAAGGAGCAAACTCACTATTGCCTATTTTCTTTCCGTTAATCGTTAATTCATAATGTCCCAGACCGGAAATATACACTACCGCTTCCTTAATTTCTTTAGCAACTGTAAATGGTTTTCGAAGCATAATACTTCTGCGCGACAAAGAATCTGAAGCATTAATTATAGCATCTTTTTTTTGTCTGTTAAACGTGGCCGTATGAAAATTTCTTCCTTCCGGTAAATGGCTGTTGGCCTTTGTAATGGCTCCAATCCAGGTTGGATTTAATGTTTCGTCTAAAGGGGCAATTCTAAAAGATGCGGTTGAACTCCATTTAGAAATTTTGCCTGCCTGATTCCATACTTTAACCTTCCAAAAATATTTGGTTTCAGCTTTTAAAAGGCTTCCACCATAAACTATCTGTAAATTTTTATTAGAATTTACTCTTCCACTATTCCAGATATCTCCTTGGTCAATTTTTAGTTTTTCTTCTGATGAAGCAACCAAAATTTGATAGCCTATTTGTGATGCATCGGATTCTTTTGAAACCAACTGCCAGCTTAATCGTTGCTGATTTTGAACCACCGCTACTGGATTCTGAGCCATTTCTGTTGTTAGATGTACTGGCAAAATTTGCCCTTTAGAAACCAGGGTTACTAAAAGACAAATTGCTACTATTATATTTTTGAAATTCTTCATTTTTTATTGTTGAGATTTTTAAACGCGGATAACACGGATTTACTTCGTAAAGACGCAGATAAAAACAGATTTTTTTATTTGCTTTATTGTCTTCTCTTTAGCAGGTCTCTTTTATCAGAATTCTTTTTTTGCCACGAATTACACCAATTTCCCGAATTTTAAAATCTGCAAAAAAAATCATTTATGCAAATTCGTGTAATTTGTGGCTATATTTTTTTTAATTTTTAATTCTCAATTTTTAATTTCTTTTTGTAATCAACGATTGGATATTAAATACCGCTTCGGGAATTAATTTTCCGGTTTGTGGCAGATCATCATAATCGTCTGTGTCCGGTGCCGTATCAGGATTTGGTGTATATCTCTGTTCACCTGTTCGAAACATAATTCGTTCAAAACCTTCTACCGGAGCGTAAAAAATTCTGGTTGATTCTTTCTCGTTATTTACTTTTATAGTGTATGAACGTGTTTTGACATTCAGCTTCAATGTTACTTTATATTCTTTTCCTGCTTCGTATTTTGCAATGGTATTCGAGCGGGCTCCGTTTTTTGTTTTTAATTGTCCATCTGAATCAAAAGTCAGTCTTACAGCCGGTAATCCTTGCTTGTTTTGAAATTCAATCTGTAATAAACCGTGATTGTTTTGTTCTGGTTTAACGATAAAAGTTACTTCCATTTTTTCAGCAAACGGAACAACGCGTTCTGCACGGGAATAATCAAAATAATCCTGATCTCTTAAAGTCAGCCATTTTTTACCGTCTGCTTTCTTCTCTATTTTGGTTGAAGCCCAGGATAAATCGTAGGTATTCCACAGTTTTAATTCTTGTCCGTCAGGAAGTTCATTAAAAATATCATTTACGTCTTCTGTAACTTTAGCAACAACCGGAACCGGAATCGAAGCTACCCAAATATCTTCTTTATTGACACTATAACTTACCCACAATTTTCCGTCAGGCGGAGTTCCGTCGCCTTCAGAAATTCCTCTTACATATTGCGGGCCGGCAGATTTGTAGTTTCCACCGTAACGCATCGGACTTATTTCGCCGTGAACCAGTAATAAATCTTTGTAATTTAATCCATCATCACTGGTTGAAATCGCTAAAGGCCAGCGATATTCTGATGGATTATAAACGGTTGCATAACGGTTATCTGATGTTTTTTGTCCCCAGATTTTCGCGTTGCTGTTCACAAAACCAGGAGCGCGAACGGGCATATATTCCCAGGATTTTCCACCATCTTTACTGATTGAAGTTAAAGCATGTTTCCATAAACCTACTACGTCTCCGTTTGGCAAATGATAAGAACTTAAAGCTTTATAAGGTTTCTTTAACGGAATTAATTCGTCATCACGATCCGCTTCTTCAACCCATTGCTGCAGTATTAAAGGATCTGAAAGAATTTCTTCGCAGGCTTTTTTAAGTCCTTTGTCTTTTGCCTGTGTGTAAAATGGAAAAGCTGATTTTGATTTATCCCATGATTTATTGTATCTGATAAAATAAATTTCACCAAAACTTCCGTCTTTTTTGATTTCACGAATGACACGTCCAATTCCTTTTCCATCATTCGGATCGTCTTTTTCATCCATTGCAATTCCGTAATAGGCAAGAGCAAAAAGTCGTTTATCTTTGGAGGTATAAAAACCCATTCTTTGATGCATAATCGCATCCAGATTTTTGGCAACACCTTCTACACCGTCTTTTTTCCATCCATCCGGAATATGATAAATAGGAAAAATAACTCTTGGCATTTTCCACGTCACACCATCTTTTGAAGTCATGATCACGGTCTGACTTGGCGGAATATGTTCTCCTGCAGGATCACTCAGATACTGAAGATAAAAGGTATTATTCCAATACGCCATTGTTGGCTGGTGATTGTAGGTCCAGCCAAAACCATCTGCTTTTTCAGGATGTTCACGGCTGGCGCGCATAATTTGCGTGGCGTGAACTCCAACAGCCGGACTTAATTGACCGTGATGATAATCGATATTTGAAAGTGTTTTACCCACATAACGCACGGTATCATTCTGGGCATTTACAGCGGCACAAATCAATAGAATTGTGGCTGTGGTTACGAGGTTGGTTTTTATATTTTGGAAAGCAATCATTGTTTATATTTTTTATTTCACGCAGATTTTACAGATTTTAGCTGATTCTTGCAGATCATTTTTTAACCTGCTTTTATTTTATTTAATCAGATTGAAAATTAAAAATGTGCCTGATCTGCCTTAATCCATTTAAATCTGCATGAAATTTATTTTCTAATTATTTCTTTTCAACTAGTCCTTTTAAAACTTCTTCAGAAATCGTGGTAATCGTTCCGTGTTTGTGCCCTTCCGGAAGACTTATTTTTGATGATACATCTTCAAAATGAACAAAATCTGAAGTACTTAATGCTTTATAATTTTTTGAGCCGTAATTATCATAATACAACAACCATTTTTCCGCCACTTTAACCACTGTCGGGCCTTCTGATAGATACTCTGTCAGGGGTTCTGATCTTTTACTGAATGGTCCTAAAGGTGATTTTCCAAATGCTACTTCAATTTTACGCATTGGTCTTGTATTATCTTTTAAAACCAAAACATAATCTTTCTTTCCTTTCTTTACAATCACACAATCTATGACGCTAAAACCCGGATCATAATATAATTTGGCTTCTGAAAAAGTCTTAAAATCTTTTGTAGTTACATAATACATTCGGTGATTATTTTTCTCTTCTTCTATTCCTTTTTCAAATCGGAACGGAATTGTAGATGCCCAAATAATGATGTATTCTTTTTTGACATCGTCATAGAAAATTTCCGGTGCCCAAACGTTTACTACTTCCGGCTCGTTTTTCATCACGGGAATATATTCCTGTTTTGACCAATGGATCAAGTCTTTAGAACTGGCATATCCAAAACCGTTTCCGCCTTTCCAGTCTGTTGTCCAAACCATGTGGTACGTATTATCTCCGCCTCTTACTATCGAAGGGTCGCGCATTATTTTGCTGGCTCCAATTTCGGGTTTCAAAAATGATCCTTCAAGACCTTTCCAGTTGTAACCGTCTTCACTATAAGCCAAATACAAACCTGCTGTTGCCGGTTCTCTAAACGATGTAAAAAGATAAATGTCTTTCTTTTTCTGTGAATAACTTATCGCAAAAACAAAAAGGGTTATGATGAAGGCTATTTTTTTCATGTTGTATCTCGTTTAAACTTTGTCAAAGTTCGAAAATTTGACAAAATTGACTCTCCAATTTTTATTCTGTAATGGCTTTTTTATCCAGATCTTTTCCTTTTTTTACAATTGTATTTACATTATTAAACACATTATTTTTCAGGAAAATATTTTTTGTTTCTTTTCCGTTTGCTTCAATGAAAACATCCGTTGCATTAAACGGAAAATTATTATTGATCATCATATTAGATACATTATCTAACTTAATTACCGGAACTCCTTTTAGTGGTGTTGATGAACCTACATTGTCTAAAATGATATTTTTGGAATCGGATATTTTAAAAGAAGAACCAATTGAAGCATTTACTTTTACATCATGAAATTCAACATCTGTTGCTGTGCTTACTGTAAAACCTTCTTTTCCGTCCATATTAATATTAGAAAAAGTGATATTTTGAATTGGCATTTCGGTAATTCCTAAAATTTGTCCGGCTTTGTTTACGTTCGAACCCGTAATATTACTCATGTGAATATTTCTGAAAATAGGGGTTTTCTCAGTTACGGGTTCTACTTTGGTATCTTTATCATAGAAAAGACTCAACACAATGGCTTCTTCTTTGATGTTTTTCATGACAATATTATCAACACGAATATCTTCTACAACACCACCACGACCACGAGCGGCTTTGATACGGATTCCTCGATCTGTTCCGTCAAAAACACAATTAGAAATCGTTACTTTTTTAATTCCACCCGACATTTCGCTTCCAATAACAACACCACCGTGACCACTTAACATCGTACAATTGGTAATCGTAACATTCTCCGTTGGTCTGTTGTATTTACGACCATCTTCGTCTCTTCCTGATTTGATCGTAATACAATCGTCCCCAACGCTGATATGACAATTCGAAATGTGAACGTTTTTACAAGAAGAAGGATTGATTCCGTCTGTATTTGGAGAATGTGGATTAAAAATTGAAATCCCTGTAACGGTTACATTATCACAAAACTCCGGGTTTATAGTCCAAAAAGGAGAATTTTGAAATGTAACGCCTTCGATTAAAATATTTTTGCAATTATAGGCCTGAAAGAAAGAAGGTCTGAAAAACTTTTTGTCGATCGTTCTTTTATAATAATCAGAATAAACAATTCCTTTGTTTTGTTCTTCCCACATTTTCTGGTATTTCGTTAACGGAATTGGTCCTTTAGCCGTTTCAATTCGGTACACCTCATTCCACCACGCTTTACCTTGTCCGTCGATTACGCCTCTTCCTTTAATAGTGATATTCTCTACATCTTTCGCATAAAATAATGGAGAAAAAGACTGCATTACAATTCCTTCGTAACGCATTTCTACATAAGGTAAAAAATCATCAAAATTGTCTGAGAATTTCAAAAGTGCTCCTGAATCTAAATGAATGGTAATATTGCTTTTTAATTTTAAAGCTCCTGTCAAATATTCTCCGGCAGGAAAAAAGATGGTTCCACCGCCATTTTTAGATGCTTTTTCGATAGCATTCTGAATGGCTTCTGTACATTTTACTCCTTTGTTATTTCCTCCTTCGTTTAGGATGTTTAACCAGCCGTCATTTGCGAAAGTGGTGTTAAGTCCGGTAATGAAGAAGAGTATTATTAGTATATTTTTCATTGTTTATGTTTTTTGGTTTCACACAGATTTTGCTGATTTTGGCAGATCTATAATTAAAAATCTTTGGGAGCTGCTTAAATCTTTTTTAAATCTGAGTGCAATATTTTTTCTCGCAGATTGAGCAGATCCCTCGTCCCTCGGGAGACAAGATCGTGGTTATTACTTAATGGTCAACCTTTGTCGAATTTCGTGTGTGATCCCTCGTTCCTCGGTATGACAAGATTGTGGTTACTTTGATCTTAAAATAAGCACCCAGTCATTACCATCTTTTTTATCTCCCAATGGCTGAAATTCCTGGATTCCTTTATTTTCTACGATTCCAATTTTTGTTTCTTTTCCATTTCTTGGATTGTACCAGCTTGCAGTTACTTTATCTCCGGTAATCTTTGCCATGTTAAGCGCAATTTTTCTACCGGTGTATGTGTAAATCAGTGCATAATTATTTGCTCTTGTTGCAATTAGATAATCATATTTTTCTCCTTGATTGGCAATTAATGATTGATCCGGAACTCTTTCTAAATACGGAAAACCTAACATTAATTTCTTAATGTATATCATTTGTTTTGCTCCGCGCGCATTAACCGCAGATGTCCATAATTCTTTATTTCCGTAAGCTGGTTTATCTCCTTTTCTGAACATTTGCATTACGGCATTGTGTCCGTAAGTATATCCTGCAGCTCCTGCAAAAACTGACCAATAACCGTAACGTCTTACATCATTATCTGTCCATTTTGGTTGTAGCGTATCGTGTAAACCATGTGGAATTCCTTCATAAGACGGTTCTCCATCAAGTGTTGGTTTTATGGGTTTTAGGGTTAAATCTCTTTGAACGAATTTATAATTGTCTTCTTTGAAACTATTTGGTAAAGTATCCTGATCGTAACGACGATGTCCTGACTGAAACATGTTGAAATCTAACCATTTTGCATTATGGTAATTTTCAGATGAATCTGTTCTTCCAAAAGGATGAAATGTTACTAACTGATCCGGATTATTGGTTTTTAAAGTACTCCCGATCGCATTCCAAATGTCCATAAATTCGTTTCCGTGCGTATCACCTCCGTTTAACCAGATAATATTGGTTCTGTTTTTATATCGATTGGCTAAAAACTTCGCATATTCTGTAGCTTGTTCTTTGCTTACTTTATTTCCTTTTGCAACGTTTGTTCCCCAAACCGGAACCATGGCAACATAAATGCCATTTTTCTGAGCTACCTCTAAAGTATAATCAACATGATCCCAATAATCATATTCCTGTGGATTTTTGAAGTTATTTCCGGCAGTAATCAAAGGCTTAGAAACGTCTTCGTTAATCAAAGCCATATCGCCGTAAACATTTGTCACATTGAGAGTATGCAAAACCATTACCTGAACTACATTAAATCCTTTCTCTTTTCTGTCTTTAAAGTACTTATCTACTCCCGCTCTGTCTAATTTTCCAAAAGTTAACCAACCTGTATCTCCTAACCAGAAAAATGGTTTTTCATCTCCGGTTACAAAATAATGTTGATTCTTAGATACTTTAGGCTGCGGCAGATTTTGAGATTGAGAATGTCCGATTTGTGCTGTCAACAAAAAGAATATACTTAGGGCGTATAAATATTTAATTTTCAGATTCATTTTGGTTTGTTTTTGAATTGTGTTGTTATTTTTTTGCCACAGATTTCACTGATTTAATGGATTTTCCAAGCTTTGTCTTTAAATTCTCTCGCAGATTTATTTTTAATTTTTAATCTTTTTAATATGCAAAATCTGTGGCTATCTCTTCTTCACTATAAGAAGTACTTTTTCTTTGATTTCGGCTTGTGGAATTGTTACTTGTTTTCCTCCGTTTATATTTGCTTTTTTAATGAAAGTTCCCTTTGTAGCATTAATTTCATATACTTCGAAAGTACCTTTGTAACCTGACAAATCAATTGAAATATCTTGTGGATTCTTCGCATAAAAAAGATAACTTTTTCCCTTATTTTCTAATGTCCATAGCTTGTCTGAAAACGTATTTCCTTCTACTAATTTCATTTCGCTTAAAGCGGAATAAAATGCAGGCAGTTCTATTTTTGGAATATTAGGTAAAGAGGCTCCTCCCATCAATGCCGGCCATCCAAATTTTGGAGATCCATCTGTTGAATACAAAATCACTTTTTCAGGATATTTTTCGCGATATTCACGAACAGCGCGATAGACCTGATCGTCTGTTTCTTTTCCGGTTTTTAATTTTCTGGCGTGTTGTCTTGGTGCTAAATTCAGACCTCCTTGCGGTGCATATGCTGTTCCGTCTTCTTTATAATACCAATAACGAATATCAATTGCATCTACTGTTTTTACTCTTTTGGCATCATTCAAAATTGCATCCTGAACATCTTTTGTAGCGCTTAAACCAATGATTGCTTTTTTACCTGTTTCGTCTTTCCATTTTTGAACTTCATCTAACCAAAATTGCATAAAATGAAGTGGTCCTGTAAATTCTGCACTTGTCAGCTGAATTACGTTGCTGTTTTCTTGAAAATTCTCCAACGATTTTCTGATGAACCCCTCGTGCAATTTTCTTCTAACAGGATTTGTAACATCATAAAACTGTTCTGCCATAAAAATACGTTTGTCTCCTGCGTAAGGCGGCGGTTCCGGAAAACCTGTATTGTTTATGTTGTTTGCTGAACGCCATGGTGAACTTGACCAATGTGCTCCGGCTTCTATAATATTATGCTGAAAATATTGTTGGTTGACTAACAATTGTCCTTTCGCCTCTGCTAAATCAGCAAAAAGTGCGAGACGATCCCAATACCAACTATTAAATTTTGTCAGATCGTATTTGCTCAATTGATCCCAGGCTAAATCTTGTCCGCTTCGTGCAAATGGCTGCTCATAAAATGGTGGCCAAACATCAGCATCAAAACGGCGAACGCGTTCGTGATCGTCCATTCTTCTTTCGTACCATAAACCATAATTATGTTCTAAGGCGACCATATTATTAGCACTTAAATAACCTACAACTTCGTTGATATTATCTGTAAATCCTGTACCAGTTCTACCGGGAACAAATCTTGTAATATCCGGTAATGACTTAGAAATATCACTATCTCTCAGGCTTCCTCGCCACCATGGCACGCTTAATCTATTTCCGGCAATTACTTTGTTGTCATAAGTAAGCCAGCCGTTTTTTGTAACTACTTTATTATCTGAAGTACTATTTTGTACCGAATTTATTTTTAAATCATTTGCATTTTTAAGTCCTGAATTGTTGATGTCAATTGGATTCGATTTTGAAACTTCTGCAATCCATTCTACTAAATTTTCTTTTGGAGCTACTGAATTTTTAGTCAATTCCTGCGCCACTTCTACTGTAGGACTTGATGAGGGTTCTGAACCTAAATCATAAATGTGAGGATTTACAGGAAGTTTTTCCAATCTGTTTTCTAATTGTGCATAGAATAAACTTCTTGGCGAAATATGATTGTTTACATCTTTCCAGTGACCGTCGCCAGCCATGATTCCGCCCCAGACTCCAAAAGCCCAGTTTTGTACTGTTGGCGGATTATAACATTCTATTTTAGATGCCGAAGTTTCCCAAATAACACTATTGGCAGCCGTCCATCCCGCTCCTCTGCCGTTTTGTTCTCTGTTGTTGTAACTTAAAGCGTGACCGTCTACATAAGAAACATCAAATAATACGCCTGTCGCCCAACTACCAATTGCTCCGCTATTATTGAAGGGCATAAACGATTCACACTGAATAAACACATTTGGACCTGTTGTTCCAAATCCGCCTACTGCAAAATCGTGGTAACCATTTTCTGAGTAACAACGCTGAAACAAAGTTTGTTGGCCTTCTGTATAAAAAGTATGTCGTCTAAAACCTGCGATTTCAGAAATGGGTTCCGTTGCAATACAATCTTCAACTGTAATTTGCTGTGCCGATTTTAATAACGAAACTGCACCTCCCGCAAAATGCTTGAAATTAACTTGTCTTACCCAGGCATTTCTTGTGTTTTCGATGCTAATTCCGAACCATCTGTGTTCTTCGTCTTTTGGATTTGACTGATCATAAGTCGATTTCATCAGGATATTTTCGATTCCGATTTGTTCGATTCTTCCTGTCCAGGAATAAGACGTTGCTTTTGCTGTTCCGTAAACATCATCTAAAGTCATGGTCAACGGAGCATTTAATGTTACTTCATTACCACTGATTTTGGTTACAACTCTGCTCCACGAAATATCCCAATCGTCTTTTTTCCATCCAATCCAACCTGTTTCTGCTCCAAAATCATCCATTTTTAATTCCTTAATCCAATTTGCAGTTAAGGGTTTAGTGATGATAATTTCATCTGATGTTTTTAATTTTGAGGTGTTTTTTAATTGAATTATTTTTGTCCCGAGTGGCGTATAATTTGTATTAAATTCGAAAGTTTCACCGAGCTTTTTATCATCAACTCCTAAAACCCGAATTACGGCTTCTCGTTTCAATCCGGTTCCTAAAAAAATAGTTCCGTTTTCAGTATTTCCGCTTCCTCGTAAAACAACTCCTGATTTTCTGATATATAAAGTCCCACTGATTTTAAAAGTTGCTTTGTCTAAAAGTACGGCGCCTCGAAAACCAGATTTATTTGGTTTAAGATTACTTACATAATCTATCGCTGCCTGAATTCTTTGGGTAGCATCTTCTTCTTGTTTTGGTACAAAAATTTTATTCTCAAGATTTGGGATCGCTTTTTCAGATGCCATGTATCCTGCATAAGAAAAATCAGGAATTTGGTTTCCTTTATTGTCAGTGGTAAAAGAAAGTTTTCCTTCTTTGGTTTTGATGATATCCGGGAACGAGGTTTGTGCTGTTCCTATATTTGCAATTAAAAACAAAACGAAACAGAACAAAAACAGTTTGTCCTTTTGAAGAGAATTTATTTTTTGTCGTTTGCTGAAATTCACTTTAAAATATTTTTTGTTGTAATTTATCCTAACAGGTTTCCAAAAACCTGTTGGGTATTAGTTCTCGATCTTATATTGTCGAAATTCATTCTAACCTACTTTCTTTTATTCTTTGAATACCTAACAGGTTTTGAAAAACCTGTTAGACGTTGAAATAATATTGTCAACGGAATAAATTTAAAACATTATTGTACTAATCCTTTTAGTTTAGCCAATGTATCTGTATTATTTTCAGGTTTTGTCCAGTCAGTTTTACTTTTTGGATCGATTCCGTTAAAATATTTCTCAATGTTGGTATAACCATCGCCGTTTGCATCTTTATTGGCGTCTGAAGCATCATTTGGATTTAAACCAAACTTTTTCTCCCATGCATCCGGAATCCCATCATTATCAGAATCTTTATAGGCTTTTCCTTTGTATACCGGATAACCGCCAACCTGATCCGGGTGTGTTATAATTCCTTTTTTATAAGAGTCCGCAGGTAATCTTCTTTTTATATATTCTTTGCCAATTGCATTTTCTAATCCGTCCTTAGCATCTATTTTCCCGGTACGTACTTGTTTTATGATTCTTTCGTCGACAATATCTCTTTTAGGAAAAGTTGCTCCAACATTATTCAATACAAACTCATATGCTTGTTCTGCCGTCATAATAGTAAACTTGGGCATCGAAAAGGGTTTAGTCTGTTTGATTAATTCCAGATATGATTTCTTTTGTTCATCTGGCATATCTTCTAATTGTATCCCACCATTCCAGTTGTCTGCCGTAACTTCCGGCGAACCATCGATATAGTTTCCTGCAACATACGCTCTTCCGTAAGTTTTTGGTACCATATATCCTGATTCCGGTTTTAGAATTCTATAGCGAATTGGCTGATCTGTTGGTGTTATTGGTCCCGGTTTATAATAATTATTAATGATATTAAACATCGAGCGATAATCTCCACCATCAACAGATCTGTTCCACCAATTGAAGATTACATTATTTACGAAATTAAAATCTCCGTACATTCCAACAGAAGCATTTCTTGAAATATTATCTGCCCATAAATTTCTCATAAACGTACTATTCAATCCACCAATTGTACTTCCAAAAGCATGATTATAAGTATCTAATCCTTCAGATGAAATCGTGTTTTGAATGGTAATATTACAAGCCGGCAATTTCTCTAATTTAGATTTATCATTGACTTGAAATTGGTGTCTGTACAACGAAATATTCTCGTCTAATCCCCAACTTACAGAGCAGTGATCAACGATTATATTTCCCATCGGGTTTCCTCCAAGCGCATCGTCTCTACGGGTAACATCTGTGGCGCCTCTGCGAAAACGCATGTGTCTGATGATAACGTCGTGTGTATCTATTTCTAATGTTTCGCCTGCAATGCAAATTCCGTCACCAGGAGCAGTTTGTCCCGCAATGGTTACGTAAGGTGCACGCATGCTGATTCGTTTTTTTAACTGAATAATTCCGGAAACGTTGAATACAATTGTTCTTGCCCCAACGGCTTCACAGGCTTCACGAAATGTTCCTTTTCCGCTGTCTTCTAAACTTGTGACAACAAATATTTTTCCTCTTCTTCCTCCCTGTGTAAAAGCTCCTCCTCCTTCGGCTCCCGGAAAAGCGGGAATATCTGCCAGAACAAAATCTTTAGGGTAAGAAGCCCAAGGCAAATACGGTTTTCCTTGTTTTGCTTCGGACTGAATGATATTATAATTGGAAGTCCAAATTTCGTTTAACCTTTTTTCTTCATCTGCTAAAATTGCATCGGCTTTTTCCTGAACCGGTTTCGGAATTACAGGATATTGTGCGTATGCAGATGAAACCACTGAACAAAATGAAGCGATCATCATTGTTCGTTTTAAAATACTATTTGAGGAATTATTTTGCATGAGAATTATGATCTGAAGTTTATGACTTTCGAAATAGACCTAGCAGGTTTTTAAATCTTGTGAGGTCTTAGCGGAATCTATTTATTTGCTTTATTCTTTTCTCTTTCTTCAACACGTTTATGCCAGTCGGCACTTTCTTTGTTTAAATCGTAACCTTCTTTAGATAAATAATTATTGATTCTTCCTTTGTATTTTCCAAACCAACCGTGTTTTTCTTTAGATGATCCACCATCCATGGCGTGTTCTCTTGCTTCTACTAAAGCTTTATAGATATATTCTTTTTGCGCTTCTGTCAAAGCCGGCAACATATCCTGATATCCTGCGTAGGTAATAGGCAAAACTCCGTAGGTCATTCCGTCTTTTACCTCAGTAATTTTATCTTCTGATAATTGTTTTCCTAATTTTTTAAGATAAGCTGTATGCAATTTTTCGATAGACTGATCTGCTTTTGACTTTAGTTTATCAATCTTTTCGTTTTGCTTTTCTTTTGATAAACCGGCATCTTCTTTTGCTTTTTTGATTTCAGCATCTCTTGGATCCTGAATAGCAGTTAAATCCCTGAATTGCTGTGCTACAATATCTGTAACGGCTTTTTCTTTTTCAGGATTTTTCAATCCTAATTTTTCTACAATTTTAGCCGCTCTTTCGTTGGTTACTTTGATGTATTCCGGATCTAAATGCTGTTGTGCCACACTGGTAACGAATATCAGTAACAGCATTAGAACACTTATGTTTTTTATCGATTTCATTTTAAAAAAGGTTATGAATTACAATGATTTTATAAAATCTGCCTCATCTGTGGGCTATTTTTTCTCACAGATTAGGCAGACTTTTTTACTTACTTTCTCTCTGGATTATTCTTGTATGGACTTTGTTAAGGTCTCATGATTGTTACTTAAATCTTTCCAGTCTGTTTTTTGATTTGGATCTGTTCCGTTAAGATATTCTTCGATATTAGAATATCCGTCATTATCAGTATCTAATTTAGCATCTGAAGGATCATTTGGATTTAATCCGTGTTTCTTTTCCCATTTGTCCGGCATACCGTCTTTGTCTGTGTCAACATAAGGTTTTCCTTTGTATTCTGGATATCCTCCAACTTGAGAGATATCCGTGATAATTCCTTTTTTATAAGAATCCATCGGTAAACGTCTGTGTTCGAACTGGTAGAATGTTTTTTTCTCCAATCCTTTTGCATATTCAGGAACTCCTGTTTTTACTGTTCTTACGATTCTTTCGTCTACTTTATCTCTGATTGGTAATGTTGCTCCTACGTTTTTAAGTACAAAATCATAAGACTCTTCTGCAGTCATAAATTTATTGAACCAAGGCATCGGAAATGGTCTGTCGCTTTTCATTTTAGCAAAAAAATCTTTAGCTTCGTCATACGCCATTAATTCACCTTTTTTATTTTCGATCTGAATTCCACCGTCCCAGTTGTCTTTTGTAACTTTTTCGTTGTTGTTAACGACGTTACCGTTTACATACGCTCTACCAAAAACCATATATGGCAATTTGCTTCTTCCTGATTCCGGTTTTAAAATTCTGTAGCTAATTGGCTGAGTCAAATCAGTTACAGGACCTGGCTTATAAAAGTTATTGATGATATTATAATTTGCTGTATAATCTCCTCCGTCTGTTGATCTGTTGTACCAGTTGAAAACGACGTTGTTTACAAAATTGAAAATACCATTCCATCCAATCGAAGGATTTCTACCGGCATTGTTTGCCCACATGTTTCTAACAAAAGCACAATTTTCTCCTCCTAAAGTACTTCCAAAAGCATGATTATAAGTATCTAATGCTTCTCCAAATAAACTATTTTGAATCGTAATATTTACTGTAGGTTTCTTTTCGTCCGGATAACCTGCACCAGGACTGTACATATGTCTGTAAATTGACATATTCTCGTCTAATCCCCAAGTTGCTGATACGTGATCGATCATAATGTTCCCCACCGGATTTCCTCCAATAGCATCATCACGACGGCCTACAAAAGTTTCTCCACGACGGAAACGCATATGTCTGATAATTACGTCATGCGTATCGATCCAAACAGATTCTCCTGCAATACAAATTCCATCACCCGGAGCAGTTTGTCCTGCAATTGTAATATAAGGTGCACGAATGATTAACGGGCTTTTGATTTTGATAATTCCGGCAACATTAAAAACGATGATTCTTGCTCCTCCTTTTTCACAGGCTTCACGCAAAGTTCCCGGTCCTCTGTCTTCCAGACTTGTTACTGTATAAACATTTCCACCACGACCTCCATAAGTAAACATTCCTCCACCTTCGGCTCCCGGAAATGCAGGAATCTCTGCTTGTGGTAAATCATTTGGTCTTGATGCCCACGGAATATATGGTTTTCCGTGCTTAGCTTCTTCTTCGATAATTACGAGTGCTTTTTCCCACGCTTCGTCAGAAAGTCTTGAAGCTTCGTCTTTAATTGCCTTTTCTTGTTCCTGAACTTCTTTACTTAGTTTTGGATATTGAGCGAAACACTTTGCACTTCCTAAAAAAAGCAGAGTTGCGATAAATAATACGGAATTTTTCATGTTAATTTTTACTTTTGGTAATTCTTTTTAAACAAATCACCTGTATTAAAAAGAATACAGGTGACCGTTTTTATGTGTGTTTTTATGTTTATTCTTGATAATTTAGGGTTCCACTTCCACCATTAGCATCATTCCATCCAATAGTTTGAAGCAACCATGTATTTTGTGTTAATGCCGTACTATTCAATCCGTTTATGTAATAATTTGGATTAAACTTAATTTTGACCGCAGCACCATTAAAATTATCCATAGGTGTAACTAAAGGTGTACGTGTAAAATTAGTATTATAAAAAGTTGCTAATGTTGCCAATTGAGCCTGAAAATTAGCGGCATCTGGATCTGCAACTACATTTGCACGTGCTGCTGCCAAAGGATCAGTCGATATTGATGCGGCTGTATTTTTATACTGTAAAAAGTTCCCTGTACGTTGTGTACCATTAATGGGTGCTAAACCTAACTTACTAACTGTACCACCAGTAACTCCGGGAAGCGTCTCATTATCATAAAGCATCCAACGCTGTACATCCCAAAAACGTTTTCCTTCATAAGCCAATTCGATTCTGCGTTCGTATAATACAGCTTCTATCGCACTGTATTTATCAGATAATGTTCCGATTCCGTAATTATTTGCAGAAGGTATTCCTACACGGTTTCTAATTCTTCCTAAATACGCTACAGTATTTCCTGTTTGTCCTAATGCTGCATAACATTCAGCAATGTTCAATAGTAATTCTGCATAACGATATTCAAAAATATCAGTTGGCGAATACTGGTAATTACTAGAATTAGAGGCTGTCAAATTCGTCATTTTTCTAACAAAAGCTGGGCTTGATGCTGAACTGTTTCCATCTGCGTAACCAATTTTACTTGATGCATCTAACCAACGGTATGTCCAAAGAACAGCAGTCGTATTTTCTTTGTATGCCCATCTCGCTCCGGAGAAAGCGAATGTTCTGTAAAACCTTGGATCACGATTTACGAAGAACGTAAAATCATTATATCCATTTGCAGCTGTAGGTCTTCTACCATCTCCCATTGGGAATAAATCTATCATTTCTTTAGGCGCAGGTGTACCACCTCCAACACCACCCTGACCTTGCAAACGAATTGCTCTTTCCCAAGAGTTATTCATAGTTTGAGCATTATTATCAGACTTAGTAAATTGTACTGTAATTGCTTCCGGACAAAAAGCATTATCAACAAGAAACATTTGCTCCCATTGTTTAGCACTATTTCCAACTAATCCATAACCATCTGCTGTTAATTGAGCCTCTGCTGCTAATCCTGCTTTCAAGGCGGCATCCCAGCGGTCATTAGAACCATCCCAGTTTTTATTGAATAATGGACTTGCATAGGTCAATAATACACGTGCTTTTTGAGCCATAGCTGCACCTTTTGTAACACGTCCGTAGTTTGTGGATGCCGAAGCCCAGGTTCCAGGCAGTAAACTTGCCGCCATATCAAAATCTTTCACAATCTGATCTACAACTTCAGAAACTTTTGCTCTTGGTAATTGAATTTCAGGATTATCTGCTGCTGCTGCCTGAACTGTCGTTACAAGGGGAACCCCTCCATAAGTACGCATTAAATCAAAATATTGCAAAGCACGCAAATAATACATTTGTCCTTTTGCCTGATCGCGAAATGTTTTATCAAGGGTGGCTCCTTTTACATCGATATCTTCTAATAAATTATTACACTCTCTAATTCTATTATAAGGACTATTGGTAATACCTGTTCCAATTTTAGCCCCATAATACGCACTGGCATCAGCTGCATTTATTAGGGTTTTATTTGGATTGATATAATCCTGTGTACCTCCTAATTCTTCAGTAAGTTTTGAATTTGTGTCTGTGTAAGATCCCACTACGCTTTGTATTGGTGATTTAAAAGCACTAAAAAAGTCATAATACTGATTATCGACATAAGCTTGTGTACGTTCCTGACTTTGATAAAAAGTATCATCATATGAACCGTAATTTTTCTTTTCTTTAAGAAAATCATCACTACAGGAAACACCTAAAATAAGTGTAAGTGTTACTGCAATATATATATTAAATTTTGTTTTCATAATTGTCTTCAAATTAGAATTAGAATGAGATGTTGAAATTAAGCGACCATGTTCTAAGTGTAGGATATCCTACAGAAGAGTTGTCATACATATTACGGTAACGATTTGGATAAGGATTGTATAAATCCCAAAGGTTTGTACCTGTTACACCTAATGTTATAGCTGCAATTTTAGTATCTGCAAAAACTTTTTTAGGGATATCATAACCAATACTTAAATTTCTAACGAAGCAACGGAAAGTGTTTAGTTGCCAAAAATCTGAAGGCCCTGACATATATGCCCATTGTGCCATATTAGGATATTTTCCGTTTGGATTATCATCTCCGTACATATCATTCCAGAAAGTTTCATGCGACCACATACTTGCTGCACTAGAAGTTCCTTGTTGTACTAAATCAACAAAAGTAGCACCTCCCCATGAAGTTGATATTTGAGTTCTGAAGTAAAATCCTTTTGCTTTAAAACCTAAGTTTGTAGTAAAACCCCAAGTTCTACTGCTATTAGCCAATTTTACGTAATCATTCTCTTTCATAATCTGACCGTCTGGTGCTCCTAAAGTTCCATCAGGATTAAGTTGTCCTGCAACATCCTGATACGCTAATGATCCTTTTCTGATTCCTGAAGCAGAATTGATGTCAAAATATCTTGGTACCGTACCAGCTGCAGTAGCACGCTCAGTCAAATAAGACCAATAATTAGCAATATCAGCATCTGTACGTAAAATACCATCTCCTGTAGAAGTTCCCTTCCATGTTGCAAATCCCCAAACAGGATTAAATCCTATCGATTGTCCTTCTCTAACAGCGTTATTAGATGGAGCTACAACTGCCTGAGTTGGATATTTTTTTACCTCGTTATTGGCATAACTAAAGTTTATACCTATATTATAACTAACATCACTTTTTATTTTATCACTCCAATTAAGGCTAAACTCTGATCCCCAAGCATCAACAGCTGCATAGTTTTGTTCTGCAAATGCCCCACCAATAGAAATTGGCACACCAGCAGCACTACTCATATCTGTTAACATATTTGAAGTTTTATCATAATAAAAATCAGCTGTAAAATTTAATCTGTTATTTAACACATTAAGATCAAAACCAAGATTATTTTTTATTGTAGTATCCCAGGTTGCATCTCTGTTTGGATTTACTCTAGGTGTCAAACCTGCACCATTTAATCCTCCTTTATCTCCAAATTGGAAACCTTTGTCCACAATAACATCATAAAACTGAACCCACTTCCAAGGCTGAAGATTATCTTTTCCGGTTTTACCAATAGAGTAACGAATTTTAAAGAAATCGACCCACGGTATGTTATTAGAAAACCACTCTTCTTTAGACATTACCCAACCAACCTGAAGTGATGGAAAATATCCCCAGTAGTGTTCCGGAGCAAATTTAGTCGAGGCATCACTACGGAAAAGAAATTGTGCTAAATATTTTGATTTATAACTATAGTTAATACGCCCAAAATAAGAAAGTGTTCCTCCCTCTACTTTTGTTGCAATACTATTTGAAGCATTAAGGGTTCCAGCTGTGGCATAATTTCCCAAATAATCTTTAGAGGTCTGTTCGTAAGCCAATCTGGTAGTTGTATTATAAATTTCAGAAGCTTCACCACCTACCATTGCACCAATCTGATGCTCACCAAAAGTTCTTTCATAGTTGATCATAAAATCTCCCTGAGTACTCTTACTGTTACTATTGTTATAGTATACTCTTGAGTTTCTGATATTTGTTTCTAAAAGGTAATCACCTTGAGGATTAGTAGTTTGATTATAAAAACTTGGATCAGCTGCGCTTGCAAGGTGATTATCCTGTGTTTCATAATTTCTAATTCTTACCAGGTCATACGGTAATTGAATTTGTTCTGTATAGTTAGAACTTTGTGTCCTTGAATAGGTCACTTTAGCAGAAAGTCCTTTTACAGCAGCGACTTTATAATTCAGCGAAGCATTTACGTTAGTCGAATTGTCTTCACTAATTTGATGTGAGCCATTATTTAAATTCGCAAAATAGTTCCATCCCGCAATTGTATTATTTGCATTTGCACTTCCTAAATTTTTATTTGAATTAGGAAACGGCGATACATAATACTGTTGCCCCCCAATTGTTGTCTGCCATGGTACGTGTTGTGGCATGTGTAGCAAGAACCCATAATCAGCCTGTTCTCCTCCCGTAGAAGAAGCAAAACTACCATCGCTAATATTTGCAGATGCTTTACTAAAAGTTTTATCAATAGTTCCTGTAGTCCCTGAAATAGAAGCAGATAATTCTAAATTTTTTGCAATTTTGGCATTAAGTCCTGTACGATAATTCCATTTATCATATTTTTGGTATCCTAAATTGGCATCCTGAGTAAAATATGTTGCTCCTGCAAAATAGGTAATATCTTCACCGCCTCCACTCACATTGAAGGAATGTTTTTGTTGAATAGCTGGTTTCCATGCTTCTTTTAGCCAATCATAATCCAATCCTTTCATTTGTTCCAATTCAGCTGCAGAATACAATTTAATTGGATCAATAGTTGGTGTTTGATTCGTTAGAAATCTATTACTAAAAACTCCAAATTCGTAAGCATTCATCGTTTTACTATGACTCACAGCATCATTTACTGCAAACTGACTGTTATAGGAGAATTTTGCTTTACCTGCTTTACCACGTTTCGTTTTTACAACAATCGCTCCTTGTGATGCGCGAGCTCCGTAAATTGCAGCAGACGCATCTTTTAAAACCGTAATACTTTCGATCTCTGAGGCATCTAATCTATTGAATTGCTCTAATGTTGGTTTACCATTCATTGGATCTACCTGAATCATATCATCAATGATTACTAAAGGTATTGTTGAATTTCCATCTTTTGAGAAACCAAAAGATTGTCGGATTTGAATACTTGAAGCATCTCCTGGTCGCCCTGAACCTCCTGAAACAGAAAGACCCGGAACCAATCCTTTTAGAGCATCAGATAAATTAGCTACAGGCAAATCCATCAAATCATCTGCTTTTATCGTAGCGATAGCACCTGTAAGTTCTTTTTTCTTCTGGGTACCATAACCTACCACAACAATATTCTCTAATTGGTTAGAATCTTCGGTTAATTTTGCATTAAGAATATTACGTCCGTTTAATGGTAATTCTGATTTCTTCATTCCAATGAAAGAAAAAACTAGAGTCGATCCAGTCTTTACTTTTATTGTATACTGCCCGTTAAAATCTGTAGTTACTGTATTTTTTGAAGATTTTTCAGTTACGTTAACTCCGGGTAACTGGCCTCCTAAATTATCGGTAACAGTTCCTGTTACAGTTACAGTAGTGTAAGTGGTTGAGTTTTGAGCATAACTCATCACTGTCATTAATGTAAACAAAAGAAAACTACATCTTTTTATAAGTGCTTGTTTCATAAATGTTTTTTTTTGGTTAGGTTAGTAATTGTTTAAGTGTTTGCCATGTTTAATATGTTTTATTAATAAACAAAATCTAAATAAATCCTAAATCGTTTATTAAATGTCCAAAACACATTTATTAATTTTGATCCAAAAATATAACGATTGCGTATTACAACCGTCCTGTGCTATCCTGTTAAAATAGTATTATCCCAAAAAATTACACTTAAAAAAACAATATTAATAAAAAAAAGAAAAAAACAATATGTGTATCAGAAAAAATAAAGAAAATGTTTGACTATAATCCAATACAAAAACCTGTTTTATAGAAAAAGAAGAAAAAAAAGCAGTAAAAGTAATTGTAAGCTGTTTAATTCGTAAAACTCATAATTTGTATGTTGATACAGAATCAATTAAATAAGATATGTCTTTAATCTCTATTTTAGTTTTCATGTAAAAAACACACTTGTTAATTAATAAAAAACTTACAGTAGCTATTAAAAACACTAATAAAAACTTACTATAGATTTTTTTTAAAATTTTATTTTTTTAAACGTAAATTCTGACCAATTAAATTTGGCAAGATGTTTACAGTATAAAAAAACCTTTTTTGTTTAACGATATTAAGGGATTATCAAATTTTTAAAAGAAAAAAAAGTGAAGGATCCTACCGTCTGGACGCAAGTTTAAGAATAATACGAATGTCACGAATTGCCACGGGATTTGTTTGTGACACTAATTTCATATAGGTGAAGAACTATTCTTTTTTCATGGCATCAAACACTAATCTTGCGACTTCTATCCCTCCGGCAGTTTGAAAATGTGTATTATCTTTTTGTCCGTTAGGGTAAGCAGGAAATACACCACCCTCAAAATTCATGAAGTAATTTGTCGTAACAAAATCCTGTCCTTTAGAAGAAAAAAACTTCATAGACAATTCGTTTAAATCTATTAGCCTAACGTTCAATTCTTTTGCCACATCTTTTACCGCTTGCGGATATTCGCCATGAACGTTTGTTAACTTCACTTCTTTCCATGGATAGTTTCTCGCAACCGGAGTCAAAAGTATGGGTGTCGCTCCTTTTTCTCTGGTTTGATTGATGAAAAGGCGTAAAAATTCTTTATAACCTTCAATGTTTACATAACGTTCTGTTTTTTCAACCGATGCATCATTATGTCCAAACTGCATCATTACCATATCGCCCTTTTGAAGTGATTTATAAACAGCAGCCCAACGTCCTTCCTGAAAAAAGGTTCTGGTACTTCTTCCTCCTTTGGCACGATCATCGATTTTTACTTCGGTAGCATTTCCTATACTACTTTTTACAAGTTTCAAACTGTCTTTCTCGAAAAAGGGCTGAAACATTTGCCCCCAGCCTACCTGAGGAAATTTCTTGGTTTGATAGTCTTCTTCCAGCGAATAATCTGCAACTGTTGAATCTCCTATTAAATAAATTGTCATGGTTTTAGATTTAAAACTAAAAGCGCTCAATATTAAAATTGAGCTTATTGTAATGATAGCGATTTTGAAATTTTTCATGAGCGTCTATTTGTTATTTATTCGGATTCCATCCATTAAAAACTAATTCTCTTTTGTATTTATTGATATCTGCCTTTTTAAGCTGATGTGACCATGAAACTCTTTGAGCTACGTTTTTGGTACTTTGTCCTTTACTACCATATTCTGCATAATAAGCCGTTTTATCTTTATCAGGAAATCTTGTATCAATCCAGGCATTCCAGCCTTCAGGTACAATATGCGAACCTATGTCTGTATTTATAAAAACAGTTTGTGCATAAGGTCTCCATGGTCTTCCCAGATAGACTTTATCAACTGTATTGTCTTTTGCTGTAAGCCTGCAATCAGTAAAAACAAAACCATAAGGCTGATCTTTAGGAGTCGAAGCAGCTGTAATATAGGAATTACTTAAACTTTCTATAGTACATTTATAAAAATAGGCTGTCGCGGCTCCAAAAATAAAATCTGTTGTACCATTTATAAAACAGTTTTCAAAATAGCTGCGTGTATTGCCTTCGGATAAATATAGCGTATCCTGATTTCCTAAAATATTGCAGTTTTTTACTATAACCCTATCACTTTTGATATGCAGTGCCACTGCCTGCCCTACTTTTCCTGCGGTATTTTCGACCGTTAGATTTTCGAGTGTACAATCATTTCCCTGTATTAAAAACGAATAGGAAGTTGAAGTACCAAATTCTTTCTTGCCAGATGCATCTATTTCTCTAACTGGTTTTCCCGAGTAATCATCAAATGAAATAATAGTTTTATCTCTGTCAGTTCCTTTTAAAGTAATAAAATTTTTAGAGGCGGGAATAACCAATTTTTCCTTATAAACTCCGGGTTTTATTGTTATTACCACGTGTTTATCTGCATTATCTCTAACATTATTAATGGCTTCCTGAATGGTTTTAAAATCCCCGGATCCATCTTTTGCAACGGTTAGTTCTAACCGATTATCAAGGGTTTGTGCGCGTACAAAAGGGATTGCTAATAAAAATAAAGCTAGAATATATTTCATGATTTTTTAATTTAATTGATCTCAATATCTTTGTCAAAGTATAAAACTTTGACAAAGATTATATATGTTATTTTTTAGTGTGACATCCAAACGGTCATCTCCCCTTTTCCTTTATTTCCCCATGCAAAATACGGAATCAATTTTATAGTTACCGATTTTCCGTCTTTTGCCGAAATTGGCTTGTAAAGTGAATACTTCCATGAATTGTCCTGCGCTATAAAAGACGTCGCCTCAATCGTCATCAATTTTCTGTTCTTTAATTCTGTAAAGTCAATTTTGAAATCTGAATTAAGATTTAAAACGACATCATTTACACTCGAATTCACAGGAAGCTGATCTGATTCTAAGCAATATACTAAAGGTCCTCTTTTTACAGCGACCTGATTTTTAACTTCTTCTACTAAAGGATTGGCTTCCATCAACTCTACTGGCATAGGCAGATTTAATTCGATTACATCTCCTTTTTTCCATTTTTGATTTACTTTGAAATAGGTGCCTGAAATAATTTTATCCTGAATTTTAGAATTGTTTACAGCAACTTCAGCACCACTGCTCCAACCCGGAATTCTTAAAAAGAAAGTATACTTATCCTTTGGTGCTTTTACAATTTTCAATGTTATTTTTCCGTCCCATGGATAATTAGTTTGCTGTTCTATTTCTAATGATTCTCCGCTTAATGTTTTTGTATTTAAAGTATTGCTTCCGTATAAATTTACAATTAAACCTTCTTTCGAAAGATTATAAGCGTAATTTCCAACTTCAGCAATGGTTCTTGTGACATTTGGTGCGCAGCAATTGGATAATTTAATGTAGCCTTCGCGTTCATTTCCCCATCTTTGATGAAATGGTAAATCATCAGAAACATTCAACGGATTGTTGTAACAGAATTTATCTCCTTCGAGATTAACGCCTGATAAAACGCTGTTGTATAGTGCTAACTCGACAATGTCAGCATATTTTGCTTCTCCTGTAATTTGCAGCATTCTCCAATTCCAAAGGACATTTCCAATATTGGCACAAGTTTCTG
Source organism: Flavobacterium azizsancarii (assembly GCF_027980145.1). Lineage (GTDB taxonomy): Bacteria > Bacteroidota > Bacteroidia > Flavobacteriales > Flavobacteriaceae > Flavobacterium > Flavobacterium azizsancarii. The sequence continues at coordinate 63,286 of NZ_JAMZNK010000002.1, read as the reverse complement.
TATGCGCCGTAGCATTTGGCAATTGAAATGGTCGTCCATAAGCCTGATGAATTTTTTGAACGACAGTAGGATCATAAGAAGTTCCGTCTGGCGAAACTCCATCGTATAAAGCCCCACATGCTCCGGTAATATACATTTTTCGATAGGTAACATCATCCCAAATCGATTCGAGATTGTCCAGTAATTTCTTTTCTCCGGTCTCTGCATACAAATCAGCAACGCCAGCGTAAAGATAATTGGCTCTTACAGCATGCCCCGTTGCAGTAGTTTGCTGCCTGAACGGAACTCTGTCCTGATTGTCATCAGTTCCGTCTTCTGTCGTTCCTCTAATATCTATTAAATTATTGGCAAGCTCTAAATATTTTGGATTTTTGGTGGTTCGGTACATTTCGACAATTCCCATATAATGTGATGGACAAATAGCATTTCGCGCCAATTCCGGTGATGCTTTTTTATAAAAATCATATAAATAATCAGCAACTCCTTTTGCTATATTCAGAAAATTTATTTTTCCGGTAGCACGATAATGAATACAGGCAGCCGTCATCAAATGTCCCATATTGTATTTCTCAAAACCCAATTGTTTTTTTACTTCTTCCGGACCTAAAGTTCCCCAACGTTCATCGATTAAAACCGGAGTATGAATGTAACCGTCTTTGCGCTGTACTTTTGCAAAAAGTGCAATCGCTTTATCCATCTGCTGATCCAGTTTTTTATCTTTTGTTACCGCATAAGTGGCCGCCATTCCTTCAAAAATTTTATAAAAATCTCCATCATGGAAAGAAGGTCCGCTGAATTTTCCTTTCATCAATCCTGCTGCAATTTCGAAGTTTTTATAAGCATGTGAAACCGAATCGTTATGATACAAATTCCACATATATGGCAACGTATTTTTAGTTTCTACATCAAATTGTTCTTTCCAGAAACCGTTTGTCCATTTTACATCTTGAAGACCAACACTTTGTAATTTAGAATATGGGCTTTCAGAATTGGCTACTAATCCTTTGTTCTGTGCCAAAAAGGAAGTAGAAAAAAGTATTGTCGATAATAAGATTATATGCTTTTTCATTTTGAATATGTTCTTGGTATTGTGGTTGTAACGCTGATGACACGGATTGCTAAAGCAAAACACGGATTATTACGGATTTTTTTTATCCGCTCATATAAGTAAAATCTGTGTGCTGTTTTTTCACGCAGATTTAAAAAGATTTGAGCAGATTATATTTTAATTGTATTATTAAAAAAATCTGCGTGAATCCGTTTAGATCTGCTTCATCTGTGTGCTGTTTTTTCGCCACGAATTCCACAAATTAGCACTAATTTTTTTGATAATTAATTCGTGGAAATTAGTGTAATTAGTGGCAAACTTTTTTATTTGACAAAGAAATTAATCACACGGCTCATTGAGTCTCCATCAGCATCTTTTACTGAAATGATGAAAGATGCAAAACCTTTATTGGTTGCAGTAAACTGAACTTCTTTTCCTTTTAAAGTAACTTTCCCATTTTTTACTTCAGAGAATGTATAAACCGGTTTCTTCTCATATCCTTTGAAATAATCCTGCACTGAAAAAGCCACTTTTCCTCCGGAATTAATAAAATAATGAGGCGTTGCCAGCCAATCTAAATAATTTTCTAATTGCGTAAAACCATCTTTATCTGTGTCTGAATTGGCATCCGAAAAATCTCCTGCTTTAGAATTTTCGTTTAAGCCAAATGCTTTTTCCCACCAATTTGGTAATCCGTCATGATCGGTATCAAAATCAGCTGGGCGGGTTTCTGTGGCAAAATTGGGCCATCCTCCGGCATCCGCTTCATTATCGATCATTCCGCCTAAACCACTTTTGCTGCCTTTATAAGTATAAGTTCCTTTTAAAGTTTCATCGACAATTCGGTTATCGTGTTTGTCAAAGAAAGGCTGATTCGCACCCACATCTGAAAGTACATCTTTATAAGCCGCTCTAGCCGACTGAGTAGTCACAAATGATGGAAAAAATGGCTTATCGACGAAAGTTTCATAATTGACCATCTCTCTATTTGATACGGTCATTTTTCTTCCTTTTTCCTGAGATTTCTCATCGAAATAACCCGGCATCACATTCCCATTAAAATAATAACGCTGCATTCCTTTTCCAACTCCCTCATGCTGCGCATTTAACGCTACAAAAATATTCGTTGAAGCTCCGGGCTTGTAAAAATTATTGACAAAATTAACTTCATTTGCACCGCCATCAGTTGTACGATGTCCCCAGTTGTATACTACATTATTGGTGATATCTAACCTGCCGGAATAGAAACCATCTCCGTTTAAGCCTCCGCCAATACTCCAGTTACGACCGTAATTGTGCGCCAATAAATTGTGATGAAAACTACCTATATCACCGCCAATTGTTGCTGCATAACCGTGCATTTTTCCAGCTTCGTATTTATCGTGTCCTGCCACATTTAATGCTTCAGAAATTAGTGTTCTTTGTAACGTAATGTGATGCGCACCACGAGAACTAAACGATTCGTCAATTGTCCAGCTAATCGAGCAATGATCAATAATACTATAATTTGCACCCGTTAATCCCATTCCGTCAAAAGTTGTACCTCCGCCAATTCTCACTTTCAAAAATCGAACAATACCGTCATTTCCGGTAAGCCCAATTGGAGCTCTGCTCAATGTAATTCCTTCACCAGGAGCAGTTTGTCCTGCGATTGTAATATAAGGCTGATTTACTACTAATCTTGATGCCAGTTTTATATTTCCGGATACATTAAAAACAATCGTTCTTGGACCAATTTCCTGATTTACAGCATCACGTAAACTTCCGGGACCATCGTCATTTAAATTGGTAACTTCTACCACTTTTCCACCTCTTCCTCCTACTGCATAACGTCCGTATCCTTCAGCTCCGCGGAAAGCCAATTGTGCCGGTTTAAATGACCATACATTTCCCAAAGTCACTTCTCCTTTATGATCTACTTCATCAACTCTCCAGTAATAGGTTGTACCGCTGTATAAATCAGAAACTGAAAAAGATTTATCAGTTAATTTTCCTTTAAATTCTTTTGAAGATTCTGTCGCATTGCTCACACCAGTTTCATCTTCTCCGAAATACAATTTATGGGCTGCAACGCTTTTTGGAGCATCCCATTTTAAGATCAGAGTTTTAGTTACTTCAACATGCTCGTCTCTGTTTTTAGGTTCCGGAGTACGCGCTTGATTCATTAAATTTGGTGTGTCAATCTCAAAACCATTGATCACAATTTGTTTTACCACATCAGGATTTGTGGTTGGATCTATTCCAAATCGAATGATCACATCCTTAGATTTCTCAGCATTAAAAATAAGATATACCATTGCAGCATCAATCTTAGCATTCGCTCTTTGACTTGCATTGACAGTTTCTGCTAATTTTCCGTTTACATAAATTTTGATGGGTGAAAAAGTCTTTCCTGTAATCACATCAAAAGCGTTATGAAAAGTCAGCATAGTATGTTTCCCTTCTTTTAATCCGCTTATTTTTAGTTCTAAATTTTCAGCAGTAACCAGACCGTCACTTCCTAATCTGTTATAAAAAGGCGCATTCATACCTACTTTATACCATTTTGATGTAAAGTTTCCTTTTAGTTTAAAGGTTACATTATTAAAGGATTTCTCCGCTTCTTTTGCATCGGTGATTACCCAGGAATCATAACTGGGATCGTGAACTTCTTCTAATCTTCTTTGAAAAAAATCAAAATCGACTTTAACGATTTGTTTTTCAGATTGTGCTTGTCCGTTTGCAGCAAAAAGTAATGCTAAAGCAAAGGAACTAACTAATTTTTGTATCATGTTTTTTTAATTTATTTTTATTTTTTCTTCTACCGTTTTGTCCAGCAGATTTATCACATCTTTTTTTCTTTCTTCCGGAATCACTTTTAAAACTTTTAATTCGCCATTTATAAGTTCAGCTTCAACAGTTGTATTTTGTTTTGCATGTAGTTTGAAATGAACGTTCCACTCTTTTGGCCAGGCCGGAAAAAGATAAATCTTCCCGTTGTTTTCCTGCAACAACATTTCCTGCATTCCTATCATTCCTGATCCGCCCCAATTATGATCCGGAACCCAATCGAAACCCGGACCCCAAAATGCCGGAAATCTTCGGTCTGAATTGGCCATTTTAAACACATTATATTTTGCTGCTTCATTGGTTAATCCTAATCTTGCTGCAAAAATATTATCCTGTTTCCAGCCCACATGACTTCTGAATTTTACCGCATCAGTATCATATTTCCATGTATTTAAGGCTGTTTCTAAATCCGGTTTCCCGATTCCGTAAATTCCCCACGGATAAACCGGATATAATTGTGGAACTTCAGAATTGTTAATTCGCTCCCATGTTTTTGCAGGAACTAATACTTTTTTATTGTTTATCTCTCCGAAATTCAAAGGCGGAATCCTGGTTTGAAATCCTTTCAGGTATTCTAGATCTTCTTTGGGTAATTCTTTTTGTGAAAGGTTTAAAAGCTGCTCTGTAATTACTTGCAAAGCCGAAATCGTGCTATTGGCATTATACGTCATCTTATACGTTTCTGCTGCTGAACCGGGATAAAGAACCAAATGTCCATTACCATCCAACGCTTTTCGACCTCTTTGTTTGGCTAAATATTGATAGTGTTCATCAAAAAAACGAAGACAACTAATAATAAATTGATTGTACTTCTGAATGTCTTCTCCTGCATATTCTTTTTGTTGCAACATCATTTGGCAAAACTCAAAAACCGTGTCCCATTCGTATTCTAACCACGCGTTATATTCCATTCCTGGATCGTAATCTGCGGGGCGTTTCCAATCGTATTCAGCAGGATTTGGCAAACCAAAATTTTCTAATTGCTCTGTAAAAGATGCACCGTTATGTTTCCAATAAACCTGACTTCTTAATTCGGCATTTTTTTGCAGGCTCAGGTAATAATCCAACTGCGATTTCATCATATCAAAATCACCGCTTTTTATCATCGGAAAATAAACCAATCTTTGATTCTGTGCTGTCATCGTTCCACCACCCCAATTCCTAAAATCAGGTGTAAAATTCAAATCGGGATTTGTAAAAACAGGATCAACCGTAAAAAGTCCGCCATTGAATTTCGTTGGATATTTTCCGTACGCATTGCAGCCTAACATATAGCGAAATAATTGATAGTTTTGCCCAATCTGATAGACAGAATCCTTTGCTATAGAATTGCTTTTTTGTGTATAAATAAAGCTTCTGTTCCAGAAATTATTCCACCATTTGATCGTGTTTTTTTCTGCTTGTTTTACAGTATTTTTATTTGATGAAATTTGATTTTTTAAATCCGTATTCCAAGTCTGAATATCTTTTTGGCTTGTATTTAAATAAAGTGCTAGCGAATGCTTTTTTGAAGGTTTTATACTTGAAAGACTAAATCCTTTAAAATCTGTATTTTGATACATTCCGGTATAACTTCCGTCCGGTTTTAAATTATTTCCGGTCATGAATCCGCCAAAAGTAAGATTCGCCAAAGGATTCAGCATTTGATCCTTTACGGATTCCATTTTTTGTTGTTTTACCGCAACATCAAAAATAGTTTGTTCTCGATTTCTGTGATAGAATTTTACGCCATTATTTTCAAATGAAACAGAATCTTTGTACGTGATAATATCTCCCTGAGGTGCCCATTTATAAGAATTGGCATTATTTGCTTTTCCTTTCGAATCTCTGTTTTTATAACGCCAGCTTTCATAAGAAGCGGTCATTTTGAGGGGCATTTTACTTTCTAAATCCAGATGAATTACAGGTTTAAAGACATCTACCCAAACCTTGATTTTGGTACTATTTTGAGCAATCAGAACATAACCGTCTTTCAATACCAATTCCTGATAAAAACCTTTATCATCCTTGAACGGATTTGGTGTTAAAGTCACTTTTACGCGACCTAATTTCAATAAAGTATTATGTTCATCAAAAGTTCCGCTGCGCGAAAAATAAAAATACAAATCTCCTTTTTCTACCCAAACATTCAAGCCAATATCACCACCGCCTAAGGGCATTGATTCTGACGCATTATTGCTTTGCGTATTCCAGATTTGATTGTAGTTATTGAGCGCGGGAATTTGCGCTTTACTAAAAAGCGTTATAAAGAAAAGTATAAATAGTATATTATTTCTCATCGTTTTCTTTTCTGAAAGGTTTCAAAAACCTTGTAGGTATCTAAATTTTAATTTTCTATCGCAGATTGAGCAGATTAATTCTTATATTTTTTTCATTTCTTGTCATTTCTCGCTCGAAACTTCGCGAGAGAAATAATACTAGATGCTCCATTCAGAATATTTTCAATCTTTGTCGAATTACGAGTGTGATTTACTTCGTCTGTTCGCTATGGCTCGAGTCTCCCTTCGGTCGAAATGATAAACCAGGCGTCGAACTCTTAACCTATACCTCATAACTCTTAACTCTTAACTCTTAACTAAAATCCTACCACTCATCTGTTCTGAAAGACGAAACAGGCAAACCTCCTGCACTAAACAATTCTGCTTTGGCAAAATCTTTAAACAAATATCTTACTGCAACTGGTTTCGCTACTTTATCAGAAGTCAAAACCACTGATTTTCTTCTTACTACGGTTTTTGCGGGATAAAACACTTTGTCTTCTCCTGCCAATTCAAAACCGGTAACTTCTTTATCATATGCTGTAATTCCGTTGGCGACATCATCAAAAGAAACTGTAACCGAACCGTCTTTTATTTCCATCGATTTGTATTTCGGACTTTCGAATTCGAAACCTTCAATTCCGTAAGTTCTGGCCAAAGCCTGAAAAGCCAGTCGGTTTCCGCCTTTTTCCTTGTCCATTGGGTGAATACTATTTTCTTCTCCAATATCCATTAAAACTACCATTCCTGAATTCGGGATTTCCTTTGTCGCTTTCAATTGTGCTTCTCTTAAATAAGCCGAATTGTATTTTTCCAGATAGTCTTTTGGATGAAATGTAGCATAATTAAATGGTGCGATCTGAGCGTAATAAAAAGGGAAATCGCCTTGTTTCCATAACGTTCTCCAACTGCTCACCATTTTCTTCATTAATGCTGCGTATTCATTAGCTTTTTCATAATTCGATTCGCCCTGATACCAGATACAGCCTTTGATTCCGTAGCCAATAACAGGCGAAAGCATTCCGTTAAACAAAGTTGTCGGAACACGATTTGGATCTTTCGCTAATTCTTCTTTTTTTGTTGGGATTTTAGCGCTTGCGAAATCTTTCAGCATTTCCTGATTCATCCACGCTTCCATGCTTGATCCTCCGTAAGAAACGTGAATTAAACCAACAGGAACATCTAAAACTTCTTGCAAAAGTGAACCAAAATACCAGGCTGTTGCACTAAAATTAGCTGTTGATTTTGGAGAAGCAACTTCCCATTGACCTTCAAAATTATCCAATGGTTCGAGAACTGTTGCTCTTGGAATCGTAATCAAACGAATGTTTTTCTTGGTTGATCTTACAATGATTTCATTTCCGTTTTTCACAGGTTGCCCTTGAAAACCTTTCAAAGGCATTTCCATATTCGATTGTCCTGAGCATAGCCAGACTTCACCAATCAATACGTTTTTTACGATTACTTTTTCAGTTCCTTCCGTCACTTCTATCGTAAAAGGCCCTCCCGCAATTGGGGTTTGCAAGGCCACTTTCCATTTGCCCAGATTGTCTGCTTTTGCTTTGTAAATCTTGGAATTCCAGGATGTTTTTATGGTAATGTTTCCATTCTTTTCTGCCCACCCCCACATTGGTGCATTCGACTTTTGCTGCAGCATCATATTGTCCGAAAACAATGCAGGTAATTTGATTTTTGCATGGATTTGAAAGCTTGCAAAAAGCAATAGAAGTGCAATAATTAAATTTTTAAAATGTATCATTTCTTAAGTTTTTTTTAGCCACGAATTTTATATTATAATCTTTCTACAATCATTCGTGAATTTCGAGGCTTTTTTTATTTTAAATTACAACGCATTAAAATCCGTTGTTCCAATCTGATCGTCCATCGGGTTAAAACCCGACGCTACAATATGAATCGTTCCTCCGGAACTTTTAAGTTACGCAAAAGAGCCATCGGTTCAAAACATATTATAGAGCTGGACTTTAGTCCAGTCCATAGGGTTAAAAACCCCACGCTATAATGTAAATCGTTCCTCAAAACTTTTACGTTACGCAAAAGAGCCATCGGCTCGAAACATATTATAGGGCTGGACTTTAGTCCAGTCTACAAGGCAAAAACATTTATTTTTCTTTCAAAATCACAACCGGCCCTAACAACCCTGCTTTTAATAAAGGCTCTCCCTCCAATCTAAAAGGCGCTGTTGTCCAGGTTAATCTTTCTTCTTTTGGTAATTTCTCATCACCAATTAGTCGGTTTGCCCATGTATTGGTAATTTTGATTTCGATTGTATTTTTTCCTTTTTTCAAGGCTTCAGAAATAGCAACTTTATAAGGGAAAGTCCAAATTGTCCCACACTCTTTTCCGTTAATGGTTACTTCTGCGAGATTAGCAATTGTCCCCAGATCCAACCAGATTTTATAAGTATTTTTTCCTTTCCAGTTAACCTCCTTTTTATAAATTACTGTTCCGGAATAATATTTAATCTGATCATTTTGAGATGTACTCCAGTCAAAAAGTTTGTTCGTTTTTACCACTTCTTTCGGACCTTTAAATTCAGGATCAAATTGCAATTCCCACTTTTCATCTAAAGTCTGAACCGTTTCAAATTCGGCTGCTTTATTATAATCCTTTGCAACGACTTCTTTTGTGTTTTCTTTAAAAATCACAAAACCGGACTCGTTTTTATCTAAAGTCAAAAGCACAATTGTACGTCCGTTTTCGATTTTCCAATTTACTAAAGATGAAGTTTTATCTGTTACAGGATTGTACCATTCCGGTCTTTTTCCGGCAACACGAAATGAAGCTTCAAACTCTCTTTTTTCTTCTTTCTGATTGGATATAAAGTAAATATCTTCCGTTGAAGATTTTCGATGTGTCCAGGCAATCGTTTGGGAATCATCTCTATTTAATTTTGGAAAATAAATATCCTGCTCAATTCCAATTGAAGTGAAGTCCTTTCCTTGATAAGGCAATTTAATTACTGTTCCTTTTCCTATTTTCCATGAAGAAACATTCTGTTTATTATTCCAGATTTCATCTAAAACACTCTGCCATTTTTGATGATTCTCTTTGGATTGTATTCCGGGTTGCAAATCTGGTTTTTCATGAATAAAAACGGTTGCTCCTTCTTTTATCAACTGAAGCATTTTTTCGGCTACAGCCAAAGAAATCAATTTATTTGGAGCCATTTTATGACTTCCCGGAAACAATAAAGCGCCGTACTCGATACTATTACTAAAGATTACTTTTCCGTTTTCTACTTTCGTATTATTCAATAAAACATCGGAGTTGAACGAATCATATTGATAACCATTCATGGCATTGATCCATTGCGATAAATCCGTAGAATTTTTAGTAGACGTTACTTCTTTTGGGATTTTAATACTTGGCTGACCTTCATTTTTTAATCTAATGGTTTCACTTTCAACTCTTGCTGCGCCAAAAACATTCGGAATAAAAGGTACCAATCGATCCGGAAGTACTGAACGCGATGGCAAATCTTCACCAATAAAAATGGCCAAATCAACAACAGGTTTTCCTTTTTGCAATTGAAACTGAACTCTCTGACAATAATCAAACCAGGCTTTTCCGGGTTTCCACCACGTTTGGTCTCTCTGAAAATAAGTTCCTATATCGTTTAAAGTCATTCCCGGTTTACGATCTATCCACGGATTATGAACGAAAACATGATAGAAAAGACGGTTAATTCCAAGAGCGTAATTTCGATCTGCTAAAGTTTTTAAATTTCCCGGATGTTCGTCCCAATCCATTCGTAACGCTGTAAAAGCTTCTGCCTGAATAATGTCTTTTCCGTAAATATGTCCGCCCGAAATAGCATCCAGCATATCGTTTGGTTTATCATGTGTTGGGCTTTTTAACCAAAATTCACCACTAGGATAATCGATATGTTTAAAATGTAAAAGTCCGTCGCTCATCATCGTTGGTGCCACATTCTCTGAACTGAATTTCACGTTTGCTTTTTTAGCTTCATCAGCTAATGTTGCAAAAAAGTTATCCGCAACCAATTCTGAAATCGTCTTTCTAACATCGTACAACACTTTCTCTGAAGTCTGAATATCTTTCACTGGAATTCCCGCCATAACCGGCAAATAATCTACTATATCATAACCTCTTCTCTTTTTAAACTCCTCTCTAAAAACGGGCGACCAGTTCTGGCTGCCGCATTCCCAGCTATCAATATGTAATATTTTGACCACTTTTGAAGCTAATTCAGGACCCGCAGTTCTAAGCATTTCGCCAAACCAATGATCCAATTGAAAACGAATGGCTTCAGGATTAAACTTATCTACTTCCAGACCTCTTCCTGCTCCTGCCGTCGCGTTTTCATGCCCTGTCGATGTATATCCAAAACGGATAATTCGCCAATTTTCTTTTGATGCAGCTTTCCAGTTTAGAATTCCTTTCTGATCCACAAACTTCGAGATATTAATCATTTTTGATGGATCAATACAATCAGCTCTACTGATTTCTTTGTCTGTTATTTGTGGACTCAAACGCCAAATGGCTCCCGACTTTCCCTGATAATTATCGATCAAGGGTTCATTCGACAAGAGTATTTTTGCGACTTTCAAACCCTGATTCCATTTTGCGGGATCAAGATCTTCTGCGCCTGGTTCTGTTCCTTCCGGATCATAAATGAACCTGAAATATTTGGCTTTTGTTGGTACAATACTATGGGTGTAAAAAGCATCAACATCCTGCCAGCCGTGACGCGGGGTTATCAATCGACCAAGGCTTTTAAAGTTTTTGCCATCATCACTAAATTCAATGATTAAACGATGCGCCTGATAATTATTTCCTTTGGTTTCTATCTGAATCGATTTGCATAAAAACGGCTCATTAAATTCATATTGTATCCAGCCTTTTTCCTTTAACCTAAATTGATCGTCTTTACTACTATCACTTAAAAATGATGCATCGAAATTAGGAACAGTAGATGTAATTCTTGGGCGATTTTGATTTGATGTTGTATATGCTTCTTTAACCGGAACAGCAAATGTGGCAATATCTTTATAATAGTCTTTGTAATGATTTGGCGTTGGTAATTGCAGTTTTTTGAAACTATAGCCGTTTACCGTAATATCAGCCCAAACTACTTTTTGCATCGACATTTCGGGTGTAATCCAGGGACCTCCGGCAACGGCAAAACCATCAGCGGGATGAAAAGCGATTTTTACGCCTAAACGGTCTGCTTCTGTCAAAGCCCAACGTACCAAAGTCCAGAATTCAGGACTTAGTTGTAAAACCGGCGGATTGATCAATGGCGGACTTGCCGGTCCTTTAATGGTCATTAAATAGGCACCCCCAATTCCGGCTTGTTTCATCGCTTCGAGATCAGCTGTGATCCCCTCTTTTGAGTAAGCACTTTGCATCCAATACCAATATACCCAAGGTCTTGAGGATTCGATTGTGGGCTGAAACGGATTATTTTCTTTTTTATGGATTTGCTGCGCGGAAATGAGTCCCGTGAAAAATAATACATAAAAGAAGATTGTTTTTTGGAACATTATTATTGTTTTTTTCATTCGTTTGGCAAACCCGACAGGTTTTAAAAACTTGTCGGGTTCAATACATACTATTTTATTCACATTTTTGTCATTTCGACGAAGGAGAAATCACACGCGAAATTCCGTAAAGAACTTCGATAATCTTTGTCGAGCTACTAGTGTGATTTACTTCGTCTGTTCGCTATCGGCTCGAGTATCTTTTCGATGGAAATAACAAAATATATCTTTAATCTCTAAGCTTCTAAACAGAAATACCTAACAGGTTTTAGAAACCTGTTAGGATAGATCATAACTTAATACTTAAATTTTTTCAAACTTTCATCCAGGCCATTTTTTGAACCTGAAAAAGGAACGAGATAAAAACTATATTGATAATCTCCGGACTTAATTTGATATTGTTCTAAAGGTTGGGCTACTAAAGTCCAACTGTCGTTTCCTCCCACTCCCATCTGAATCAAATCGATATTTACCGTTAAAAATCCCGGATCTTTCAGATCAAAAGTATGTTTGGCGGCGCTTAGATTTTCCTGCGTATATGGCCACGCGCTCATGCTTAAAACTTTGGAATCATCGACAACCAATAAACCTTTATTTTTTTGAGGTGTTCTAAAAGCCATCCATCTTACTTCTGTTCTGTTTGCGTTTTCCTGAGGTTTCACATAATGCTCCAGAAAATCATTAATTGGCAACGAATATTTCCCTACAAACGATCCAAAACTTCTGTCAATGTAATTCTCTAATTCTCCTTTTCCGTACCACGAAATCTGATCGAATTTTCTTTGTACTCCCATTTGCATTCCAATTTTTGGAATGTTTGGTAATTTGTTTGTTGCTTTCAAACTATAATCCACTTTTATAATTCCGTTTTTATTGATTTTATAAACAACCTGAACTTTCGCACTGTCTTTTATGACTTCATATTCACTCGTAATTGTTGTTCCGTCAATTGCAATCGCCATTTTTGTACTTACCACTTTTGGTTTTGCCTGATACCACGGTTTTAAAAGTTTGTGCGATTTCCAGCCTCTTTTGTCATTATCCGTAAGTGGTCTTACAAAATTAGGCAGCAGCGGTGCAAAAACCTGCTCTTCGCCATTGAAAACATAAGAACTCAAAGCTCCGTTTGCCTTGCTAATATTGATCTCAAATGATTTTCCTTTTATTTTAAAATCTGTTTCAGTTTCTGTTGTTTTAAACTTAGAATCTTTCTCTTTAAAATCAATTGTTACGTCTTGCTTTTTCAACAAAAACTGATCCTCTGCAACTGTATAACCTTTAGAAGCCCATAATTCCTCTTTTGAAAGCTGGAACTCGATATTCAGAAAATATTCGGCATCTTTTTTCAGTTTAGGCAGATATTGTTTTACATCTAAAATTGTAGATTGTCCTGCTTCTAAATTGAAAGGTTTTAATACCTGAGTTTTAATCACATTTCCGTTTTCTAATATTTTCAAAACCGGAATATAATCAGCTAAAGATTTTACGGCCTGACGATTTTTAATTTCTAATTGAAAATTATCTTTTAATGTACTTGTCGCCGGTTGGTAAATCCATTTGTTCTCATAAATAGAACCTTTTGGTTTTCCGTTAGAATCGACAATTCCTTTTGTATTGAAGTTTCCGTCATGGTATTTTTCGCCAAAATCTCCGCCATGAGCAAAAAATTCCTGACCCGTTGCCGGATCTTTTTTCAATAATCCCTGATCTTTAAACTCCCAGATGCAACCTCCAATAACTCTTGGAAGCGAACGGAATTCATCCCATAATTCTTTTAAATTTCCAACTGAATTTCCCATTGCATGAGAATATTCAACGAAAATAATTGGTCGTGTGTCTTTCTTCTGATCTACCAGAAACTTTGGTGTAAAAACTCCCGGATAGAATCGGCTGACCATATCAACGTACGGCTCGTCTTGCGGATTTTCGAATCTGTACGCGTGATCGATTGTTTTAGGATATCTTGGATCAAGTGGATCAATATAACCTTCTAATCTCGGGTTTCCTTGTGCGGGTTCATAATGTACAGGACGTGTAATATCAAAATCGTGAACCCAACCTGCCATTGCAGCATGATTTGGTCCTTTTCCGCCTTCATTACCTAAACTCCAAAACACAACTGACGGATGATTTTTATCTCTTTCGACCATTCTCGTCATACGTTCTAAATACGCATTTGTCCATTTTGGGTCATTGCTTAGTTTTCCGCCAATACCATGAGTTTCCTGATTGGCTTCGTCCATCACCATGATTCCGTATTGATCACATAAATCATAGAAATAAGGATCGTTAGGATAATGGCTGGTTCGGATAAAGTTGAAATTGAACTTTTTAATGGTGGTAATATCTTCCTTAATATCTTCTCTTGTAACTGCTTTTCCTCTGGTTGGATGCTGATCGTGACGGTTTACACCATAAACATAAGTCTCTTTTCCGTTGATAAGCATTTTTCCGTTTTCCTTGGAGAATTCAACTGAACGAAAACCAACTTTACAGCTTTTTGCTTCTGTAATATTTCCGTTTGCATCTTTTATCGACATTACCAAAGTGTACAAATTAGGCTCTTCTGAACTCCATTTTTTTGGATTAGTGATATTTTCCTTAAACATTCCAAAACGTACATTATCCAGACGAGGATAACTTTCGTTGATCATATCGATCACCGGTTTTTTAAGTGGTTCTTTGAATAAAGCTACATTATTGGCATCGTATAATTGTGCCTGAAAAGTATAATCCTTGATTTTTTCGCCTGTCAGGTTTTCAACTTTTGGTCGCAGTTGAAAAGAAGCGTCTTTGTATTCTTTGTCTAATTTGGTTTGATAAAAGAAATCCTGAATGCGTAATTTTGGCTCTGCCATAATAAAAACTTCACGCTGGATTCCGCTTACGCGCCAATGATCCTGATCTTCAAGATATGAACCGTCTGTCCAACGAATTACCTGAACCGAAACTACATTTTCGCCTTCTTTTAAATACGGCGTAATATCAAATTCCGAAGGCAAAAAACTATCTTCTCCATATCCTAAAAATTCTCCGTTCAGCCAAACCTGAAATCCGGAACTTACAGCTCCAAAATGCAAAGTTACTGTCATATCTTTCCAATTTTCAGGAACGGTAAAACTGCGTTGATAGGACCCAACTCCGTTATAATCTTTAGGAATAAAAGGTGGATTTATAGGTCGAAACGGATAAACGGCACTTTTGTAAATTGGAATATCATAACCTTTTAATTCCCAATTTGACGGGACTTCTATTTTTTTCCAGCCATTGACTTTTCCTTTATAAAAATCTCTAGAAGCTTCTTTAAGATTAGATGCATATTTAAAATCCCAATCTCCAGTAAGCATTTTAAGTCGGCTTTTTGTTCTGTCTCCTTTTAAGGCATCTTCGATATTTGTGTATGAATATGCCGTTGCTCTTGATGGTTGTCTGTTGATACTCGTAACCGTTGGATCTTCCCAAGGAGCAAATTCGTACTTTTTAGGTATTTCGGGAATTCCCGCAGGTTCTCCTGTTACGGATTGGGCATTTCCCATAACCGTAAAAAGTAAGATGCAAAATGTGAAATATAATTTATTAATCGAAAATTCAAAATTGAAAAATTGACGAATATAAATTGACATTGATTTTAATTCATTCATTATTAACTTATTATATTATGTAGTCCCTACGGGACAAAACTTATTTGCAAATGTTTTTTTTTGCTTCCAACATTTAATTCCTAACGTAATATTTCGCAGATATTAAATATTGATTTCTACCTTCTTAATACTACCAATATTAAATTCCTAACGGAATATCTAGTAGTGATTAAATATTGATAGCAACATCGGCAGCTAATGTAAAAATGTCCCGTAGGGACTATACCTATTGGCAATTCAAACTGAGACTGAAAACTATTTCTTCTTCTCTGGCGGCGCCACAAAATTCGTTTCGCTTTTGCCTAAATCTTTAGAAGTTGCTACTGCAATTCCTCTTTGTTCTGCTTTATTTACGGCGCAATAAAAATGATATACTATTCCGTTGTGTTTTACTACAAATGATTTGTGTGCAAACAAATCGTCATAAGGTTCAGATGATTTGATTAAATCTTCGCCTTTCCAATCGTTCCAGTGAATCAAATCATTCGAAACCGCAAAACGGTTAAAAGCTCCGGGTTTCCAGAAAGCACCAAAATAAAACATCACCCAGG
Source organism: Flavobacterium azizsancarii (assembly GCF_027980145.1). Taxonomy (GTDB): domain Bacteria; phylum Bacteroidota; class Bacteroidia; order Flavobacteriales; family Flavobacteriaceae; genus Flavobacterium; species Flavobacterium azizsancarii. Next base: position 47,434 of record NZ_JAMZNK010000002.1, on the reverse strand, counting down.
TATCGTTAATTCTCTGAATGTATGGATCGCCTGTAATTCCTTTATGATTGTTCAATATTGGATCTTTACCAAAACGTTTCCAGCTTTTCATATCGTTAGAGACTGCCATTCCAATTCTTTCTGCTCCTTTTGCTGGTTTCAAACTATCGCCACGGGCATTGTAATACATGATGAAATTATGTCCGGTTTGTTTTTCTGTATCTCTGATTACGGTATTTTTATACATCGTGCTGTTATCCCACCAGCTTACGTCCTTATCTTTTGGAGTCAGAACAGGTTTGTCCAGACGATCAAATTCATGCGCTTTTGTTGGTGATTCTTTGGTATAAGCCATTCCAATAGACAATACTCCGGCTTCGTAACCTTTGCTGTCTCCGCCAAAATAACTCATCCAGTATTTGTCATCGTATTTTTCCCATTCGTAACTTCCTCCCCATGTTGGATCCTGCAACGAAATATATCCTGCTTTTTGGTTGACATCCCAATGTTGTTCATTTTCAGAAAAAGACATTACTTTTCCTAAATGTTTCCAATGCAATAAATCATCACTTTCTGCCAGCCAGGTTTCGTAACCTCTTCCGCCATAGATTAAATACGTCATGAACCATTTTCCGTCTTTTCTAAACACACTCGGACAATCCATTTTATAGGAGTTGTCTGTGGGAACCATGACCAAACCATATTTGTAAGGCGTTTTGATCTCGTTGTAAATCTCCTGCATTACGGTTTCGTTGATTTCTCTTTTCTTGTATTTTGTTGCACAACTTGTTATGGCAAGTACTGTTAAGGCGATTAATAAATATTTAATTTTCATTTTATGTTATTTTTGCCACGAAGGCGCTAAGTCGCTAAGTTTTTTATTTGTTTGCGAACAATTTAATCTCGCAAAGACGCAGAGTCGCAAAGTTTCTATATTCTTTACTCTATACTCTATATTCTATTCTTTAAAATCTTGTTTCTTATATCTTTTTTCTATTTCTTCAATTCTTCTAAACGGGATTCCATTACGTCTTTGTTTAATTTTACTTTAACCATTCCCATTGGGTGAAATCTTCTTTTTAGGTCGATTGCGGCGTAAACAATGGTGTAAACGTCATTTCCTTCTGGAATTAGACATAATGGCGTTCTCATAATATCCCACCATTTATCGACTTTTGTTTCTATGGGAAGATATCTTGCTTCTCCCCAATTTTTACCATCTTTTGATACTGAATAGGCGATCATATTAGGCAAATGATGTCCCCAACCGTCCGGTCCTCCATCAAAAATGGCAATATATAAACCGTTTGGTAGCTGACTCACAATTGGATTTTCTACAAAAAACGGATGCATTGTCTTTATCGGATTATTGCCCTCTTTTATTCTTGACCATGGACCTTCTAAACTTTTTGATTCGGCTAAAGCCACAAACCAGCCTTTTCCTGATTTCTTTGGATAATCTGCCCAGGAATTAAAAGGATATGCTCCGCTGTAAAAACCAAAATACTTATCGCCTACTTTATAAGGAAAAAATGAAGCCACGCCCTGACGCCCCTCCCAAGGTTCTGAGTCTAATCCCGGTTCCATAATGATTCCCATATCCTTGTACGGACCACCAATTCCGTTGATACCGTCTACTGTCGATTCACATCTCCAAATTCTTCCAAATGAATGATTTGGTTCTATTTCTTTACTCACTGTATAGGCTAAATAATAGCCGTACCATTTGTTTGCCTTTTCGTTAAAAACCGGCATATACGACCAAATTGCGGCACGGCGATCATTCATTGGGTTATCGTCTTCGGTTAAGGCGTATGTACCGCTTGCCTGATATATAGTAGATTCTCTTTTCCAGTGAATAGCATCTTTACTGCTCCAGTGTCCGATTCTTGTTTTTACGCGATCATAATAATAATCTACTCCTTTTTCTCCGGCTCTTTCGGTTGGAAACATATGATACGTATCGCCTACTTTTACCACGCGTCCGCCTTCAAAACCGCCTTGAATTCCTTCGGTTCCGGGCATTCCTTCTTCTACAACAGGTTTATTTTCTCCTCCAATAATTTCGAAAAGGGGTTTCTCGTCTGAAAATCCTTCAACGATAAACGTTGGATTCCATAATTTACCGTTCGGAAGTTCTGCGTTTCTTAAGGTTAATTTTTGACTGCTTTTCACAACACCCAAAAGGGCGAACAATCCTTTTCCCGGATTTATAGTCTGGGTTCCTTTAGGATAAGAAATCGCATAAATATTTATTGGCGGTAAACCTGTAATGGTTACTGCATTTTCTAAAACTAATTTTGAATTTGCATTATTATTTAATTGAAGATATTCCTGATTATTTTCTTGAAAAACCCCAATCAAAACCTGAACCGGTTCTTTGAATTTTAATTGCAAAGGAGTGTTTGTTCCTTTTTTATATGCTTCTAAAGGAAGTTCTACACCTTGCAAACCTTTCAATTCCGGGGCTAAACGAACAATATTATGTTTGCTTCCTGAAAATACGTGTGCGTACTGTGTTGTTTTGAATGTTTTGTAGTTTGATTTTATAACTTCAAAAGAAGCGGGTTTTAATCTCTGGCTCTGTGCCAGAACTGAAAATTGAAGACAAACTGAAAACAATACCAGAAAAACTGTATTTAATTTGAAATTGTATTTTGTATTTTTTGAAAACATTGTTTTTTTATTTTTTGAGTTTTTTTGTCATTCCAATGAAGGAGCCCGAGCGATAGCGGACAGACGCAGTAAATCGCATTAGAAATTCCCTACTTATAATCGACAATCTTTGTGGTTACGCGTGTGATTTCTCCTTCGTCGAAATGACGCACTAGACGTTTACAAACTGTGGACTAAAAACTAATTGCTTTATAACTCACTTTATATTCAATATTAGGTTTTACAATCAATTGATATTTATTTTTAGCTAATGCTGTAATTATTCCTGAATTTGTTTTAGGCTTAGCTGAACTTTCAAAAATCAATTTCCCTTCGCCTTCAGCCGCTTTTACTGTGATTTCTTTGGTACTGCAATACAATTCTACTTCTCCGTTTTGCGTTGGTACTTTTCCCTGTATCCATTTTAAACCTCCTAAATTAGGTTTGATTTCGTATTCTGAATATCCTGGTAAAGTTGGTTTTACGCCCAAATAATATTTCCCTAACAAATAAATTGGGCTTGCTCCCCAAGCGTGGCAAAGGCTTTTACCGTAAGGGCGTCCGTACATGGTTAAATGTTCTGCTCCTTTTTTGTTTGGGTTATACTCTTCCCAGAAAGATGTTGCGCCCTCTTTTAGCATTCCGCCCCAATAATCTTTCATTTCTTTTAATACGTAATCCTGTTCGCCCATAGCACACAAAGCTTCTAACTCGTAAAAACGCATGTATGGCGTTGTGATTTTAAGAATATCATTATTGAGCAGTACCTTATTTTTTATACTTTGTTTTTGCTCTTCATTAAAGTAATTGAAAAAAATACCGAACATATTAGCGTATCTCGTTACAATATCTTCTACTTTGCCGTTTATACGCTGATGCTTCATAACGTTTTGTTTTTTATCCCAAAACACATCAAATAATTTTGTCTTTAAATCATCAGCTAATTTTTTATACTCTTTTTGGTCTTCCTTTTCACCTGCAATTTCAGCACTAACCGCCATCGCTTCTAAACTTCTTGCTAAAAGCATTTGCTCAAAACTAACCTCGCCTGTTTTTGGTAATCCGTCTGCCCAATCAATAAAAACCCAATCGCCTTCTAGTGGTTCCAGGAATCCGCTTGTGTTTCTTCTTTTTAAACAGAATTCCATAAGTGACTTCATTCGCGGATAAAAAGTTGTGATAAATTTTGTATCGCCTGTGTGTAAGTAATAATCGTAAACACCCACAAACCAATAGAGCGAATAATCCATTATGATATTAACGTGAGCCGTCACAGGTTCTTTTCCACGAAGCGCTAACATCGTTCGTTCTACAGAAGCCGAATCAAAGAATAAATAATAATTCATTAAATAACTTTGATATGCGTCGCCAGACCAAATCCAACGGTCGCGTTTAATTCCGTCTATAAAAAATTCGCGGGACGTTAGATGCATTGTGTAAGCGGACACATCCCAAATTTGATTCAATAATTGGTCTGAAGATCTGAATGCACCACGATAGTCTAATGGCAAATATTCATAAAGCATCGAAATAGAATCATATTTTACCGTTGCATCTGCTTGAACCTGAACGTAGCGGAACGCTTTGGATCCATTATGTGTGTATGTTGCAGGCTGATTTCCATCAAAAGATAAATGATCTAAGGTTTCGCATCTTGCAGAATCTAGCGCTTCTTCACGAGATTCACCATAATAAAGTGCTACTTTACCTTTTCCCTTTAAACCATGAATTTTAATGTAACCAAAAGTTTCTTTACCGAAATCTACTAATTGACCAGTCCCTATTTTTTCTGCTTTTTTAGCATTCATAGGCTTGGTAGTCAGTTTAAATCCTGAAGGTTTATTCTCTGGTGCATCAAAATTCCAGGAACCAACAGGCACCCATGGTGTACCGGATTGTTGTGCTTTTCCTGTTTCATCAATCCAAAGTTTATCTTCGTTGGTCACTTTCCAGGAGGCGTCAGATTTAACATATTTACCATCGATATAAATTGTCGGCAATACTTCCTGATTATAAACTTTGAAGGAAATTTTGTGTTTTCCGGCGGGAATAGTTATTGATTTTGGCTGCCCATAAACCTGAATACCATCTAAAAGTAATTGGAAAGGTCCTTCTGAATAAATTTTTACTTCGTCTGGTGTTGGAATATCTACTTCTGTTTGAAAAGTTACCAGCGCATAAGGACTATAATATTGCCAAAGCGGCGGAAATACCGCTTCGCGTTCTGTACGTTTTACCTGCATTTTATTGCTTAACCAAACTTCAAAATCTCCTGGATACCAGATCCATGTCGCTTCTTTTGATTTTTCCTGCGCAAACAGAAAAACCGAAGGACAAAAAATAAGACAAACAAGCAAAAATCTGGAAATTGAAAATTGGTTCTGCATATAACAATAATTTAAGGCTAAAGATAAACGTTATTTTTACATTTCATACCCTGCACTGTCCTGTTTACGCGGAATAATTAACCTTTTTTATACCATGACCGTAATTTTAGTCCCTTTTTTTTATTTAATTCTTTAAATTTTATTTGATTTTTTTTCAAATAGATAATGGGTTGTGAGATTTATCACTCAGGCTTCTTAAAAACTATCATAAAAAAAAATGCTTCAGGGATTCTGAAGCACTTTTTTTATTATTCTTTAAAGTTGATCTGAGTTTAATATCCATTAAAAATATAAATAATCAATACTTTGTGATCTTTTCAATCTTAGTATTTGCCATGATGATAATTATATCTTTTTCATGTCGAACTGTTACAGATCGCCCGTATTCGAAACCGATATCTTTTAATTGTCGTTTTCCTGATCGCTTTATTTAAGTTTTTACTTTCATTAAAGAAAATATAGTAAAAATTTTATTAAAAACAATAACTAAATATATTAAAATTATAATTTTACAGCACTTTTGAATAATTTTATTATACTTTTCATTATATTTAAAATACATCATATTTGCATAAAAAAGCAATAAATCAACATTATGTCGAAACTTAAGTTAAATAAAATAAAAGTTGTTTTAGTTGAAAACAATAGAAGTAATAAGGAATTAGCTAAACATTTAGGTAAAACTGTATCCACTGTTTCTCGCTGGTGTACTAATGAATATCAGCCTTCTATTGAAACACTTTATGAAATTTCTAAATTTTTGAAAGTTGATGTTCGAGAGTTGTTGGTTTCTACTCTACCAAAATAAAATATAAAAAATCTTTTTAACCAGTACAACAATCGCAATATTGTCATTTAGACAAAAGGGAGAAATCACACAAGAAACTCCGCATAGAAATTAGTCAATCTTTATCGAAAATTGAATGCGATTTACTTCGTCTGTTCGCTATCGCTCGAGTCTCCCTTTGGTCGAAATGACAAATAGTACGCAAAAAAACAAAAAAAGACTGCCTTTTTGAGACAGTCTTTCGTTTTTATTAGAAGTTTGTTTTTATATAGTTTCAATTCCCATTAAAAACAAAATACAAAGCCAAAATAGTTAATCCCAACAAACCAAACAACAGCTTAACTTTCATACTAGTTTTAGGAATATCAACTTCAACTGAAAAATTGGTTTCAGGGCTTTTATCTAATAATGAAATTATAACTGCTGCGACTAATAATACGGCAAAAATGTAAAATGAAATCAATAAAAAGTGTGGCCAAATTGCATATTTATCGGCAGGAAATATCCATAGATATAAAACTCCCACAAATAAACTAAATGCAGAACCCCAGGATAATGTAACGTTTACAGCTTTTTTTGTAGTTGGTTTCCAAAAAATACTTAACAGAAAAACGACAGATAATGAAGGTGCTAAAAAGCCCAAAACCGCTTGAAATATATTGAATAAATTTTGTCCTTTTATATTATCGATTGCAATGGCAATCAGAATTGCAAACAAACATCCGGCTGCAATGGTGATTCTTCCAATCTTAATCTGTTCTTTTATAGTAGCTGTCGGGTTGATTTTCTTGACATAAATATCATTCGTAAAAACGGTACTTAACGCATTTAGCGACGAACCAATTGTTCCTACCAAAACGGCAATCATCACACAAATAACCAAACCGTTCATTCCGCTTGGGAACAGATTTGTGACCATTGTCATATAAGCCAAATCAGAGTTTTTGCCTAATTCAGGATATAAGGCGTAACAAAGGATTCCCGGTAAAATAAACAAAGGCAACGCCATAACTTTTAGCCAGCCAATGAAATTTACTCCCAATTGTCCCTGTTCCAGATTTTTGGCTCCTAAAACACTCTGCACCATTGATTGATCTGTACAAAAGAAAGCCACAGCAGCAACAGGATATCCTAATAAAATGGCGGGCCATGGATAATGCGCATCGTTTGCCGGCTGTACTAAATTCCAGAAATTAGAAGGTGTTTTTGCAATTAAAACATCAATTCCTCCCAATTTTTGTAAACCTAAATAAGATAAGGTTAATGAAACGACAATCAATAAAATCATCTGAAAAACATTGACTTTCGCAATGGCTTTTAATCCTCCGGCAAAAGTAAAAATTCCTGAAAAAATTACTAAAACTGTCACACTTTGCCACATTGGGATTCCAAGAATCTGACGTACTAAAACACCTCCGCTGAATAATCCTAATGATAACCAACTTACCAAAATTTTGACTAAAGCATACCAAGCTAAGATATTTTGTGTGCTGTCTCCATAGCGTTTTCCCATATATTCCGGCATTGTACTTACTTTGCTCGCAATATAACGCGGTGCAAAAACCATTGCCAAAAGCAGTAAAAAAACAAAGGCGTACCACTCAAAATTTCCTGCTACAATTCCGGTTGCGTAACCAATACTCGCAAACGCCAATAACGAAGACGGACCAACATTTGTTCCCCACATATTGAACCCAATGCTGTACCAGTTTAATGAATTTCCAGCCAGAAAAAGGGTTTCGTTTTTCTTGCTTTGCTTGACGCTAACAACCCAGCCAATAATTAATAAAGCTACCAGATAAACGGCAACAATTATAAAATCGAGCGTTGTTAATTTATCGTAGATGCTGTTCATAGCCCGTATTCATTAAGAACGTCAGCTAATTTTACTGGCAATCCGGTTTGTAGTGATTTATCCATCGCTTGTAGTAAAGCTACGGTTCCTATGCCTTCTTCCATATCCGGATACGCCGTAAATTTGAGCTCGATGCTGTCTACAAAATATTCCAGATAATTTTGATATTCTCCTGCGTGATGGCTTTGCCCTTCAAAACGGAAATAATGTTTTAAGGTTGAATCTCCCCACGTAATTACTTTTTCTTCGCCGGTTTTGTCTGTAACAGCATAACGCAATTCATGGTAATCTGCCTGACTTGCGCCTTCAGTTGCTCTTAAAATCGTACTCATTCCGCTATCACGTTGCGCAGGTTGTGTTGGCGAAGTATACACACCACTTACTCTGGCAATTCTTCCGTCTGTGGCTTTAAATATAAAATGCATCGTATCTTCATTTTTCAAACCCGCAGCACTTCCGTTACTGCTGATCATTCCATAACCCATTACTTCTTCGATATTAGGTAAATACCATCTGATAAAATCTACTGGATGACTTAAACCACCGTACAGCCATCTGAAAGACTGCAACAACGACCATTCTTTCTCTAAAAACCATCTGTGATCAGCGTGATACTGCGCTTCGATAGTAATTAAATCTCCTATTAATCCTTCTTCATAATCTTTTCGCTGTCTTTTTGCAGGTTCAAAAAATCTTGAACTCTGACCTATAAAAACCTTTTTACCTGTTTTTTTACTGAGTTCTAAAAGTGCTGCAGCATCAGAAAGATCATCAATAAAAGGTTTGGTACAAACTACATGTTTCCCGTGTAATAAAGCTTGTTTTATATGTTCAGCATGCAAATGATCAGGTGTATAAATGGCGATGATATCAATGGAATCATCTTTTAGTAAATCATCATAATTGGTTGTGTAGGAATGGAAATCAAATTCCCTTGCTCTCTTTTTACACAATTCTTCGTTTCTGTCGCATACTTTTACGAGTTCTAATTTTGAACTTCCTAAAGCTGCAGACATGGTGCTTCGGCCTTCTCCGAGTCCTAAAATGGCTATTTTTAACATTGGTTTTTTGGTTTTCTATAGTTTGTAAAGTATACTGACAGGTTTTTAAAACCTGTTAGGTATCATCATTTTTTTTTCACAGATTAAAAAGATTCAAATGATTTTAATCTGTCTAATCTTTTTATCCCGATAGCTATCGGAAGTAGCTTACTTTCTTATTGGCTAAACATACCTAACAGGTTTTGGAAACCTGTTAGGATAAATAATGTGTTATTATTTCGATTCTACTTTATTTAGAAAGATCCAGGTTTCGTCTGGTTTTGCTCCTTCGATTCCGGTTTGGTATTTTTTCATTAAAGTATTCCATTCGTCAACACGCGGATTATTTTGGGTTGTTTTTGGATTCAGTTTATCCAAATTTTCTCCTTTAGGAATACTGATAATTAGCATGAGTTGTTTTTCGTTTTTGAAAACCTGCAATTGCTGGAAATCGGCATTACAGAAACCTTTTGCGATTTCAGGCCATTTTTCGAATTGCGTCGTATGATAATCAACATACTCCTTTTGCATTTTTGAATCATCGACCAAATTGGCTGTCAAAACAATATTCTCCCATTCTGATGCCGGTTTTGAATCTTTGCATCTGTCAAAATTTTGGAAATCATAAATCGGATTTTCATAGATTTTAATTTGAATAGATGGAAAAGCCAAAGCCAACTTTCGTTTGGTTCTTTCGGGCTGATTCATCTTGCCATAAATCACCAAATGATTTTTCCATTGGTACAACGATTCGCCTACAATTCGAAATCCTTTTATAGTTGATTTTATTTTTTCGATATCAAAATCAGATCCTGTTAATTCTATCGCAACTGATTTTGGCAATTCTTGTAATCCCCAGCTTTCATCAATAAAAACCTCTTTTGTTAAATCCGTATAGGGTGCTCTGATTCCGGCGGCATCTTTGATTTTAGTAATTACATAAGGATTATTATCCTGCCAAATATTGCCTTCAGGACCGTTATTGTTTTTTAGGATTTTCTCCGTTGCAATCCAATTATTTTTGATCGTAAATCCCTGACTTCCTTCATCAGTATACAAATACAACCATAAAAACGGATCATGAGAATAAGGACTGTTGTAAACTTTATCGATATAATTCTCTTCGATTCTGCTGTTTGGTTGTGATGAAAGGGTATAAATGCCCGAAACATCATGGAGATGTTTGGCGTAATGATGAATTTTATTTCCAAGGATTTTATTGTTTTTCATCACATTTGCCGTGTGTGTCCAACCCCAGCCCATTGCAATTCCGGAGTAGGATACATCTGAAATTTCGTTGTGTTCAATCGTAATATTGCGAACAAAACCAGCGCTGATTCCCAGCGTTCCCCAATCTTCAGTGGTAACGTTTGTAATCAAATTATCCGCAATTAATTCATCAGAGCAAATTTCTCTTTCGTCTTTTACATTCAATGGTAAATGGGCTTCAAAAGCTTCTTCAGAAAATACTCCAACGTTTATAGCGCTTCCGCCAATGTCTTTGAATAAATTTCCTTTTACGATATTATGATTTGTACCTTTATTTAAATCTAATCCTGTTGAGGCCAAATGCTCAAAACGACAGGATTCAAACTGAATATTATTAGCATAATTTACTTCTACCGCCGCTCTTGGTCTTCCTACCCACGCCTGATTTTCTAAACTGGCCTGATTGGGAGTTCCCGGAATTTTTAATTTATAAGCATCAAGCAAATACAAACCAGATTGCAACGGAACGTGACCTTGCTGCGAAGGACGAAGCCAATTGCTGTATTGAAACGATATTCCTTTAAATCTAAAATCGTGTACCGGAGCATCGATAGTTCCTTTTACTTCTAGTAAATTTTCTAAAACAGGAATCGTTACTTTAGCCGAATTCATATTTTCTCCGGCTCTTGGGATATAATAGACTTTGGCATTTTTCTTATCCAAATACCATTCTCCGGCTTCATTCAGCATCGAAATTCCGTTGTTTAAAAAGAAAGCTGAATTTCCGTTGTTTTTCGAAATCCATGGTGCTGGCCACGGATGTTCGCTTTGAATACGGCTTTCCGGCTGTTCAAACGAAAGTCTTGCGCTGTCTTTTTGAACTTCGATATTTTTGATTCGAAGATTGGCAACAGACCACCATTGTGTGATAAACATTTCCATTCCCGCTTCAAACTTAACAGACTTGTCTTTAAACGGAATCCAACACGTTTGCGATTCATGATCCCAGGACAAAATACGGTCCATAGTGTTTCCGGAAGTGCTCTTAGCCCTGACTGCTTTTTTATCATTTACCCATAACTGACGGTAATTAATAATTTCACCTGCAATTTTAGGCGCATCGGCGACCCAGACATTGGCTTTTTTTATGCCGTTTATTGTTGTGGCTTTTTTCCAGTTTTTAATTTCAAATCCACCACTTATTATTGGTTTTGCATTTAGATCTGCTACAATTGTTGTTGGACTTTCCGGAGTTCCTGAATCTTCAGGTCTTACAAACAATGGTTCGTTTAAATAATACGTACCGTTCATTACGATAATCTGAATCCCGCCTTTTATAGATGGATCATTTAATCGGCGTAGTTCTCTGGCTTTTCGCATTGCCATTTGTACCGTTGCCACAGGATTTGCTTTTGTGCCTGCATTGGTATCTTTTCCGTTTGGAGCAACCCAAATCTCAGCAGCGTTGACTGAAAAGACGGTACAGAAAATAAAAAAAACAATGAAAATTTTACGAAAGGAATTTGAATGCATTATTTTGAATTTTTAAACTTTTTTTGGTATTAAAATTATTGGGGAAATAATTTAAAGTAATAAAAACTTTACATCAGTAGATATTTTAACATTTACCTTAAATATATGGCACAATTTAAAAGAACATAAAAATATAAGTATCCTGTACACTCCTGCTATTATTGAAATTAAGACAGTGAAAAGATATTTTCTTAACTTTTACTATTTCTTTTGTGGCAATCTTTCGATTAAAGAGAATATTTAGAATAATTTTTTATAGATTTGTGTAATCGATTACATTTAAGTTTTATGATTAATAGTATTCCATTTTTTCTATATCAATAAAAAAACAAAGGTCATTAAACAGATTTAGCAAATAAACGCTTTCGACTCAGATTTAAATTTTAACCATAATACATTATCAATGAAAACTAACCCAATTAACTTTTTACGTATTGCTTTGGCAATTATGATTGCAAGTTGTTCGCAGAACATTGTCTCCCAGAATTCGCAATCTTACGACACTTACAAGAACATTGAGTTTAAAATGGCAAAGGTCAAAGAACCTGTAATTCCAAAAAACAGTGTAAACATAAAAGACTTTGGCGCTGTAAATGGCGGGTATGTTTTAAACACAAAGGCTTTCGCAGATGCTATAGACGCGGTTTCAAAAAAAGGCGGTGGAAAGGTAATTATCCCTCCGGGAATCTGGCTTACTGGCCCTATTATTTTAAAAAGCAATCTCGAATTGCACGCTGAAACCGGAGCACTGATCAAATTTTCTCCTGATAAGAGTTTGTATCCCATTATCGAAACGAGTTTTGAAGGGCTTAATACATGGCGTTGCATCTCTCCTATTTATGGCAAAAACCTTGAAAACATTGCTTTTACCGGCAATGGTGTCTGGGATGGTTCAGGTGAAGTTTGGAGACAGGTTAAAAAGAGTAAATTAACTGAGGGGCAATGGAAAAAATTTGTTGCTTCAGGCGGCGTTCTTAATAAAGACAAAACGAGCTGGTATCCTTCAGAAGTTTTTATGAATGCTTCTAAAGGTGCGGATCAAAATGTACGTCCTGACTTAAAAACGAAAGAGGATTTTGAAAAAATTCATGACTTTTTGCGTCCGGTACTGGTAAGTATTCAAAACAGTAAAAGAGTTTTATTTGACGGACCTGTGTTTCAGAATTCTCCAGCATGGAACATTCACCCTTTAATGGTTGAAGATTTGATTGTGCGCAATATAACGGTTCGTAATCCTTGGTATTCTCAAAATGGAGATGGCCTTGATGTAGAATCGTGCAAAAATGTGATCATCGAAAATTCTAGTTTTGATGTGGGTGACGATGCGATTTGTATTAAATCAGGAAAAGATAAAGATGGACGTGATCGTGGTGTTCCTTGCGAGAATATCATCATAAAAAACAATATCGTATATCACGGACACGGAGGTGTAACCGTAGGAAGCGAAATGTCCGGTGGTGTAAAAAACATGCATGTTTCAAACTGCACTTTTATGGGAACTGATGTTGGATTACGTTTTAAAAGTAACCGCGGACGTGGCGGTGTGGTTGAAAACATTTATATCTCAGATATTTTTATGACTGATATTCCTTCTCAGGCGATTTCTTTCAACCTTTATTACGGAGGAAAATCAATAGCAGAAACATTAGAAGAAGGTGGAGATAAAATCATCAATAAAGCAATGCCTGTGAATGTTGAAACGCCACAATTTAAAAACATTTCGATCAAAAATGTAACGATTAAAGGTGCTCAGCAAGCAGTATTTTTACAAGGTTTGCCTGAAATGAATTTAGAGAATATCGAAATCTCGAACTTAATCGCTACGGCAGAAAAAGGTTTTTCGATTATTGATGCTAACGGAATCAAAATCACTAATGCAAAGCTGGATATCGCAGACAGTACTATTTTCGAAATTTACAATGCTAAAAATTTGTCTTTGAAAAATGTGGAATTCAATTCGACATCAGCAAAAGCAATTTCCATTAATGGAGAAGCTTCTCAGAATATTGAATTTACTTCATCAACTAATTTTAATTTTGCAAAGAAAACTACTATTGGGGAGACTGTTCCTAAAGGGGCTGTGAAGTTTTAATTATAGAGTATAGAGTATAGAGTATAGAGTATAGAGTATAGAGTATAGAGTATAGAGTATAGAGTATAGAGTATAGAGTATAGAGTATAGAGTATAGAGTATAGAGTATAGAGTAATAAAAAAGCAGGCTTTCCGATGGAAAGCCTGCTTTTTTATTGAATTTCTTTTTGATTTCGAAATAAAAATCTTCGTACGTACCTCGACAATCGATCTAGATCTTTGCGGAATTTCTTGTGTGATTTCTCATTCTTCGAAATGACAAACTTTATGGTCATTTACTGCTATTTTATTCGCAATCTTGTCATCCTGAGGAACGAAGGATCACGCTCGTGAATCGACAACGTATTTTATAATCCTTTGTGGAGTTTCCTGCGGAGATTTCTCTTTCGCAGAGGTGACAAGATTATGATATACAACATCAAACCTGACAGGTTTTAAAAACCTGTCGCGTTTCTTTGTGTAAAATCAGGATGAAATATTGTGCGGTTATTTATAACTTATAAAAAGAACTCGCATTCTCAAACCAAATCTTATTCTGATCTTCTGTAGAAAGTTGTGACATATAATCTTCTAAGGTTTGTACTACTTCAGAATAATCGGAGGCGACATTCAAAACTGGCCAATCTGATCCGAACATTAATTTATTGGCAGTGAAATTTTCGAAAATAACATCTAGATACGGTTTTAGATCAGATGGTTTCCAGGAGTTCCAATGAGCTTCTGTGACCATTCCTGAGATTTTACAGCTTACATTTTCGTATTTTACAATTTCCTCAATTCCTTTCTTCCATGATGCAATATCACCTGATTTTATATCCGGTTTTGCGATATGATCGATTACAAAAGGCTGATCGGGAAAATGTTTTACCAAATTTATTGCAGCGGATAATTGACGATGAAAAATTAAAATATCGTAGGTATAATTGAACATTTTTAAAGCTGAAATTCCGTTACGAAAATCTTCTCTAAACATAAAATCATCGGCTTCGCCCTGAACAACATGACGAAATCCTTTTATGTTTTTAAAAGAAGAAAAATAATTTAGTCGTTCTTCGATATTTGAAGCTCTTAAATCAACCCAACCCACGATTCCTTTTATAAAATCATTTTTTGAAGCTAAATCTAAAAGAAACTCAGTTTCCTCTTCAGACTGACTGGCATGAACGGCTACGCAACCTGAAAATTGATTTTGTTGCAATAAAGGCAAAAGATCTTCAGGCAAAAAATCTCTTTGGATCTTTTGCATCGAATCGTCAATCCAGCTGTCTCTTACGGGATCAAATTTCCAAAAATGCTGATGTGAATCAATTCGGTTTCCCATCTTATACTAATTTACATCGCTAATTAGTGCACGATCTAAATGAACGTAGCCACCATCAACAAAAACAAATTGTCCTGTAGTATGCGACGAACGATCTGAAATGATAAAAAGTGCTGTATCTGCAATTTCTTCTGTCTTGGTCATTCGGCTTTCAAACGGAATACTTTTGTTGATTTTATTCAAAACAGTTTCGCCATCCGGAAGTGTTTTCAACCAATCATCATAAGCCGGCGTAAAACTTTCTGCTATAATAATGGCATTCGAACGAATTCCAAATTCGATCAAATCGACTGCCCATTCTCTGGTTAATCCTAAAACTCCACCTTTGGCAGCAGCGTAACCAGAAGTTCCGCCCTGTCCTGTTAAAGCTACTTTTGAACCAATATTTAAGATATTTCCTCTCGATTCTTTTAGGTATGGAAGCGCATATTTTGTCAATAAAAAATAACTCACCACATTCAGTTTCAACGAATTCATGAAATCATCATAACTCGAATCTAAACCAGCTCCGTCATTCACGCCCACGTTATTGATAACAACATCAATTCTACCGTATTTTGCAACGATTTTTTTAACAGCATTTTCCATTTCAACAGGATCGGTAACATCTGTTTTGACGAATAATGAATCTATATTTCTTTTTTGAAGTTCTTCGGCATAACCAAAACCTCTGTCATTTCTATCAACAAGTACCGGAATTGCACCTTCATCTGCCAATCTCTTGATAATCGTTTCTCCTATACTTCCTTCTTTGCCCGCCGAACCGGACACGACAACAATTTTACCTTTTAAATTTAAATCCATTTTTTGCGGTTATTTGAGGTTTATCAGTAGTTATAAATTTTAAAACACATAGAAACATAGCTTTCATAGTCTAGAAAAGTCGTTTCCTTCAAATAAATCTCATAGATTTCGCCAGGTGAAAAAAGCTCGATTTTCTAAAAAATATCTTAACTAATAATTTTAAAATCTATATCTCTATGTGTTTAAATAATATCCGTAAAGAATTAATCTATTTCTATTAATGCTTTAATGACATTATTTTTCGTGTCAATTAATTGTCCAAAATTTTCAATCATATCACTAAAACTGGTTCTATGAGTAATGTACTTTTTAGGATCTATTTTGCCATTTTTAAGACATTCCATTACATATTCAAAATCCTGAATCGTTGCATTTCTGCTGCTCATCAAAGTCGATTCTCTTTTATGAAAATCAGGATGACTGAACGTTAATTCGCCTTTTTGAAGTCCAACCAAAACAAATCTTCCACCATGCGAAATGTAATTGAAAGCATCATTCATGACATTCCTGTTTCCTGTGGCATCAATAACCACATTGGCCATATCGCCATTGGTAATTTCGGCCAGTTTTGCAGTAACATTTTCGTTTAACGGATTTATCGTTGCATCGGCATTTAGTTCATTTTTACAAAAACCCAATCGGTATTCGTTGATATCCATTACGATCACTTTTGCTCCTGCAATTTTAGCAAACTGAATCAATCCAATTCCAATTGGTCCCGCGCCCATTACCAAAACAGTATCATTGTGTCCTACGGCCGCTCTTCGAACTCCGTGTGCCGCAATTGCCAAGGGTTCAACCAAAGCCAACTGATCGTAATCTAATCCCTGACCGTGCAATAAATACTGCTCCGGAATTGTCACATATTCGGCCATTCCGCCATCAATATGTACTCCAAATACTTTAATGTTGACACAACAATTGGTTAAGCCATTTCTGCAAGCCACACATTTCCCACAATTGAAATATGGGATAAAAGTAACTTTATCACCTGGTTCAAAACCTTTGGCATTTCCTTTAATGTATTCTGCAGCCAGTTCATGACCTAAAATTCTTGGATATTCAAAATAAGGCTGGGTTCCGCCAAAAGCATGAATATCAGTTCCGCAAATCCCTATTCTTTTTATTTTTAATAATACTTCGCCTTCTTTTGGTTCGGGTATTTCTTTCTCTTTTAATTTGAATTCCTGTGGTTTCTCACATACAATAAATTTCATCTTCAATTTTGTTTTTAGATTACTTTTTGTATGCCACAGCAGTTTGTTTACTACTTCCCAATCCTTCGATTCCAAGCTCGACAACATCACCCGGTTTAAGGTAAACAGGATCCGGTTTAATTCCTAATCCAACTCCCGGAGGCGTTCCTGTACTGATGATATCGCCGGGAAGCAAGGTCATAAACTGGCTTAAATAATGTAATAAATAAGGGATTTTGAAAACCAGATTTAACGTGTTACTATCCTGAAACTTTTTACCGTTTACGCTCAGCCACATCGACAAATTATCGACATCTTTTACTTCGTCTTTTGTTGCCAAAAAGGGTCCAAGAGGCGCAAATGTATCACAGCCTTTTCCTTTAGCCCATTGTCCGCCACGCTCAATCTGAAATTCTCTTTCGCTATAATCATTCAACACAGCATATCCGGCAACATAGTCAAGAGCATCAGCTTCTTCGACATAACTTGCTTTTTTACCTACAACAAATGCTAACTCTACTTCCCAATCTGTTTTTACACTATTTTTAGGAATAATAACATCATCATCAGGACCGCATAAAGAAGTGGTTGATTTAAAAAAGATGATAGGTTCTGTTGGAATTGGTGCGCCGGTTTCTACGCAGTGATCTACATAATTTAAACCAATACATATTATTTTTGATGGTCTTGCCACCGGAGATCCTAAACGTACATTCGCATCCACTTCTGGTAAAGTTGGATTGCTGTCTAATGCTTTTTGTAATTTTTCTAAACCGTTTTCTTCAAAAAAACTTTCGTTAAAGTCTGAAACAATCGACGAAACATCATATCTTTTTTCACCAATTAAAACTCCAGGTTTTTCTTTTCCGATTTCTCCAAAACGTATTAATTTCATATTTTTTTTTTTTTAGCCGCTAAGGCACAAAGTCGTTAAGTTTCTGAGTTTTTTTAGAGTCTTAGAGACTTAGCATCTAGCTGCTTTGTTAATTATTTATTTTAAAGTTGTTAACTTGCTGTCTGGTTATTTATGAACTAATCTACTAAAAATAAAAACCTTAGCAACTTAGCATCTCAGAACCTTAGCACCTTACCTAGTTATTTAATTTAATAAATCCTCCGTCGATTGGGTAATCGCTTCCTGTTATAAATCCTGCTTCGTCACTGCATAAATACAAAGCCAAAGCGGCAATTTCGTCCGGTTTTCCCATACGTCCAATAGGCTGTGATTGCGATAATTTTTCGAACATTTCGGCTTCTTTTCCAGCGTAGTTTTTCGAGATAAAACCATCTACAAATGGCGTATGAACCCTTGCAGGCGAAATAGAATTGCAACGAATATTATCTTTGATATAATCTTTTGCAACAGATAAAGTCATGGCCATAACAGCGCCTTTAGCGGTAGAATAAGCAAATCGATCCGGAATACCCACCCACGCGGCAATTGATGCCATATTGATAATAACTCCGCCTTTTGAAAGCCTGAATTGTGGAATAGCTGCGAACAAACAATTGTAAACTCCTTTTACATTGACCTCCATCACACGATCAAAATCAGCTTCTGATGTTGTGTCAACTTTACCAACATGAGCAATTCCGGCATTATTGATCAGAATATGAATATTGCCAATGGCTTCAAATGTTGCCAGAACTTCTTTTTGACTCGCCACATTACAAGCATGCGAAAAAATATTACCACCTAAATTCCTGATGTCATCAACTGCTTCCTGAGCACTTTCGATCGTGAGATCTATGATATGTACTTCTGCTCCTTGTTTAGCAAAAAGGGTTGCTATGGCTCTGCCAATTCCGCTACCTCCTCCTGTTACTACAGCTTTTTTATTTTGTAATGAAAACATGTTTTATTCGTATTAAGTCCTTATTTATATCGATATAGTGTTCTAAAATTAATAAATGTAAAAAACACAATTACAAATGTAATTTTTAATCTCAATATTCTGATAAATATTTTCTTTAATTCCTCAAAAAATGATCATAGTCTAAGATATTATAACATTTTTTATCTGATTTGTAAAAAAATAAGGCAACAGATTCACATACTGCAAAAAACGACTGTTAATAAATGCATCATTCATTGCGCAATTCAATCTTATTTCTATTTTTGTAATTGTATTTTTTACATTTATTATTCTTCAATCAAAATCATCACCATTAAATTATAACAAAATGACGATACTAAAAGGGATAACCTGGAATCACACGAGAGGTTTATTACCAATGGTTGCTACAGCACAACGTTTTACAGAACTACATCCGAATATTGAAATTACGTGGAAGAAAAGAAGTCTACAAGAATTTGCTGATGCTTCGATTGAAGATTTGGCAAAAAGATTCGACTTATTGGTTATCGATCATCCCTGGACAGGTTTTGGAGCGCACACAAACGCTATCCTACCTCTCTCCGATCACCTTTCTGCTGACTATATAAAAGATCAGGAACTTAATACCGTCGGACGTTCTTACGGAAGTTATGTTTTTGGCCATAAATTATGGGCTTTACCTATTGATGCAGCGACTCCGGTTGCAGCTGCCCGTCTGGATATTCTTGAAAAACAAGGTCTAAAAGTACCACAGACTTATGATGATGTATTGGCTTTGGCAAAAAAAGGATTGGTCGCTTTCGCAGGAATTCCGGTTGATGTTTTAATGAGTTTTTATATGTATTGCTGTAGTTTGGGTGAAGCTCCGTTTCAGTCTGATGAAAAAGTAATCTCAGTAGAAATAGGAAAAAAGGCTTTGCAGATGTTTCGTGAATTAGCACAATTAATCGATCCGGCGAATTTTAACAGAAATCCAATTCAGGTTTACGAAGCTATGGTCAATTCTGATGAGATTGCGTACTGCCCTTTTGCTTACGGATATTCGAATTATTCGAGAACGGGTTACAGCAAAAATTTACTTCATTTTTATGATTTGGTTCGTTTGAATAATAACCCGATGATTAGTTCGCTGGGCGGAACCGGTTTAGCCGTTTCTTCTTTTAGCAAACATATTCCGGAAGCAATTGCCTATGCTGAATTTACCGGATCGTCGTACGTTCAACAAAACATATTTGCTGATAATGGCGGACAACCGGGACATTTACAAGCCTGGAAAAGTGACCGAATTAATGCTGTAACGCATGATTATTTCAAGAATACTTTACCTGCTTTAGAACGTGCTTTTTTACGCCCAAGATATTCCGGACATATGTATTTTCAAGATCATGCAGGCGATGTCGTTCGTGATTATCTGATGAATGGCGGAGATGAAGAATTGGTTTTAGAAGTCATGAATTCGCTTTATACAAAATCTTTAAACCTGCAAACAACATGAGACCACTTGAAGGATTAGTTGTATTGGAATTCTGCCAGTTTTTGGCAGGGCCTTCAGCGGGATTAAAATTGGCCGATTTAGGTGCAAGAGTCATCAAAATCGAACGTCCTGTAAAAGGCGAAGCTTGCAGACAATTAAGTATCAAAGATCTTTTTGTTGATGATAGCAGTTTGTTATTTCATACCATTAACCGAAATAAAGAATCTTTTGCAGCAGATCTTAAAAACCCTGAAGATTTAACTTTAATCAAAAAACTGATCGCCCAGGCTGATATTATGACACATAATTTCAGACCTGGCGTGATGGAGAAAATTGGATTGGACTTTACTGAAACATTAGCAATCAACCCAAAAATAATTTACGGAACTATAACGGGTTATGGGAATATTGGTCCGTGGGCAAAAAAACCGGGACAAGATTTATTATTGCAATCCTTATCCGGATTGAGTTGGTTAAGCGGTCGAAAAAGTCAGGAACCTGTTCCGTTTGGTTTGGCTGTAGCAGATTTGATGTGCGGTAATCATTTTGTACAGGGAATTTTGGCAGCATTACTTAAAAGAGCCAAAACCGGAAAAGGGGTTTTGGTCGAAGTAAGTTTGTTAGAATCGGTTTTGGATGTACAGTTTGAAGCCATTACTTCTTTCATGAATGATGGCGGACAATTACCGGAAAGAGGCGATATCAAAGGAAGTGCACATGCATTTCTCAGTGCTCCTTATGGTGTCTATCAAACTCAGGACGGTTTTCTTTCTTTGGCCATGGGCGATTTGCTTTTTATTGGAAATGCGTTAGGATTAGACTTAAATAAGTACGCAGACAAACCACATTGGTTTACACATAGGGATGAAATCAGAACTTTATTAAGTGAAAAATTAGCCACTCAAACAGCTGATTATTGGCTGAAAGTACTTCAAAAAGAAGGAATCTGGTGCGGAAAAGTATTCAATTATGAAGAACTCGACAGTCAGCCTTTTGTAAAGGAATTGAAATTGAAACAAACCGTAAAAAATTCAGATGGAGAAACTATGGTCACAACAAGAAGTCCAATTCAGCTTGACGGAAAAATTTTAGTAAGCTCAAAAGCAGCTCCAAAAGTTGGAGAAGACAATTTAAAAATACACGAACAATTTTTACACAACGCATGAAACCATTAGAAGATTATTTAATAGTAGATTTTAGCCAGTTTCTATCTGGTCCTTCTGCAAGTTTGCGGTTGGCTGATCTGGGTGCACGCGTGATAAAAATTGAAAAACCGGGAACAGGCGATATTTGCAGAACCTTATACACATCAGACTTGATCATGAACGGTGAATCTTCTGTTTTTCATACCATTAACAGGAACAAAGAGTCGTTTACCATTGATTTCAAAGAACCTGAGGAACTTGAAAAATTAAAAAAACTATTGGCTAAAGCCGATGTCGTGATGCATAATTTCAGACCCGGAGTTATGGAACGCATTGGTTTAAGTTATGACGATGTTAAAGCGATAAATCCGAATGTAATTTATGCCTCAATTTCAGGTTTTGGCGATCATCCGGATTTAAAAGATTTACCAGGACAGGATTTGCTATTACAATCCTTAACGGCTTTAACGTGGCTAAGCGGCAATCAGGATGATGGTCCCGTACCAATGGGTTTATCGATTGTCGATATGTTGGCAGGTGCACATTTGGCTCAGGGAATTTTGGCGGCTTTGTATAGAAAAGCAACTCATACTATTGGCGCTTCGGTTCAGGTCAGCATGTTAGAATCGGCTTTTGATTTTCAGTTTGAAACGATTACTACTTATTTTAATGATGGCGGTGAATTACCTGTTCGAACTAAAACGAATAATGCTCACGCTTATTTAGGCGCACCTTATGGAATTTACAAAACCAATAATGGCTTTCTGGCATTGGCAATGGGATCTATTCCGGTTCTCGCTTCACTTTTAAAATGCGATGCGCTTTTGGCATTTCCTGAAAATAAATTCACTTTAAGAGATGAAATAAAAAATATTCTCGCAACACATTTACAAACTCAGGATACTAATTTTTGGTTGAATATTTTAGAACCAGCAGATATTTGGTGTGCCGGAGTTTTAAATTATCAGGAGCTTTTTGCAGAAGAAGGATTTAAGGTTTTAGACTTTACGCAAAAAGTAACAATGCTCGACGGTTATTCGTATGAAACGACAAGATGTCCTATTAAAATTGACGGAGAGTATTTAGTTTCAGGCAAAGGTTCTCCAAAATTAGGACAGGATAACGAACAAATTATTAAAGAATTTATAGCAATATAATGGAGAAAATAAGAATCGCTGTCCGCAAATTTGATCCTTTCGAAAGTACGCTGCAAAAACTATGGGATTTGTTTTGCATCAAAAATAATGTTCAGATTGAAGCTGAAATGATTCCACTGGAATTGCATGATATTTATGAAGAAACCATTACAAATCAAGGTCTGAAAAACGGAAAATGGGATATTGCGCACCTGAATACTGATTGGATTTTTGATGCTGCCAATGAAAAAGCGGTTCTGGATTTAACTTCCTCTATCAATCACAACCCACCTCAGGATTATCCTGAAGGCTGGTCGCAATCTTTATTGAATTTACAGCAAGTTAATAACGGAATTTACGGTTTACCATTTCATGACGGTCCTGAATGTTTGATTTTTAGAAAAGATCTATTCGAAAATAATATTGAGAAAGAAAACTTCAAAAAGCAATTGGGTTATGAATTAAATCCACCCAAAACATGGCAACAATTTGTAGAAATAGCCACGTTTTTTAACCGTCCCGAACAAAATCTGTACGGCTGTATTTTTGCCAATTATCCAGACGGTCACAATATGGTTTTTGATTTCTGCCTGCAGTTGTGGACTCGTGGCGAATCTTTATTAAACGATCAAAATCAAATTAACATCAATAATCCGGTGGCAATTGAAGCTTTAGATTTTTATCGAAAAATTGTAAACAATAAAAATGCCGTTCATCCCAAGTCGAAAGAATTTGGCTCGGTTGAAGCAGGAATGGCTTTCGCCGAAGGGCAAGCCGCAATGGCCATCAACTGGTTTGGATTTGCTTCGATGTGTGAAGTGATCGATGAATCGAAAGTAAAAGGCAAAGTTGATATTACGGAATTACCTTCTGACCTTAACCATAAAACGGCTTCTTTGAATGTGTATTGGTTGTATACCATTGGTTCCGGAAGTAAACATCAAAAACTGGCTTACGACTTTTTGAGATTTGCTACTTCACCGGAAAGTGATAAACTATTGACTATAGAAGGCGGAATTGGCTGTAGAAAATCAACATGGAATGACCCTGAAATCAACAATATCATTCCGTTTTATCATAAGCTTGAGATGTTACATGAAAATGCTTTGACTTTACCTCAAACCCCTATTTGGCCTAAAGTAACCGGGTTAATAGATCAAATGGTTTTGAAAGCGATTGAAAGTGATATTTCCTCAGAAAAACTATTAGAAGAAACTCAGCATATGATTGAAAAATTAACGCATTGAATACGTTGCTACAACTTTGACAAAGGTTAACAAGGATGCTAAAATCTTAGCAACTCAGTCCCTTAGCAGCTTAGAACCTTTAAATTAAAAATTATGAATATTCCATATCAACCAAAATTACCTGAAACGAACCAACCGATTATCATCATCGGAGCAAGCGGAATCGTTAAAGATGCGCATTTACCTGCTTATGAAATGGCCGGTTTTACTGTTTTTGGTATTACCAACAGAACGATTTCTAAAGCGCATGATCTGGCGAAACAATTTAAGATTAGCCATGTTTTTGAAAATGTAGCTGATGCAGTTAAAAACGCGCCATCAAATGCTGTTTATGACATTACAGTCCTGCCTGATCAATACATCGAAATATTAGAACAATTACCTGATGGCGCTGCAGTTTTGATTCAGAAACCTATGGGAAATGATCTCGCTCAGGCACGTGAAATTGTTGCGGTTTGCGAACGAAAAAATCTGGTCGCGGCAATTAATTTTCAATTGCGTTTTGCGTCATTCGTAAGCACTGCAAGACATTTAATCAACGAAGGAATTATTGGCGACTTGTATGATTTTGAATTTAAAGTTACTGTAAACACACCTTGGGAGTTGTTTCCGCTGATTAAGGAACATCCCAGATTAGAAATTCTTTTTCATAGTGTTCACTATATCGATTGCATCAGATCGTTTTTGGGAAATCCGAAGAGTGTCATGGCAAAAACGGCCAAACATCCGCTAAAAAAACTATCCTCTTCTCGTTCTACCATCATTTTAGATTATGGAGAAGACAAACATGTTGTGATTAATACAAATCACGATCATCATTTTGGCCCTAAACATGAGGAAAGCTACATCAAATGGGAAGGAACAAAAGGTGCGATAAAAGCTAAAATGGGATTATTAATGAATTATCCCGATGGTTTGCCTGATGAATTTGAATATGCTTTAGCAAACGAAAAAGGGCAATACGAATGGAAAAAAATCGAACTCGAGGGTTCGTGGTTTCCCGAAGCTTTCATAGGAACAATGTCCAACCTAATGCGTTTTAAAGAAGGTTCTGATACTAAACTTTTAACCAGTGTTCAGGATGTTCTCGACACGATGAAGGTAGTTGAAGCCTGTTATATCAGTAACAAAAATGGAGGGGTTGCTCTTAGCGAATTATAAATTAATCGAAAGTCATAAAATCAAAAGTGATTGACTTTTGACTTTATCACTTTGAAACTTTCAAACAAAAAATATATGTATTTCAAATCAACATTTTTCGAAGATTATCACATTGGCGATAAACGCGTCACTTTTGGCAGAACGATTACCGAAACCGATTTTGTGGTTCACGCGGGTCATACAGGCGACTTTTTCCCGCATCATATGGATGAGGAATGGTGCAAAACACAACCTTTTGGTCAACGTATCGCGCACGGAACTATGGTTTTTAGCATTGGCATTGGCCTGACCGCATCTGAAATTAATCCGGAAGCTTTTTCTAAAGGATATGACAGAATGCGATTTGTAAAACCTGTGCACATTGGCGATACCATCCATTCTGAAATCACGATCTCAGAAAAAGGCGAAGCCAAAAAACCGGATATGGGAACTGTAACTGAACACGTAGAAATTCTCAATCAAAAAGGTGAAGTCGTTCTCGTTTGTGATCACCTATTATTGGTGAAAAAAAATATTTTATGAGGTAGAAAGGTTTCTATACTTTGAATATAAAACGAAAACCTTTGGACCTCTGTCTCTTGCCTCTTTGAACCTATTAACTAAAAAAAACTATGCAAATAACCAACCAAACTGGCGACCAACACGAAGTCGCTACAGAAAAAGGAACAGGAACAAAATACCTTTTGCCTTTTATATTAATTACAAGTTTATTTTTCCTTTGGGGAATGGCTCACAATCTGGATTCTATTTTAATTCCGCACTTAAAAAAGGCTTGTGAATTAAACAATCGTCAATCGACTTTGATTGATACGGCAGTATTTTTCGCCTATTTTATTATGGCAATTCCTGCCGGAATGTTAATCAAACGCTTTGGTTACAAAAACAGTATTATTACCGGCTTATTGGTTTTCGCGGCAGGCGCTTTTCTATTTGTTCCTGCAGCAAACACCAGAACTTACGAATTGTTTTTGTTTGCTTTATTTGTAATTGGCTGCGGGCTAACTATTCTGGAAACCAGCGCAAATCCGTATGCTGCGATTTTAGGACCTCCGGAATCCTCATCAAAACGATTGAACTTAGCAGCTTCTTTTAATGGTTTGGCTGCGATGGTCGCACCAATTGTGGGTTCTTTATTTATTCTTTCGGGAACCAATCATACACCGGAACAAATGGCTGCAATGCCAGATGCAACAAAGGCTGCTTATTTATTAGAAGAAGCTTCATCTGTAAAGTTACCTTATATTATTTTGGGAACTGTACTTGTTTTGGTGGCAATCTTATTCTATTTCATGCATTTGCCTTCGATGAAAGCACAACATGCAGAGGTTGAAGTAAAACCGGGATTCTTCTCTGTATTAAAATTTCGTCATTTAAGCTGGGCAGTTGTAGCTCAGTTTTTCTATGTTGGAGCACAAGTTTGTATCACAAGTTTCTTTATTAGAATTGCGCAGCAAGGCGCAGGATTAGACGAAAAAACAGCGGGATATTACCTTGGTATTTATGGTTTTCTGTTTATGGCAGGACGTTTTATTGGGACATTCTTTCTAAAATTCGTTAAAGATTATGTCTTGCTTTCGATCTATTGCGTTTGCAGTATTTTATTGTGTATGGTAGCCATTTACGGAACAGGAATATATGTAATTTATGCGCTTGGCGGAATCGGATTCTTTATGTCGATTATGTTTCCAACGATATTCTCTTTGGGTATTGTGGGCTTAAAATCAAATACAGAAACAGGTTCTTCATGGTTAGTAATGTCGATTGTTGGCGGAGCAATCCTGCCATACGGAATGGGAACTCTAATCGATATGAAACATGATGATATTCAATCCGGATATATTATTCCCTTGTTGTGTTTTGTTATCATTCTATCATTTGGAATCTACGGACATAAAGTAAAAGCTTTGAAATAATTTTATAAAAAAGGTTTGAATCAAAAACATCTGATTCAAACCTTTGTCAATTTTACTTCTATTTGCAGTTTTACTGGCTTAAAGCATAAATGTATCCCGTAACAATTTCCCCCTTTTTAAATTGAAATTGTATCTGAATACGTTTGTAATAATCTTCTTCAAAATCATACAAATGTTTGATTAGTGGAGTTTTTTTTTAAACACATAGAAACATAGATTTCCTTTTCTTAAAAAAGGCGTTTCACTTTATATTAATTCACATAGCGATGTGCAATAAACGCGTTTATTTATTCTTCAATCCACTCTAAATTTATCCTCTTTCTTCTATACTCTATACTCTTTATTCTTTATTCTTTATTCTTTATTCTATACTCTTTATTCTATACTCTTTATTCTATACTCTTTATTCTATACTCTTTATTCTATACTCTTTATTCTATACTCTATACTCTATACTCTATACTCTATACTCTATACTCTATACTCTATACTCTATACTCTATACTCTATACTCTATACTCTATACTCTATACTCTATACTCTATACTCTACAAAACTAAAACTCCAACACCGGCACTTTCATATCATGATACAAAAGCACTTTCCAATGCTGTTCTTTGGCTTCCTGTTCCCATTTTTTTCTCGATTCCATAGCACGTTTACCATTGTAATCTGTTTTGTAAGCAACATGAAGTTTTAAATAAGCTTCTTGTGGCAAATCATCAGCGCCGTAAAAAGTAATCTCATTGTTTTCCCTAATCCAGAAAACCTGATGAAATGGTGAATGTCCGGCAGAAACTTTATAGAAAATTTCGTCCGTTATTTGCCCTTTATCGTATTGCAGCATTTCAACATTAGAAAATTGTTTTATTTGATTTAATATACTTAAATTATAAGAGGGATGTTGTTGTTCGAGAGCAAATTCAAGCTCTCTTTTTTGCAGATAAATGGTTGCATCTGGAAAATTTTGAATAAAAGTTTCTCCGTCAAAATAACCAATTCCTTCGATATGATCTTTATGGAAATGCGAAATCAGGACTTTTGTAATTTGTTCGGGCAGAATGTTATGACTTTCCAGTAAATGATGAATCAAAGGTTTTCCGTTTTTATTCACTCCTAACCCCAGATCTAAAAGGATATAATCATTTTCAGTAACAACCAAAAAAGGCTGAATTGCCATTTTAAGTCCTGAATCTGACGGGAACTCATTAATAAGTTTAAACTCCTTATCCTTGTTTACAACGTAATTCCCTTCTTGTAATGGTATTATTTTCATTTTACTACAATCATTATTTGTTACAAAGGTCTAAAGAATTTCTATATTTGTAAAACCTTATTTTTCGATAGCATCAATCGATAAAACCGATTTACAAAAATGGAACTCAGACAACTTAGATATTTTCTAAAAGCAAAAGAATTGCTCAACTTTACTGAAGCGGCTAATAGTTTAAATATTAGCCAAAGTACTTTATCGCAACAAATTAAACAACTTGAAGACGAATTACAAATTCCACTTTTTAACCGAATAGGAAAACGAATTACATTAACAGAAGCCGGAGAATTATTCTCTGTTTATGCCTTGCAAAGCACGAGTAAAGCAAATGAAGGTCTTCAGTTATTAAAAGACCTGAACAACCTGAATACCGGAAAAATTGCGATTGGCGTTACCTATGCATTACGGGATATCGTGACTCAAACCCTCGTTAAATTCAATGATCAATATCCTAAAATCGAATTCGAAATTGTTTTTGGAACTTCTAAGGAATTAATAGAAAAATTAAACCATTTTGAATTGGATATCATTCTTACTTTTGAAGAGATTCTTACCGAAAATCATTTTAAGTATCAAACTCTTTTTACGTCTCCAATGACGCTCGTAACTTCAACAAATTCAGATTTAAAAAGCAGGAAATCGATATCTTTAAAAGAAATTAGCAAACTCTCTCTTGCGCTTCCCGCCAAAGGGTATAGCACAACTCAATTTATTAATGATGCTTTTAATAAAAACAATCTGCATCCAAAAGTCGCTATCGAAATCAATGACATTCCTACTTTATTAGAACTCGTGAAAAGCGGTAAATGGTACACGATTCTTACCCAGACTACGATTAAAAATGAAAAAGAGATAGTATGTATTCCAATTGAGGGTAAGAATATGACACGAACTGCTATGCTAATTTCTATAAAAGAAGTATACGAAAAGAAAGCGGTAAAGGTGTTTTTGGATATTTTAAAATCGTTAGTTTAAGGTATGAAAAAATCTTCAACAAATTTATTAAAAGAATAAAGCCTCTCCTAACCTATTTACAGCATCGGTTTTAGATCGTTTATTGTTCACACTTTGCAATAAACAAAGGTTTTTCTGTTGGTTTATTAAATTCTGTTTTTTCGACTTTTACAGGATTTAGCATCTCAACTTCTACCCCTTTTCTCATAAGATCATTAATTTGCCAGGGCATCAAGGCAGCCTTTATTTTTGTAATCATCTCCTCTGCAATATCATCCCGATCCGTTACAATTGGTTTCCCTCCCTTTGTGTCCTGAATGATATATTTTTCGTTTTGTTTTATAATTTCAATTTTAAACGGGGCTTTTACATTTGGATCAATAAAGATTCTATAGTTCGAAAACTTGTCTGATAATTGAAAAGTGTAGACATTTGACGCAACCGGATATTTTATATTATCTGAAAAATCAATTGCTATTTCCGGAGAAACTAACTTTAATTCAGCCTTTTTGTCCGCAATATTTGTTTCGAAATCCCGATCTAAACAACCCCACTTTTCATCAAACAAAGGCTGGTAAACGGGTTGTTTTAATTTATTTTTTGAAACAGAAACATAAAGATTTATTTGACCTGAAGGACTAAATTGAACATTTTTATTGGTCGGATTACCCTTAATTGCATACACACTAAAAATTGATTTGTTCTCCGTATTAATTTCTAATTTGATCTTATCCTTTGACTCTTCCGTCCAATTTCCTTGTAGCGGAGTTCCGCCGGCATAAAATACAATAAAGGTATGGTCCGGTAAAACAAATAAACTGGAACTCTGAATATCTACTCCTCCATCTTTAAGAGAATAACTGCCTACAAATTGCGCATTGATATTGGTAATGGCAGCAATAAATAAAATAAATGCACTTGTAAATAATTTCATATTTCCTTTTTTTGATTTAATTTCTGGACATTTAGCTAATATAAACAATAATCGATTAGTAATAAGGATGTTTTATATTCCATACAATAATTTAAAAATGTTTCTATAATTAAAAAAAACAATATAAAATACAAAAAAAAAAACCTTCCAAAAACATGAGTTCCGGAAGGCTTTTTTACAAACAACGATTAACTAAAACTTACGGTTTAAGTTCTGTAAACTTTGAATCTAACTCAAAAGCTTTCTTTACTTTTTCGACCGTAATTTCTTTTGCTACTGAAAATTCTGCTGTCTTTTTGATATCTAATGACGAAGCTCCAACCAAAACTTTATACGTTCCGGCTTCTGCAATCCAGGCACTTTTATTTTCTAAAAATGAAGCAAGATCTTTTGCAGATAAAGTCAATTTTAGTGTTTCGCTTTCTCCCGGTTTTAATTCTTTGGTTTTACCAAAAGCTTTCAATTCTTCTTTTGGTTTATCAATAGACTTTGATGGTGCAGCAAGATAAATTTGTACTACTTCTTTTCCGGCTGTTTTTCCTGTATTTTTTACAGTAACTGAAACCGTTAATTTATCATTGAATGTTGGTGAACTCAATTTCACATCTGAAAAATCAAAATTAGTATACGAACTTCCAAAGCCAAATTCATAAGATGGTTTGACATTAAAAGTATTATAATAACGATACCCAACATAAACTCCTTCTTCATACGTCACTTCTTTTGGATTATTAGCAGGAAATCCCGGGAAGTTTTTAGCTGAAGGTGTATCAGAATATTTCACTGGGAAAGTCATAGTAAGTTTTCCGGATGGATTTATTTTCCCCGAAACTACATCTGCAACAGAGTGTCCGCCTTCCTGACCTGGCTGCCAGGCTAACAAAATAGCATCTACTTTATCTTTCCATGAAGCTGTTTCGATTACACCGCCTATATTTAAAATAACCACTACTTTTTTTCCTTTTGCATGAAAAGCTTTTGAAATTTTATCCAGCATTTCAATTTCTTCATTTGCGAGATTAAAATCATTGTCCACAACTCTGTCTCCTCCTTCTCCGGAGTTTCTCCCTAAAGTCACAAAAGCGATTTCAGAACTTGCTGCTTTTTTAGCAATAAAAGCATCGTCCATTTTCATTTCAGGAAGTCTTTCAGGCAAAGCCAAAATTCCTTTTATTTTTCTTCGCTCTTTTTCAGCAACAAGTTCTTTTTCTGCGTGAGGTGTGTATAAATCAACCACTTCTTTGTCTAATTTATAACCCGCAGCATTCAAACCTTCTAAAAGCGAAACTGTATGTTTATTATTCACACTTCCGCTTCCTGTTCCGCCTGTAATCCAGGCATAAGAAGTAACACCAAATAAAGAAACTTCTTTTTGTTTTTCAGCAAAAGGCAATGCTTTATTTGTGTTTTTAAGCAAAACCATTCCTTCTGCCGCAGCATTTCTTGTTACCTCGGCATTCTTAGTCAAGTTCGGTTTATCGCTGTATTTATATTTTGTGAAAGTTGGTGTGCGAAAAATATATTCTAAAATTCTTTTTGCATTTGTATTGGCCACTTCCTGAGATATTTTTCCCGAGTTCAAAGCTTCTAATAATGCTTTTTTCTGAACTGGAATTCCTGGCATCAAAAGATCGTTTCCGGCGATCATTTGTTGTACTACATCAGAACTTGAACCATTCTGTATCGATTCAAAACCTGCAAAACCTCCAAACCAGTCCGTCATCACAATTCCTTTAAAGCCCCATTCGTTTCTCAAAACCTGGGTTAGCAAATCTTTACGTTCAGAAGTATAAGTGCCATTCAATTTGTTGTAGGAGGACATTACCGTCCAGGGCTGAGATTCTTTTACCGTGATTTCAAAACCTTTTAAATATATCTCTCGAATAGCTCTTTCAGAAACGTGCGCATTGATTGTTAATCGGTTGGTTTCTTCATTATTAACTGCAAAGTGTTTGATCGAAGTTCCTACGCCTTGCGACTGAATTCCGTTTACTATTGCCGCCGCCGTTTTTCCAGAAATCAAAGGATCTTCAGAATAGTATTCGAAATTTCTTCCGTTCAAAGGATTTCTTTGAATGTTCAGTGCCGGTGCTAATAAAACGTCAACGCCATATTCTTTTACCTCATTACCCATTGCTTTTCCAACCTCTTCTAAAAGCGTTTTATTCCAGGTCGATGCCAAAGCTGTACCTACAGGAAATGCGGTTGCATAATACGTTTTTGAATCATTTTCTCTTGTCGGTTCAATTCTTAAACCTGCAGGTCCATCAGCAACAACAGTCGCAGGAATTCCAAATCGCTCAAAAGAAGCCGTTCCTCCGGCAGCTCCGGGAACCAAACCTTGCTTAGAATCTCCAACAGGACCTGTCAAAACTTCTATTCCGGGCATTCCTGTTCCTATAAGCAGTTCTACCTTTTCGGCATTGGTCATTTGTTTGATAATTGAATCAATTCGCTGATCAACAGAAAGGCGTGTGTCTTCCCAAATGTCTAATTTCCCATTTCTGTTAGAATCAACAAATGTAAATCCCTTAATGGTTAAAAGCGGTGGGTTGTTTTCATCGTTTGGAATGGTTTTCCATGATAAATTTGAAAGTACTAAAGCAGTCAAAAGTGATACTCTGGCAGTTTTGGTAAAGCTTGGTTTCATAGTTAGAAATATTAAATTGTTTTGGAAAAAATAGTAAAGCTTTTACTGGTGATATTTCATTGCTTCATATAGAAGCAATATTAAACACTTTTTTTTACATCAACAAATAAATCAGCTTAAAATTTCGTTCATCTCAATTATAAATATCTAAAAATGAGTCATTCCCAATAATTACGGTTTATCATTAAGAACGACAACAGAAAAGTACTTTATAGATTTATTCCTTTTTTTTGTTAAAAAGGAAGTTTAGATTTTTTAATTTGATTTATAGTTTACAAAAACTGTAAATTTGAAAATAAATCAATGCAATGGAATTTAAAAAAATACTTGAAAAACAATCTGAAGAATCGTGGAAAACATACATTCCGACACTTTCTATTGATTGTGTTATTTTTAGTTTTCATGAAACTACTCTTCAGGTTTTAACCGTTAAGATGAAAGATCAGGATCTATGGGGGCTTCCGGGTGGTTATGTTCAAAAAGAAGAAAATGTCGATGATGCTGCAATTCGTATCCTGAAAGACAGAACGGGAACGGAAAATATCTATCTGCAGCAATTTTATACTTTTGGAAATTTAAATCGCTCTGAAAGTGCGTTTGAAAAATATGATGATAATTTATGGTACAAGCAACGTTTTGTTTCGATAGGTTACTACGCTTTAGCAGAACATTCAAAAGTCAATCTGATCGTCGATGAGTATTCTTCGGCTTGTGAGTGGAAATCTATCGAAGATTTACCTCCGTTTATGATGGATCACAGAACAATTTTCGATAAAGCATTGCTTACCTTACGCGAACAATTAAACAATCATCCAATTGGGTACAATCTTTTGCCTGAGAAATTTACGATGCCGGAACTTCAAAAATTATATGAAGCTATTTTGAGCAAAAAACTAAATCGAGGTAATTTTTATCGTAAAATACTAAGATATGATATTTTAACTAAACTGGATGAATCCAGAAAAGGAGGCGCTCATAAAGCTCCGGATTTATATCGTTTTGATTTAGATAAATATGATGTTGCCTTAAAAGAAGGCCTAAAAGGAAACTGGTAAAATAAGATTATTACAAGATAACAGGTTTAAACAAATGCAGTTCAGCAATTGTAAAGACCTCAATATAAAGTACATTATTGTAAAACAAAAACGCCTCGTAATTTGAGGCGTTTTTGTTTATTCATATTTTAATTAATGGTGATTATCATGCGAATGATTCTGATCTTTATTAGAATTTCCTTTACCGTGATTTGAATTATTATTTTTTGAATTCCCGTTATAATTTTTCTGACTGTTATTTTGTTTATTACTCTTATCCGGTTTATTCCCTCTATTTTTTTGAGGAGGTCCCTGATAACCTTTTGGATAATTGTTTCTGTGTTTTTTATGATATGTATATGGAGCATCTCCCTTATAATCATTAACCACTACTTTATAACCTCCATATAGATCATAATTTCTGTATCTTGAAGGCAATCTGTTCTCTCTAATCCATTTACCGTTATTATCATAAATAAACTGACTTTGGTTTACATCATAATAAACATCAATATCCGGTAAATAGTAATATCTGCTATTGTCATAACCTTGCGGGCCCCAATTTGGCGGTGTACCAATATTTACATTGATCGAAACTTGCGCATGTGCAAAAACACTCATCAAAAGTATTAGTGCGATTCCTAATTTTTTCATTTTTGTAGTATTAAGTTATTTGATTTGAAACAAAGCGAAAGTAATGCCATTTATTAGCCTTTATCCTATTGATTATACGAAAGGGCAAAACCAATCGACGAATAGTAACTCACAACCGATAAAAAGTTAAAATAAAAAAGGCTGTATAAAAATTTCATACAGCCCTCTAAACCAATTAATTAATTTGTTTATTTCCATCCTCCCCCTAAAGCTCGGTATAAATCAACTACAGCTTGTAATTTCTGTAAATTATCATTTACACCGCTCAATTGAGCTGCTAAAAGGTTTTGTTCTGATGTTAATACATCTGTATAATTAGTAGAAGAACTATATTCTAAAAGCTGTTGTGTATAATCAACGGCTTTCTCTAAAGCTTCGATTTGTTTCTCTCTGGAATCTTCTTTGGCTACCGCCATTTCATACGCATACATGGCATTAGAAACTTCCTGACCTGCAACCAAAAGACTTTGTTGGAAATTATTAAAAGCCTGCACTTGTCTTGATTGTGCGTTTGTCAATCTGGCTTTATTAAGTCCCTGATTAAAGATAGGCTGAGTTAATCCTCCTATTATAGAATAAAAAATAGACTGATCGAAGAAATTCCTTAATTGCAAAGTCGACAAACCACCACTTGCTGTAAGTGTTAAACTTGGATAAAAATAAGTTTTAGCCAGATTAGTAGTCTCAAAAGCGGTTCTGAAATCAAATTCAGCCTGACGAACATCCGGACGGTTTTCTAACAATTGAGCTGGTAAACCTATCGCAAGTTTTTCAGGAATTACCTGATCTCCTATGGTTCCTCTTTCAATTGGTCCTGAAGCTTGTCCTAATAAAATATTAAGCGCATTTTCAGTTTCACGAATACTTCTTTTCAAATCGGGGATCAAAACTTCTGCTGCATGCTGGTTGGCCTCACTTTGTACAACAGACGCTCCTGTAACAATTGCTCCTTCTTTTAAAGCTTTTATAACTTCAACATTTTTAATACGGCTTTCTAACGTTGCTTTTGTAATTTCTAATTGCCTGTCATAAGAAAGTAATAAAAAATAATTATTTGCAATATCTGATATCAATTGTGTCTGAACCGCTTGTTTGGCTGCATCTGTAGAAAGATACGTTGCTAAAGCTGCTCTTTTAGAACTACTTAATTTTCCCCAAATATCAGCTTCCCACGAGGTACTTAAACCTAATTTATAGGTCGTTGTGAGTGTATTGATATTAATTCCTGCCGGAAAGTTTAATGCTGCTTTAGACTGCTTATTGCGTGTTGCATTTGCATCAAAATCCAGAGTTGGATAATACGCCAGTTTCGTTTGACGCAAGGTCGCACGTGCCTGAACAATATTTTCGATCGCATTCTTTAAATTCAGGTTTTGATCTAATCCTTTTTGAATTAAAGCATTCAGTTTTTGATCTTTAAAAACTGTCTGCCAAGGCATATTTGCAATCGTAGTCGAATCGGCAGAGACCTGATCACGATACAACTTATCTGTAGAAATAGCTGTGGGGCGTTCGTACTTTTTAGCAACGCAGCCACTTAAAAGTGTGACTGCGACTACCATTAGAATATATTTATTTGTACTATGAGTCATTTTTTCTTAATTAAATTATTACTCTTTATGAGCTTCGATTAGCTGTACTTCCTCGTCATCATCTCCATCGTCATACCCCTCTCTTGCCGGACCACTAATTTTTTCCTGTAAAGTCTGGAAAATGATAAACAATATCGGAATAACAAATACTCCTAAAACTGTTCCAATTAACATACCTCCGACAGCTCCTGTACCAATTGATTTGTTTCCTACAGCTCCTGCTCCCGACGCAAACATTAAAGGAACAAGTCCTAAAATAAAGGCGAAAGAAGTCATCAAGATTGGTCGCAAACGTGCTACGGCTCCTTCGACTGCTGCTTGTACGATTGGCATTCCTTTACGCCTTCTTTCCAAGGCAAATTCGACAATCAAAATACCGTTCTTCGCCAACAATCCAATCAACATGATTAAGGAAATCTGTAAATAAATGTTACTGTTTAATTTGAATATAATCGAGAACAAATAAGCTCCTGCTAAACCAAACGGAATGGATAATAATACTGCAAATGGTAAAATATAACTCTCATATTGTGCACTTAACAAGAAGTAAACAAAGACAAGACATAAGATAAAGATAAAAACAGTTTCACTTCCTGATGCTAATTCCTCACGTGTTAAACCGGAGAACTCATAACCATAACCTGTAGGCAGCTCTTGTGCAGCAACTTCCTGAATGGCTTTAATTGCATCTCCTGAACTAAAACCAGGATTTGGTGCTCCTGTAATCGAAATAGAAGAGAAAAGGTTAAACCTTGAAATTGATTCCGGTCCAAATACTCTGGTCATTTTTACAAACTCAGTAATTGGTGCCATATTTCCTGCTACATTTCGAACAAAAATCTTGTTTAGTCCTTCTGTATTGGTACGGAATTCCGGCGAAGCCTGAATCATAACACGATATTGTTTTCCAAATTTATTAAAATTCGAAGCATACAAACCTCCATAATAACCCTGCATCGTAGACAAAATCGTATTAATAGAAACTCCTGCATCTTTTGCTTTTGCCAAATTAATATCCATCATATATTGAGGGAAACCTGGATTAAAAGGTGTTGTTGCATATTGTATTTCAGGACGTTTTGATAATTTTTCTAAAAAATCCTGATTTACTTTAAAGAATTCTGCTGTCGTATGACCACCTTTGTCCTGCAACTGAAATTCGAATCCACCACTTTGTCCAAATCCTGAAATTGTTGGTGGTGAGATAAAGAATATATTGGCTTCACGAATACCACTAGTTTTGGCAAAAAGCTGACCAATTACATCATTTACACTTAAATCACGTTTTTCCCATGTTTCAAGTCTTACAATTACCATACTGTATGCGCTTCCCGCTCCGGCTGTAAAGTTTTGTCCTACAATACGTAGTGTGTTTTTTACCCCGGGAATGGTATGTGCAATACTGTCTACTTTTTTCGCTATTACATCAGAACGTTCCATAGAAGCTGATGGCGGTAAACTAATATTAGCAAAAACAACTCCTTGATCTTCCGCAGGAACGAAAGCTGACGGTGTGGTTTTCATCATATAAAATAACGCTGAACCTGCAATTATAATCGCCGCCAATACGATCCATTTTTTTACTGAAAGAAATTGAACCGAACGTTTGTATTTGCCCGTAACATTATCAAATGCAACGTTAAACGATGTATAAAATCTTTGAATAAAACTTTTATGTTTGTGATCATCAGCGTGTGGCTTTAAAAGCAAAGCACACAATGCCGGACTTAAAGTCAATGCATTAATCGCCGAAAGTATAATCGCCACGGCTAATGTAATACCAAATTGTTTATAGAAAACCCCGGTAGAACCTGTAATGAAAGTAACCGGAATAAATACGGCAGACATTACCAGTGTGATGGATATAATTGCTCCGGAAATTTCATCCATTGCATCAATGGTTGCTTTTTTAGAAGATTTATAACCGTGATCCAGTTTAGCATGCACCGCCTCGACGACGACAATGGCATCATCGACCACAATACCAATGGCAAGAACCATCGCGAAAAGCGTTAATAAGTTGATTGTAAATCCGAATAAATTCAGGAAGAAGAACGTTCCTACGATCGCTACCGGAACTGCGATAGCCGGAATTAATGTTGATCTAAAATCTTGAAGAAAAATAAATACTACGATAAAAACCAGGATAAAGGCTTCGACCAAAGTATGGATTACTTTTTCGATAGAAGCATCCAAGTTTTCATTAACGTCAACAAGAATAGTATATTTTACTCCTTTTGGGAAGTTCTTGGCAGCGTCTTCAATAAGTGCTTTAGAGTTGTTGATTACATCACGTGCATTTGATCCGGGAGTCTGGCTAATTGCCATTGCCGCAGATTCTACACCGTTTGTTTTAATTGTTGAGGAATAACTCAAAGATCCTAACTCAACTTTAGCAACATCTTTTAATCGCAACATTTGTCCGTTACCAACAGACTTGATAACAATGTCTCCAAATTCCTGTGAACTGGTTAAACGACCTTTATATTTTATTACATATTGAAATGCCTGATCTCCATTTTCACCAAATTTACCAGGTGCAGCTTCTATGTTTTGCTCTGCTAAAACAGCCGAAATATCACTTGGAATCAGTTTGTATTGTTGCATGATGTCTGGTTTTAACCAGATTCTCATAGAATAATCTTTTGCACCAAAAACGGTTACATCTCCTACCCCAACTACACGCTGAATTTGAGGAACAAGGTTAATCTTAGCATAATTTTGAAGAAAGGTCTGATCATAAGCCGGATCATCACTATATAAAGAGAAAATCAATAAGTTACTACTCTGACTCTTTGTTACTGTTACACCAGCCTGAGTTACCTCTACAGGCAATAAACTTGTTGCTCTGGAAACTCTGTTCTGAACGTTTACCGCCGCTAAATCTGGATTTGTTCCTACTTTAAAGAAAATTTTAATAGAAGCATTTCCATCATTCGTTGCTGTAGAAGTCATGTAAGTCATGTTTTCTACACCGTTAATTTGTTCTTCAAGCGGAATTACGATACTTTTTAGTACAACATCTGCATTTGCACCTGTATAACTTGCTGCTACGTTTACTGTAGGCGGAGCAATATCGGGATACTGAGAAATAGGCAGCTCAACGAGGCCTAAAACACCTAAAATGACAATAATAACAGATATTACTGTCGAAAGTACAGGTCTTTGTATGAATATTTTAAACATTTTTTTTTATTTTAAGTCAGCGTAAACCGTTTCTGGATTCTGATTGTCAATTTTAATTTCGCTTCCGTCTTTTAGAGAAGCTACTCCTTCTAATACGATTTGATCTCCTGCTTTTAAACCACTTTTTACTACATAATAAGTTTTGGCTGTATTGTCCATCACGGTAATATTGACATTTTTCGTTTTACCGTCTTTCCCTACTGTAACTGCAAACATTTTATCCTGCAATTCAAATGTAGCACTCTGCGGAATTAATATTCCGTCTTTTACTTCATTCGGAATTCTTATCGTTGTGCTGCTTCCACTTCTAATAATTCCTTTTGGATTTGCGAAACGAGCTCTAATATTAACCGAACCTGTTTCTGTATTAATTAATCCATTTACGGTTTCAATACGCCCTTTTTCAGGATAAGTTGAACCATCTGAAAGTACTAATAAAACTTCCGGTAATTTTTTGATTTTTTCTGCTAATGTCGTTCCGGGAGTGTTTTTGGTAAACTCCAAAAGTACTTTTTCATTCATGGCAAAATACGCGTAAACGTTGCCAATACTCGAAACTGTTGTTAACGGATCAGCTGTGTTAGAACTCACTAAACTTCCTAAACGAAACGGGATTGACCCCACAACACCATTAACTGGACTTATTACTGTAGTATATCCTAAATTAACTTTAGCATTTACTAAAGCTGCATTTGCCTGTGCAAGCGTAGCCACAGCAGATTCATATGTATACTGTGCTGATTCAAGATCATATTTACTGATAATTCCTTTCTCTACAAGCGGTTTTACTTTATTTACAGCTAATTTTGCTGCGCTTAAATCTGCCTGAGCACTTTTTATACTTGCCGCTGCAGTACGAACTTGTTGTTCATATTCAGGAGCACTGATTTTAAATAATGGCTGACCTGCTTTTACAACAGCACCTTCATCAACAAATATCTTATCAATATAGCCTTCTACTCTTGGGCGGATTTCTATATTTTCCTGTCCCTGAATACTTGCAGGATAGTCTGTATATAATGTTGCTGATTGTGGCTGTAAAGTCACAGTTTTGTACTCTTTAACTTGTGGTGCACCTCCAGCCTGAGCTGATTTGTCATTTTTATTACCACACGATGCGATAATAACAGATGCTGCGAGAATGCTTAAAAAGGATTGCTTATTCATTGTGAAAAATGTGTAATTATCAATTTATATAGAAACAAAAGAACTAAAATATTACAAACAAAAAATTACCAATAGACGAAGCCCTAGAGATAATCGATAGATATAACGTGAGAACCGATAGAAGTTAATCCATTGCAATTAGGCACGTACAAATAAACTCATCGGCTCTAAATTGGTTTTTAAAGGTTCTGATTCTATTTTTGCCGATTGCTTTTATATCTTTTATAAATATAGTGTAATATTGTCATAAAATCCAAAAATAAAATGTCTCCAACCTTTTTTAAACCATACATATTCACCGGATTACATATCCTTGCCTGGTTATTATTAGGGTTTACCCTACTGTTTTACATACCTTTAACATGGAATATTGTGCTGCCAACAATCTTCTGGTTATGGCAATCTATTGTGCTGTTTTTTATGATTGTTATTTTTTATTCTAATGCACAGCTTATAGTTCCAAGAACAATTATAAGAGATAACATAAGTCCGTTTTTGTTATGGGCACTTTTTATCATTTTTGCCATGCAGTTTATCGCTTATATCTACAATTACAATACTGATTTGCATAGTAAACTGGCGGAAATTTTAGGTTTTAAAAAATATAGAAATGATTATTTTGACAACTATGTTTTCACAATTAGTCTCTTAGTTTTAGGTATTAGCACCAGTTGGGCGATGTTGCATCATTGGCAAAAAGCAGCTCAACACAAGCAAAAACTGGAACAGGATAAAACAATGGCTGAACTTGCTATGCTAAAGGCGCAGATCAATCCTCACTTTTTCTTTAATTCGCTTAACAGTATTTATTCACTTACTTATACCAATATCGAAGATTCTCGTGGTGCACTACACACCTTGAGCCGTATGATGCGATATTTGCTTTATAGTACAGAAGGCGAAAGAACTACTTTATTAAAAGAAGCAGATTTTATGAAAGATTTTATAGCTTTGATGAAGCTTCGCGCCAATAGTAAATTAACCATAACGACAGACATTCCGGAAAAAATAATCGATTATCCAATTGTTCCTATGTTGTTATTGCCTTTAGTCGAAAATGCTTTTAAACATGGCGTACATGCTACTGATAAGAGTGAAATACATATTAAACTGAGACAAAATGAAACTAATCTTGAATTTGAAGTGGAAAACACTTTCTTTGAGAAAACTTCTACTACGGATCAAGGCGGAATTGGATTAACAAACACCAAACGAAGATTGCACTTAATCTATCCTCATAAACACATTTTGACCTGCGGTGTCGATCAAAATGGCAAATACAGAGTAAATCTGCAAATAACTTTAGAACAATGATTGTATTAAAATGTATAGCAGTAGATGATGAACCACTCGCATTGAGACTTGTGGAGACTTTTATAGAACAAACTCCTTTTTTAGAATTAGCCTGCAGTTGTGATAATGCCGTTGAAGCTATGAGTTTAATACGAGAGCAGCAACCGGACATTGTTTTTTTAGACATTAATATGCCCAATTTAACGGGTATGGAACTTGCCCGACTTTTACAGGAACAGCCGGGACCATTGCCCAAAATTATCTTTACGACAGCCTATAATCATTATGCTATTGAAGGTTATAAAGTAAATGCCGTAGATTATCTTCTAAAACCGTTTAGTTACGAAGAGTTTTTGCGTGCGGCTAATAAAGTCCTGCAAATGTCTGAAGAAGCATCTAATCACTTTCAGTCTATAACGGCAGATGATGAATTTATCTTTTTGAAGGTAGAATATCAATGGGTCAGGATTTCTTTGAAAGATATTTTATATATCGAAAGCCTGAAAGATTATGTAAAAGTGCATCTCGAAGATTCGCAAAAATCAGTAATGTCCTTAATCTCTCTAAAAGCGCTGGAAGAAAAATTACCTGCATCAAAGTTCATGAGAATCAACCGTTCTTTTATTGTTGCATTAGAAAAAATAAATTCGATAAGTAAAAATTCAATATTCGTTAATAAAACCGAAATAACTGTTGGTGAACAGTATAAAGAGACTTTTAAAACCATTGTAGAAAAATGGTTGAAATAATTATAATATTAAAGTAACATGGAAAAAAGATCAAACAAATATTATCTTACGTTAAGTTTAAAAGAATACGCAAACGGCGAAACTGAGCCGGCAAAAGAACTTGGAATACAATTTGACAATCATGACGAAGTTTTCAGTATTATAGAAAAAATAAAAGATAAAAATATTTTTGAAGATCCTAATGATGCAACTCAATTTGCACTTGGATTAAAACTATTTAGTGAAGTGAAATTAAAGCATCGTAAAAACCCACTTTTTGATGAACTGAATGAAGTTTTTCCTGTTTTTATGAAAAAGCTGAAAAGTTTGTAATGAATAAACGTGATCTTGTCATTTAGTCGAATGAGAATTTTTCTGTGCTCATAAACATAATCTTAATCATTATCGAAGAGAGAAATCACATTATAAATTCTGTAAAGAAAATCGATAATCTTTGTTGAGTTACTTGTGCGATTTCTCTCTTCGATCGAAATGACAAAACAATTAATTCCTGTAAAGAAAATCGATAATCTTTGTCGAGTTACTTCTGTGATTTCTCTCTTCGATCGAAATGACAAAACATTGTATAATAAAAAATGCCTCATATATTGAGGCATTTTTTACTATTGAAAAAGGAATACAACTTAAGCTTTTGCTTTTCTTTTTACGGTACAACCAATTTCTTTTGTTTCGGTAATAGCTGGTTTCTGATTGCTTTTTAATGATGCAATCACATCTTCAGCATATTTTATTTTTTCTGTTTTAGTTCCTTCAGGATCATTATCGATTGCTCCCACATACTCTACAATATTTCCTTTAGCTGTTTTAGAAACAATATAAAGATGCGGCGTATGTTTTGCTCCGTATTGGTCTGTTACTACTTGTCCCTGATCGAATAAGTAAGGGAACGGATATTTTTTATCTTTTGCTAATTTTTGCATTTTATCAAAAGAATCTGCTTTCGAAGCTTCCGGATCATTCGGGTTAATCGCAATTACAGGATATCCTTGTGACTTGAATTTTTTATCTAGCTCAATTATTCTTTGTTCGTAAGCCACTGCATAAGGACAAGTGTTACAAGTAAAAACAACAATAAATCCTTTGGCTTTTGGGTAACTTTCAAAAGATACTTCTTTACCATCAACATTTTTTAATTTGAAATCCGGTGCTGTTTGCCCTGCTTTTAATGTCGCAGTTTGTGCCTGAGCAAATAAGATACTAAATACTAGTACCGTGACTGTAGTAATGAACTTTTGCATAATTTATAGTTTTTTATATTCAGTTAATAATTGTTCGTAGGTAAATTCAGTTTCAACAAATTTTCTTTTATCTCCTTTGATGAAGAGTGTTGCCGGAATACTTCCTGACCAGTTTTTGTCGATTCGGTCAATATATTCCTGAGGACTGCTTTCGTTTAACAGAAAAACTTCGCTTTTCATGTTTTTTCTCTTCACAAAGGGAATTACTGCCGAATTTAATTTTGATTTAAAATCAACACTGACTAATAACACAGCCAGTTTTTCTGATTTATATTCCGCGCCCACTTTTTCAAAATGAGGTAATTCCTTAATACATGGTGCACACCACGTTGCCCAAAAATTGACAACATAAGTACTGTCTTTTCCGTTTTTTATCCTTTCGTTGAGCTGATCAATGTTTAGCAACTTTACATTTTGACTGTATCCTGCTATCGAAAAAGCAAAGAATAATAAAGTACATATTTTAAAAGCGTGGATTTTCATATTCGTCATTGCTAAAATTAATTTTGCCTTACAAATATAATTTAATGACAAGTTACTTTTTGTTAATAAAAGTTTAATGCATTTAAATTTAGCCATTAAGGCGCTAAGACACGAAGCTTATTTTTTAGTATAGCTTCTTTTTGCTGCCAATTACAAATTCACATTATCAGAAATTCAGAATATTCTGTTGTTAATCTTCTATTTTTTTGATTATCTAATCATCTAGATTTCATGTAAATCTTATGATTTTACGACATTACAGAGTTCTATCCTGCCACATTCATCTTTATAAATTTAAGTTTATCTTTTTGCCACTCAAATTCCCACCAGAAAGAGTATTCATC
Source organism: Flavobacterium azizsancarii (assembly GCF_027980145.1). GTDB lineage: Bacteria > Bacteroidota > Bacteroidia > Flavobacteriales > Flavobacteriaceae > Flavobacterium > Flavobacterium azizsancarii. The sequence goes on along the minus strand of NZ_JAMZNK010000002.1, from coordinate 3,111 downwards.
ACTAAATTCGCTCGGATATATGGATTCGCCAATTTCGGTACCTCCTCTACTGCTGTATTGTATCGTTATATTATTTTTATCAATTTTTAATTCATACGCCATAACATAATCTCCGTTATCGATAGTTACTGAATACAAACCTCTATTTTTCGACCAGTTCATATCTTCAAGATTTATCTTTGTCAAGGCTTCGGTTATATTCTTGTATTGTTCGTTTTGGGTAGAGAACGAATATCTATTCTTAAGGATCGTTTTATCATTAGAAAGTACAAACGATTTAAATGCTTTAAGCTCATTTATTAACTTGTCCCGTTCTGCTTTAAGTGCAGCGATTTTTTGCTGAAACATTTGTATATTTTGCTTCTCAATAGTGATCAATACAATTTTGTCATTGTTATCTAAAGACCTATACCAGTTCATATTAGAATAATAACTATCTATATCTCCCGTTTTGAATCTATATCCTTTTCTGGCATACAAATCATTTGAGAGAAAACGCAATTCATCAATACTTAGGTTTTCGATTTGTTCTGGTTTGATGTTTTTAGATAAACAGGTGGCACAATTTTTAATTAACTGTGCCTGTGCCGTACTGGAAAATACTAATATTGCAAGTACTATTTGTAGTTGTCTCATTCTTCTCAATTAATAAATTAAAGACGCAACGCTAAAGAATCTAACCTTTTATGCTCCTGTTCTATCATTTTTTTTAAAGGTTTAATTTTACTATAATGTATTGAATCCTGCTCGCCATTAATAAGTTTATGTTCCTTATCATCATTTATGACAATTACAATATCCGAACCATCATATTGAATACGGCGTTCGCTACTACTAATTTGGTCAAAATCTTCCAGATTTATAATACCTACTATTTTATTCCATGTTTTGGGTAAAGTTGCTTCTGAGCGTGTCTTTGTTTCCTTATAATTGGCCCATACATATTTTGTTGAATCTTTTGAAATCGTAATACTTGAACTTGCAGCGCCTTTACCTCCATTTTCGATACTATATGAAATGGAGGAAATCGGATTCACACTTTTTTGCGTACAGGAACTAAGTATTGCCAAAAACAGAGTCATTAAGAATGATAACTTAATTTTGTTATACATAAGGTATTTTAAAAATTTTTACGAATCAGGTTTTTAGGTTGTTAACAAACTTCAGAGATTCCATATTATCCATTTTAGTAAGAGACAAAATGCCGTTTTTATTCTCATTGATACTATTAATTCTAAAACAAAATTCATTTCCATCTTTGCCCATTAAAGTAATAAATTCAATAGTATCATCTGAACTGTTTCCACAGTTGTGCGAAACTGTATAACGATACATTACCTTAAAAATATCCTTGTCATAGTTATAAACTTTTCCATCCTGACTGAAAATCCATTTTGTATTTCGGTTTGCATCAACATACCAGGTTCCAATAATTTTTTTTGAAGAAGGATCTTGATTTTGGTTTTGCCCGAAGATTGTAGCAATCTGCAAAAGCAATAACATCACTAAAAATAGTTTTTTCATGATTTTTTATTGTTTAATGTTCTGTTTGAGTTTCACACTTAATATTTTGTTGCTCAGAGAAAAACTCCAATTGCCTAAAAACAGGAATCAACGATTTCCCTTTTTCAGATAAATTATATTCGATGTGAAGCGGTTTCAGTTTGATAATATTTTTATCTAAAATTTCAAAATCCTCAAGTTCACGAAGTGCAACTGCTATAGATTGTTTATTAGCCCCTTTAATATCTCTTAAAAGTCCGTTGAAACGTAAAGGTCCGCTTACTGCCAATAAAAAAATCTGTGGTTTCCATTTTCCGGACAGCAATTTTAGAAGTCCTTCTGCAGGACATTCATTTTCTTTTTCTAATTTATTTTCTGTAGTCATATTTTTTAGACTAATTGACTTATGATTAAAGATGAGCGAACTTTGCAGTAAAATTATAAAAATTAAAACCTAAGCGTAAATTTAAAACAGTTATTTATGAAAAGGTTGTTACTATTATTAATTCTGATTTTCGGTTTAAGCTGTCAATCGCAAATAACTTCAAAAATGAACGAAAACAAAACTAATCTGTTATTATGCGATCCTGTCACCGGAACATGCGAAATGCCTGGCGATGAAAAATTAAGTAAAAGTGTCTCTATTAAAACAGACAATAAACCTGTAAAAATAGTCTATTACACAGATCCTATTTGTTCGTCATGCTGGGGGATTGAGCCACAACTAAGAAAACTAAAACTAGAATATGGTAAATATATTGATATTGATTATCGAATGGGTGGTTTATTGCCTGATTGGTCTTATAACAGTGGCGGGATAAGCAAACCGTCAGATGTTGCCCATCATTGGGATGAAGCAAGTTTGCATTATGAGATGCCAATTGACGGAAATGTGTGGATTGAAGATCCTCTTGATTCTTCTTATCCGTCTTGTATTGCGATGAAAGCAGCGCAAATGCAGAGCAAGGATAAGGCGGTCTTATTTATGAGAATTCTTCGTGAGAAACTGTATCTGGAAAAGAAAAATATTGCAAAATGGGAAAATATTGCAGAAGCCGCTCAACTTACCGGCCTTGATGTGAACAAATTAAAAATTGATTACGAAAATAATGCGAAGATTCTATTTCAGGAAGATTTGAATTATGCAAAAACACTTGGCGTAAGAGGCTTTCCTACTTTGCTTTTTTATGATGGGAGTAATAATCGGTTAACGGTTTATGGTTCTAAACCTTATGCTTTTTATGAAAACGCCTTATTGTCTTTATTTCCAGATGCAAAAAAGAATCAATTTGAAGATCAAAATCCGTTATCGCTTTTTGAAATTTATCCTACTTTAACTCCAAAAGAATATGCTGTAATTCTGGATAAAACTTATGCTGAGGCGATAACTATTTTAGAAAATTTATTCGAAAAAGGAGAACTGAATAAACAATCTATCAGAAATGGTTCTCTTTATAGTAGAAAATAATCTAAAATTAAAAGTCGTGGAGACCACACGAGGGCACTGAAAAACATCCCTTATTTTTGATCAGGTTTATTTTTTAGACAATAAAAAACGCTTATAACAGGATTTAAAAATATCCGTTATAAGCGTTTTTCGTTTTATAA